>NZ_JBCNAD010000051.1:0-3042 GCF_050477905.1 Neobacillus pocheonensis | reverse complement strand
ACCAAGTTTTAAAGCGAACTCGTTTTTACGAAAACTTCTTCTGCATTATCTAGTTTTGAGGGAATGAAACCTCAAATAAATAGTCTGGTAATTATGGCGAGAAGGTCACACCCGTTCCCATACCGAACACGGAAGTTAAGCTTCTCAGCGCCGATGGTAGTTGGGGCAGGCGCCCCTGTGAGAGTAGGACGTTGCCAGGCTAAGCCCCTTTTGGGGCTATTATTTTGCACATTTTACATTTTGGGCCCCTTGGTCAAGCGGTTAAGACACCGCCCTTTCACGGCGGTAACACGGGTTCGAATCCCGTAGGGGTCACCAAAGTTTTTCGTGATAGCGAAAATAATGTTCATTAATTTGGAGGATTAGCTCAGCTGGGAGAGCATCTGCCTTACAAGCAGAGGGTCGGCGGTTCGATCCCGTCATCCTCCACCATATGGCTCAGAAGCTCAGTCGGTAGAGCAGATTGCTCACTTCATTGAAAAAGCATCTGCGGCAATCTGCGAGAAAGAACGAAAGTTCTTTTGAGCAAAGGAATGACCTCAAATTTATTGTAGGAAATTATTTAAAATATGGCTCAGTAGCTCAGTCGGTAGAGCAAAGGACTGAAAATCCTTGTGTCGGCGGTTCGATTCCGTCCTGAGCCACCATTTTTTTAGTTTTGTTTAAATGCGGAGGGGTAGCGAAGTGGCTAAACGCGGCGGACTGTAAATCCGCTCCCTCAGGGTTCGGCGGTTCGAATCCGTCCCCCTCCACCATTATTCAATTTTTCCAAAGTGCGGGTGTAGTTTAGTGGTAAAACCTCAGCCTTCCAAGCTGATGTTGTGAGTTCGATTCTCATCACCCGCTCCATTTTTTAATGGGCCTATAGCTCAGCTGGTTAGAGCGCACGCCTGATAAGCGTGAGGTCGATGGTTCGAGTCCATTTAGGCCCACTATAATAATCCCCGACTCACTTATAATCTCCCTAAAAACTCTTCTTTTTCTTCCGTATTTATATTTTCAACCTCATTGTAATATCATCTTCCTTACTAATTGCTTTTGCCACTTATATAAAAAACAAATCCACTATTTCTTTGTTATCTAGTCTACTTTAGTTCCTTTATTTAAACTAAGGCTCCGTTCTAACTCAATGATGATTTCACTGTGTTTGAAAAATAAACGGAAATATTCCGTGTGAATTGGGAAATACCCATATTCCCTTAAAAATAAAGGAAGTTTTTCCGTTTAACTTATCCAGATCCTTGGATTTTGTCTTATTTATGGTAATTAATCGGAATATCTCCGCTTATATCTGCTTCTTAAACTCCCTCTAAGTACATTAGCCGGAAATTCTCCGCCTATGAATTCTCATGTCTACACGAAAATCAATAATGAATAATAAAAGAGGATAAACTAGATAAATTGTACAAATAGCCATTTGTAAAAATATAGTATAATTTTCTTGTGGAATACCTACATAATAGATTTTTATAAATGTTACTTTACTGGTTGTCTATGACGCGCACGGAAAGATTAGTATTAACAGGTCGAAATATTCCAATAAGAGAGTAGGGAGAAATTATGAAGAAACTAGAAATGGCTGTTATTCCGGGGGATGGGATTGGCAAAGAAGTCGTTCCTGTTGCCATAAAGGTTTTAGATACAATAGCTGAAATACATGGCGGATTAAAGTTTGAGTACAAAGAGTTTCCATGGAGCTGTGACTACTACATGGAGCATGGAAAAATGATGCCGGATGACGGTTTGGATATTTTAAAAAACTTTGAGGCAATTTTTCTAGGGGCGATTGGAAATCCTCAGTTGATTCCAGATCATGTTTCGTTATGGGGACTTTTGATTAAGATTCGCCGAGAGTTTGAACAATCGATCAATATTCGACCAGCAAAGTTTTTTAAAGGACTGAAGTCACCGTTAGTTAATCCCAATGACTTTGATTTAATTGTGGTACGAGAAAATAGTGAAGGCGAATATAGTGAAGTGGGTGGAAGGATTCATCGTGGTGAAGATGAGGTGGCCATCCAAAATGCTATTTTTACAAAAAAGGGAACAGAACGTGCGATGCGCTATGCGTTTGAATTGGCTAAGCAGAGAAGAGGGCATGTCACATCCGCAACGAAGTCGAACGGTATTGTCCACTCGATGCCGTTTTGGGATGAGGTCTTTAATGAAGTCAAAACAGACTATGCGGATATTCAAACGGCTTCCTACCATATCGATGCGCTAGCTGCCTTTTTCGTGACAAGGCCGCAGATTTTTGATGTGATTGTGGCAAGTAATCTATTTGGCGATATTCTAACTGATATTGGAGGGGCAATCATGGGTAGTATCGGGATTGCGCCTGCAGCCAATATTAATCTAGAGGGAAAGTATCCATCTATGTTTGAACCTGTTCATGGTTCTGCGCCGGATATTTATGGCAAAGGCATTGCCAACCCAATCGGGCAGATTTGGACTGCTAAAATGATGCTCGATCATTTTGGGGAGCAGGAACTGGGACAGAAGCTTTTGGATGTAGTAGAAGAGGTAACAAATGACGGAATCAAAACCTCAGATATCGGCGGCACATCATCAACGATTGAGGTCGGTGAAGCCATCTGCAGCCGGTTGAAAAAGGTTTGCTCGGTATCATAATTGTATTTAATAGGAGAGAGACTGTCTCAAAGGGCGTTAAAGGATAACGCTTTTGAGCAGCCTCTTTTTTTAAATTGTGAACTCATGTTATCGCCCCATGAAGTCAGAAGTAACTTACCACGCAAAATTTGCCGAAGAGATTGATAGCTTTTTTAGTGATTGATAGTGAAAATAAATCATTTTAATTTTTTTTAAAAAAAGTATTGACCAATCTATTAATCTCCTGTAATATATGAAAAGTCGTCAGCGAGACGATGAACTAAATGAAATAAGTTGTTGACATTAACAACTTGAAATGATATATTAATAAAGTCGCTTTTGAGCGGTGAACTTGCTCTTTGAAAACTAAACAAACAAAAACGTTAACAAACAATAATATTCGTTTCTTACGAAACGAAGCCAACGTAACAA
>NZ_JBCNAD010000050.1:0-1452 GCF_050477905.1 Neobacillus pocheonensis | reverse complement strand
TTCCTTTCTATATAGAGGGAGGTTACTTGAATAAGGAGTATGAAATAAAGGAATTAATTTACCGTATGCAAATAATGAAGTATACAGTAGAATACTCTAGTTGATAAAAAGAAAACAGTTATTTGTTAAGAAATTATAAATTTATTCTAATAAAAATGTAAGTGAGGGCAATAAATTGAATCAACTCAAGCGGCATTTGTGGTATTTGTTGATGATAATAGGAACTGTTATGTTCCTTATCCACTCATCCTTAGTCACCCCTGAAACTTCGTTTACGATATGGCTTACAAGATTGGGCTATCTTTTCTTTTTTTGTGGTGCCATTGTGGGTGGAGTTGAAGAATATATGAAAAAACACAAAATTTCCTCTTACATTTTGTTTGGGATAGGCATCCTTATGATTCTTGATTTTTTTTGGTTGCAATTTTTGTTACACATGTTTTAACAAAGTCAGACTGCCCTTACTTCACTAACGGGTACTTGAGTTAAACAATACGGAGGGAGCTGCGGCACCTCCTTTTCTTATTGAACAAACGTGACAGGATTGTTCAATAAGGAATTTAAATTAAGGATTAAATTTCCATTTGAAAAACCATTTGGTAATGTAAAATTCAATTATTAACAGGACTAATGTTTGTTAAAACTTATAAAAAATTTGGTGATACAAATGAAAATAAAAGAATATTTTTTTATTGTTCTAGTACCATTAATAGCGTTGGTAGCCATCATTTTGCGTCTAACTCATACTATAAGTAGCGGTACTTTCGGGACAATTGGTTTCATTTTAGCCATCATAGGATTTGTACGTTCTACAAGGTCAGATACTTTGAAAAAAGAAGAACACTTAATCACGGGTTTAAAAGAACTTTTTAATCCAATTAAAAGACGATATAACTTTGTTGTTGGATGTGTAATATTTATCGGAATTTTTTACTTATTAATTCTAATTCTTAGCATTTTTGGTCAATTGTGATTTTTCCTTATTAATCTATCCCTATTGACTTTTTTACATACCTTATTTACTAACTTATGGAGTGAGTTCTCTGGAAAATCCTATATTGTTTTACGAACGTCAAAAATGGGAAATCATCGTATTTGAAATTGCTAATCTAATTGCGATATTGTTTTGTTTAGGGATGACTATTAGGGGTGTAATTGAAAAAGATTTGTTTTTGTGCGTTTATGGGATTGGATGTCTGTTAACATTTTTTCTGATATTCCGTCATTATCGTGGAGATATTCGAGGGTATGTAGCTGTTTATTCAAATAAAATAATTGAAAAAAAGAAACATAAAAAAGAAGTCGTTTTTAACGAAGTAATTGAAGTTAGATATTTTAAAAAAAGAATACATGAAAAACAAACCTGGTATATGTATTGTTTGCAATTTTATGTAAAGGACCAAGAAGTTCCAATAATCATAAATCCTTCTTTTGTATTTGGCAAGCAAAAAA
>NZ_JBCNAD010000049.1:0-73724 GCF_050477905.1 Neobacillus pocheonensis | reverse complement strand
CAGGGGAGACCCCGCAGGCGCCAAAGCGCCGAGGAGGCTCCCCGACACGCCCGCGGAAAGCGAAACGCCTGGAGAGGAAATCAACAGCCAAGTTTAACACAGCCTTATTTGAATACCCATTTATAAAGGAATATAAACCATAACTTGCCTTTTTGCATATTTTGATTAATAACGGATAATCGTCTATAAAAAAAGCGGCAGAAAGGAGAACTTATGGGATGGATCAGGGTAATTATGAGTTAATAATGCGAAATTATATAGAAGAAGCATTACAAGTGAAAGAAAGCTACGATACCGCCAAAAAAGGGGTAGTCGAAGAATACGAGGTAAGAAAAAGGGTCTTAGAGGATGTCAAATTCCGTTTTCAAAAAACGGAGGAGGCATTCAATCGAGGGAATGCAACTCAAGATGCCTATAATCAGGTGAAAAATGATCATAAGCGGGCTGAAGAAACATTAAATGAACTCGAGCAAAAGCTTGATGAATTAAACAGATATATGGTCCAGAGGATTGAAGCGGTTTTGGCAAATTTAAATGATTTGAATGAGCAATTTGTCGAAGATATTGCCCTAGAGAAGAAAAAATTAACATATCATTTAAAGAAGGCAAAATACGACTACTTAAAAGAGACAATCAATGTCAATAATGATTATAAAAAACAGATAAAACATGCTGAAAAAGATTATAAAAAACAGATGAAACTTGTCGAAAATGAATATAAAAAACAGATGAAACTTGTCGAAAATGAATATAAAAAACAGCTAAATCAAGCCGAAAATGATTTTAAAAATCAACAGATTTATGTCAAAAAGGATTTTGATAAAACCTCTAAGCAAATTCGCAGTGCTTCAAAAAATCTACAAAAGGAAGAAAGCTTTTTGAAGAGGATAAGTAATTATTTAGGACTGGATTCCATTATTGAACTGATAGAGGATTTTCAAGTTGCTTCCTCAGAAGGAAACGACATTCCAGGCGTTACGTCAACGAAAGAAGATTTTCAAGTTACTTCTACAGAAGTAAATGATGATCTAATCGTTACGGTAACAAAAGAGGAATTGCATGATGCTCTTTATTCAGGACGAATACCGGCTGAGCTAGAAAAAGAGGTATCAGAAGCGATCAGTGAAGGACTAATATAATAAAACCTTTCACAGTTCTATTTTTTCAATAGGACTGTGAAAGGTTTTTGTTTTATTTTGGTAATAAATAGCGGAATTAAGAATTATCTCATTTCCTCCCAATCCGTATAGTTCCCGCTTCCTTGGCATCCTGGACATTCGAAGGAGTTAAAGTACGCAAACTCATTATAAGGATAAACTGTATACCCTCTGCCTTGACAATCAGGACATTTGCCTTGGTCCTTCATATTTTCAACATGATTTTGATATCTTGTTTCTTTCCATTGGTTAAATGAGTTGAGAAGTCCCATTTTTTTCACCTCATCTTTTTCATTAGTATGAAGTAAAAATGGAATTTTTATGCTTATTTTTCCATTTTATCAAACTTTATTATTATAGTTTGATAATAATTTATATGAAAAAACGCTCATATATGTGAGCGTTTACTTGATTATTTTAACTATTTCCAAGGTTTAATTTCTTCATCCGATATTGTAGGCTTTGCCGGCTTAAACCGAGAATACTCGCAGTCTTAGAAATATTGAAATCATTTTTTTTAAGAACCTGCTCAATATAGGATTTTTCAAATAACTCCATTTGATCCTTTAATGGGATGGCAACATCTGAATGTTCTTTTATAAACGTGTCAACCGTCGAGAGAGGAATCATTCTCTCCTTCATCTGCATTTTATTGCGGTATTGGAATGGTAAGTGGGAGTATCGAATAACTTCCTCATCCAACATTATATTCATGGCAGCTTCAATGATATGTTCTAGTTCTCGAACATTGCCGTGCCATTCATATTCTAAGAATGACTGTGTAACCTCTTCAGATAATCCCTTAACATTCATTTGAAATCGTTCATTATATTTTTCGATGAAGTGCTCAACTAATAAGGGAATATCCTCTTTTCGATCTCTTAAAGGAGGGATGAATATGGTTACAACACCAAGGCGGTAATATAAGTCTTTCCGCAAATGATTATTGGCGATGGCATCAATCGGGTCCTCGTTAATGTTAGCAATGACCCGGGCATCCACTGGAGTATCCTTCGTATCTCCAATCCGTCTTATCATCTTTTCTTGCAGAACACGTAGTAATTTTGCTTGAAGATTAAGATTTAAGGAATTGATTTCATCCAGCAGTAAGGTACCGCCCTCTGCCTGTTCGAATAGTCCCGGGTGATCAGTTGCCCCAGTAAATGCGCCCCTCTTTGTTCCAAAAAGCAGTCCCTCAATTAAATTGTCTGGTAATGCTGCACAGTTTTGCGAGATAAACGGTGCAGAAAGCCGGCTGCTGGCATTATGAATGCTTTGAGCAAAGAGCTCTTTTCCGGTCCCGGTCTCGCCAACAATCAATACATAAGAAGAGGTACGACTGGCGCGCTTAGCCGCTTCAATGACTTCCCTGATTGCTGGAGAATGACCAATAATTTTATCAAAGGTATATCTGGTCGAACTCTTATTCATATTCCCCTTAATCAGGCGCTCTAATTTCGTCACATCGTTAGCAATCTCTACTGCACCTTGAAGGGCTTCATCCTGAAAAATAGGAATCGTATTATTAATTGTCGTGATGGCTTGTCCTTTATTATTAAAATAGGTTTGTTTAACGTTGCTAGTTTCCGTGCCTTCTTGAAGGGCTTTTACAAGAGTACTAGACTGATCGTCTTTAAACATAAACACATCTAATAAATTTTTATTGATAACGTCTTGAAAATCCATTGACTCCATTTGCATCATTTTTCTATTATAAATAATCGTCCTGCCTGTTTCGTCTACTGCATGTACTCCTACATCTACCTCGTCTAATATCCGTTTATACATCCGGTTTAAATATTGCAAATAGAGGATGGTATTATTTGAATTTTCCATGATGATTCATTCCTTTGGTTTTATCCTTTATGCACTTATTTAATCAAAATAAACGGAACAATGCAAAATATTTTTGCATATAGGTGAAAAAAATGTGAATTTGCGCAAAAATAATTGGCATTAATTTACGGTAAAATCCTAAAAAACCGCAAAATTAATATTGGCACGGAACTTGCATGATATTTTAGCGGAACAATTTAAGGGGGTAAAATAATGCAAGCGTATACACATGAGCCGTTTACTAATTTTGTTGATGAAAAAAATAAAAAAGCTTTTGAGGACGCTCTTGGTAACGTCCATAGCCAACTTGGTAAGCACTACCCGGTTATCATTGGCGGTGAACCAATCACAACAGAAGAAAAAATCGTTTCGATTAACCCAGCAAATAAAGAGGAAATTATTGGCACCGTATCAATGGCAGATCAGGAATTAGCAGAAAAAGCCATGCAGGCTGCCCTAAGTGCATTTGAATCATGGAAAACATGGCGCCCTAAACATCGTGCCAACATTTTATTCCGTGCTGCCGCTATGATGCGCCGCCGTAAACACGAATTCTCTAGTTATCTAGTAAAAGAAGCAGGTAAGCCTTGGAAAGAAGCGGATGCTGATACGGCAGAAGCGATTGACTTCATCGAGTATTATGGAAGACAAATGTTGAAAATCAAAGAGGGTGTGCCGGTACAAAGCCGAACAGGGGAGTATAACCAGTTTAACTATATTCCGCTTGGCGTTGGAATTATTATTTCACCATTTAACTTTCCGTTAGCCATTATGGCAGGTACAACGGTTGCCGCCATTGTTTCCGGTAATACCGTTCTATTAAAGCCAGCAAACTCAACGCCAATTGTGGCTGCAAAATTTGTTGAATTGATGCATGAAGCAGGGCTGCCAAACGGAGTATTAAACTTTGTTCCAGGAAGTGGTGCTAAAATTGGCGATTATTTAGTCGATCATCCGAAAACTCGTTTTGTATCATTTACTGGTTCACGTGAAGTAGGCTGCCGTATTTACGAACGTGCTGCAAAGGTAAACCCTGGACAAATCTGGTTGAAGCGCGTGATTGCTGAAATGGGCGGTAAAGACACAGTGGTTGTCGACAACGATGCTGATTTAGATTTAGCGGCAGCTTCCATTGTTTATTCTGCTTTCGGATTTTCTGGCCAAAAATGTTCAGCCGGTTCTCGCGCAGTCGTTCATCAGGATGTTTATGATGAAGTACTTGAAAAGGCCGTTGCCTTAACAAAAACACTTAAACTTGGCAATCCTGAATCACTTGACACCTATATGGGACCAGTCATTGATGAGAAATCGTTCAAGAAAATCATGAACTATATTGAAATTGGTAAACAAGAAGGCAGATTGATGACTGGTGGAGAAGGAGACGACGCTAAAGGATACTTCATCCAGCCGACAATTTTTGCTGACTTAGATGAAAATGCCCGCCTTATGCAAGAAGAAATTTTTGGACCAGTTGTGACGTTCTGTAAAGCGCGTGATTTCGATCATATGATGAAAATTGCCAATAACACCGATTACGGTCTTACTGGTGCATTGATTTCCAACAACCGCGAGCATATTGAAAGAGCGCGCGCGGAATTCCATGTTGGAAACCTATATTTTAACCGTACCTGTACGGGTGCAATCGTTGGTTATCAGCCATTTGGCGGTTTCAATATGTCAGGAACAGATTCAAAAGCTGGCGGTCCTGATTACTTACTTCTTCATATGCAAGCAAAAACTACATCGGAAATGCTCTAATTAAAGGAGGAAAATCAAATGAACGAAACATTAACGAAATCAACAACTATTATCGAACAAACACAAAAGTTTGGTGCTAACAACTATCATCCACTGCCTATCGTTATCGCTAAGGCTGAAGGCGTATGGGTAGAAAGTCCAGAAGGAAACCGCTACATGGATATGCTAAGTGCCTATTCAGCGGTAAACCAAGGACACCGTCATCCAAAAATCATTCAAGCATTAAAAGACCAAGCGGATAGAGTAACATTAACCTCGCGTGCATTTCATAATGACCAACTTGGCCCTTGGTATGAAAAAATTTGTAAGCTAACCAATAAAAACATGGCCCTTCCAATGAACACGGGTGCGGAAGCTGTTGAAACAGCATTAAAAGCAGCCCGCCGCTGGGGTTATGACGTAAAAGGAATTGCTGAAAACCAAGCAGAAATTATCGCATGTAATGGAAACTTCCATGGACGTACCATGGGTGCAGTTTCTTTATCCTCGGACCCTGATTATAAACGCGGTTTCGGACCAATGCTTCCTGGAATTAAATTAATACCATATGGTGACCTAGAAGCATTAAAGGCTGCAATTACCCCGAATACAGCAGCGTTCTTAATGGAACCTATTCAAGGGGAAGCAGGTATTATTCTGCCGTCTGAAGGTTTCTTAAAGGCAGCAGCTGACTTATGTAAAGAAAATAATGTTCTATTTATTGCTGATGAGATTCAAGTTGGTTTAGCTCGTACAGGTAAAATGTTTGCCTGCGATTGGGAAGAAGTGGAGCCAGATATGCTGATCCTCGGTAAAGCACTTGGAGGCGGCGTATTCCCAATTTCTTGTGTAGTTGCTAACTCTGATGTATTAGGCGTATTTAACCCAGGTTCACACGGTTCAACCTTTGGCGGTAATCCGCTTGCATGTGCTGTTTCCCTTGCAGCTTTAGATGTTATTGAAGAGGAAAAGTTGGCGGAACGCTCATTGGAATTAGGTAAATACTTCCTAGAACAATTAAAAACGATTAACAATCCAATGATTAAAGAAGTACGCGGAAAAGGCTTATTTATTGGGGTGGAATTAACTGAAGAAGCAAGACCATATTGCGAACGCTTGAAAGAAGAAGGCCTATTATGTAAAGAAACGCATGATACGGTTATTCGCTTTGCACCACCGCTCATTATTACAAAAGAAGAAATCGACTGGGCCATCGCCAAAATTCAAGAAGTATTATCGTAATTAATTTTTCTAATTATCCAAACTTATTAATACGACGGGGGTCAATATATGTCTGCTAACAATGTGGTAGATGAAATAACGAAAGAACAGCAAAAAGAACAAGAATCATTAAATTTATTTTATTCAACACAAACGGTCATTCAAAAAGCGCTAAATAAGTTAGGCTATACAAACGAAATGTATGAATTATTAAAAGAGCCCATCCGCTTATTGACTGTACGGATTCCAGTCAGAATGGATGACGGTACCGTTAAAATTTTTACCGGCTATCGTTCACAACATAATGATGCTGTAGGTCCAACTAAGGGTGGGGTACGTTTTCATCCAGAGGTGGATGAAGAAGAAGTGAAGGCTTTATCGATTTGGATGAGTTTAAAGTGCGGAATTACAGATCTGCCTTATGGTGGTGGGAAAGGCGGAATCATTTGTGATCCGCGACAAATGTCTTTCAGAGAGCTAGAACGATTAAGCCGTGGATATGTTCGTGCCATCAGCCAAATTGTTGGACCAACAAAAGATATTCCAGCACCGGACGTTTACACCAATTCACAAATTATGGCCTGGATGATGGATGAGTACAGCCGTTTGCGCGAATTTGATTCACCAGGATTTATCACAGGAAAACCAATTGTATTAGGTGGCTCAAAAGGACGTGAAACCGCAACGGCAGCGGGTGTTACAATTTGTATTCAAGAAGCCGTAAAGAAAAAGGGGATCAAGCTACAAGGGGCACGCGTTGTTATTCAAGGCTTTGGTAATGCGGGAAGCTATTTAGCAAAATTTATGCATGATGCTGGTGCAAAGGTTATCGCAGTGTCCGATGTCTACGGGGCTGTTTATGATCCAAACGGACTTGATATCGATTACCTACTTGATAGAAGGGATAGCTTCGGCTCCTTCTCGCAATTATTTAAAAATACGATTACTAATAAAGAATTGCTTGAATTAGATTGTGATATCCTTGTTCCGGCAGCTATCTCCAACCAGATTACTGCGCAAAATGCGGCAAATATTAAGGCTTCAATCGTTGTAGAGGCTGCAAATGGACCGACAACGTTAGAGGCGACTACGATCTTAACAGAACGTGGAATTCTCCTTGTGCCGGACATTTTAGCAAGCAGCGGCGGTGTAACAGTATCCTATTTTGAGTGGGTACAGAATAATCAAGGCTACTATTGGTCAGAAGAAGAAGTAAATGAAAAACTTGCGAAGGTTATGGTCGAGTCCTTCGAAAATATTTATCAAACGGCGGAAGCACACCAAGTAGATATGCGTTTAGCGGCCTACATGGTAGGAATTAAAAAAGTGGCAGAAGCTTCTCGTTTCAGAGGTTGGGTATAGAATGGTCAAAATACTCTTTCCATTTAGTTGGGAAGAGTATTTTTGCATTTATGGTGCAAAATATTTTTCAAATATGCCAAAAAATTTGGCGTAAATGTTCGAAAATTGTTCACAAAACTTGATTTCTATTTTTGGCACGGAAATTGCAAATATTAATTATGTGGAAATTAAGATTATTAGAAAGATTTGGTGGTTGCTAACATTCAGCCATTGATATCTTTCATTTGCGACAGGTTTGTGGAATGCTTTCCTCTAGCAAAAAATTTCCGATTTCTACTAAATTGCTTTAATTTGGAAGCGTATTCATTATGAAGGGGATAAGGGGGAAATTGAATGAATTTACAAGAAAACAATGCATCACATGAATTACAACGAACGATGAAGTCTAGGCACCTATTTATGATTTCACTTGGTGGAGTTATTGGTTCTGGATTATTTTTAGGGTCAGGCTATACAATTAGCCAGGCAGGACCGACTGGTGCCATTCTTTCGTATATTGTAGGCGGATTAATCATGTTTTTGACAATGGTCTGCCTTGGGGAATTATCAGTTGCTATGCCTGTGTCTGGGTCATTCCAAACGTATACCACCAAATTTATTGGACCGGGAACAGGTTTTGCTCTTGGCTGGCTATATTGGCTGGGCTGGTCAGTGACAGTGGCGTTAGAGTTATTGTCAGCAGGTCAGCTAATGCAAAGATGGTTTCCACATTCACCTGTATGGATTTGGTGTGCGATTTTTGCGATTGTATTATTTGCACTTAATGCACTTTCAGCAAAGGCGTTTGGTGAAGCTGAATTTTGGTTTTCCAGTATTAAAATTTTAGCTATTATTATGTTTATTGCATTGGGCGGCGCTGCCATGTTTGGCTTAATCGACATGAAAGGCGGACATGCTGCACCATTCTTATCTAATTTTACAGCGCATGGAATCATGCCACATGGATTCACGGCTTTGATTGTTACGATGATTGCCGTTAACTTCTCGTTCCAAGGAACCGAATTAATCGGTATAGCTGCCGGTGAAAGTGAAGATCCAGAAAAAACGATTCCAAAATCAATTAAACAAACCGTTTGGCGTACCCTTTTCTTTTTCGTTTTAGCAATTTTTGTATTATCAGGGTTAATTCCGATGGAAAAGGCTGGGGTTGTTGAGAGCCCGTTTGTTGTCGTATTCGATAGCATTGGTATTCCATATGCCGCAGATATTATGAACTTTGTTATTCTAACAGCGTTACTATCTGTTGCGAACTCAGGTCTATATGCCGCAACTCGTATGCTTTATGCGATGTCGAAAGAGAAAATGACCAGTCCTAAGCTAACAAAAGTGAATAAAAGCGGAGTTCCAATCAACGCCTTATTTTTTACTATTGGGATTGCTTTATTATCATTACTTTCAGGATTCTTTGCAGAAGAAACGGTTTTTATGTGGCTTTTATCCGTGGCAGGATTAGGTGCTCAAGTTGGCTGGATTTCCATTACAGCTTCGCAAATTGCTTTCCGCAGGAAATTTATCCGGGAAGGAGGAAAAGTGGAAGATCTTAAATTCAAAACACCATTATTCCCGCTACTGCCGATCATTGCCTTGTTATTAAATATTTCTGTGTTGGTGAGTTTAGCATTTGATCCAGCACAAAGGTTAGCTCTTTATCTTGGCGTTCCATTTGTGGCTGCTTGTTACTTAATCTATCATTATAAAATTAAAAAGAATCGTGAACAGGACGGAACGGAAGAACAAGAACTTCAGCTCCAGGACAACAAAAAAATGATTATCTAAAATCGTAAAAACGCTTGGGATATTCAATTTCCAAGCGTTTTTTTTTTGGATATTCCTGTCCAAACTTCAAACAATAATATCGAGGTGATAGAAATGGGAAATTGGAATGAACAGGCTGCACCTAATAATAATTTGCCGCCAAAAACGATTCGGTCATCAGAAATGCTGTTGGGGGACAAAGCAAATCATGCGTTCAAAGAGGTATTATCAGATGGCGGTGAAAGAGACCAGTTCATTAAGCGACAAAAAAACGACCTTAAAATGAAATAATAGAAAAAATCAGTGACGATTGAAATTTTCGTCACTATTTTTCTTTACAAATGAATTGGAACGATGTAGAATTTCTATGTACCTAATATTTCTAGGTAGGTGAGAAAATGTTTAACCGCGAATTAGTAAAAGGCAGTACCTCGTTAATTTTATTGCAATTATTAAATGAGCGCGATATGTACGGCTATGAATTAGTGAAAGAGCTTGAACAGCGCAGCGATAATGGCTTGAGCGTGAAAGAAGGGACCTTATATCCGGCCTTGCACAAGCTCGATAAGCAGGAGTATATTGAATGCTACTGGCAGGAACAGGAAAAGGGTCCGGCGCGTAAATATTATCGGATTACAAATGCAGGAAGAGAACTGTTAGATGAGAAAACTCGCGAATGGCAGGATTTTGTTCAAGTTATGAATAAAGTAATTGGGAGATCGAAGCATGGAACGGTCAAAGACTAGGTTTCTTGAAGAACTATCAAAGGGATTGATAAACCATAAAGAAAAAGAGAATATTCTTCTTGATTATGAATCCCATATTGAAGAAATCCTGAATGAATCCTATGATTGTCATACTGAAGCTGAAATCTATAATAGAATCGTCTCACGTTTGGGCAGTCCGGATGAGATTTCTGGCTTGTGGAACGAGGAGCTTTCGGTGACTCCGAGTAATATGAAATGGCTGTTCATCCTGTTAAATATCATCTTTTTCGGTGGAGGAAGTTTATTAACACTAGCCCATAATCTTTATCAATGGGAATGGCTGTCTGCCCTTTGGCACCATTTAACCGCAATTCCTATTCTAATTGCCTTTTTATACATGTTTTTTTGGGCATTGCTCGGATATGAAATCGGCAAGGGTTTTGGTCATAGGGGAAAAATCCTTTTAAGAAAAACGTTCTTACTTTCACTATTCCCTAACTTATTGTTAATGGTTCTGACAGTATTTGAAATCATACCTCATTCCTGGTTTGCACCTTTATTAACGAAAACATTCATTTTTGCTTGTATCATTTTTACCATTTTTCTTTATCCGATAAGCTGGTTTGGTTACCGCTGGGGAAGGAAAGCGTCGATATAAGCAGTTTTTTTTGAGTATATACCTAGTAAAACTATATATATAGAAAATCTACATGAACGAGGGATGACGATGGAAACGAAAATTAGTAAATCAGATTGGCTTTTTTTGGTTTTATGTTTACTGCTTGGTATTTTAGGGGAAGAAGCATTTTTCCGAGGCAAAATTGGAATTTCTTATTTTGTTTTTATTGCAGGTTTTTACACGGTATTTTTTTGGCGTTACCGCCGATACACTTTTTCCCATCAAAGAATAGGCTATCTGATTCTTTGTTGCATCTGGCTCCTGTCTGCAAGTTTTTTCTTGAACGACAACGAAGTTTTTTATGGAATAAATATAATGGCAATTCCTTGCTTGGTCATCTTTCATCTTGTTTTAGTCACAAGCCCGAAACAAATGAAGTGGAATCAACTTGGAATGATTCTCTATTTGTTTTCCATGCTTTTAGATTCAGTAAAATATAATGCGGCTTTTTCTGGTGTATTTGCAAAGGGATTGAAACAAGGTGTTAACGAGGAGAAAGCCGTCATATGGAAAAAAGTACTTATTGGATTGGTCATTTCACTGCCTGTTTTATTTATCGTACTAAATTTACTCATGTCAGCTGATGTACAGTTTAAACGGATGATAGGCGGTATACCGGATTGGTTCAACGTCATCGATGTAGAAAGTATTTTTAGGGTTGTAGTTATACTCTTTTATACCGTTGGCTTTTTTGGATTCATGCAGATTCTTGCTAAAAAACAAATTAAAGTTATCAAACAGACTGCTAACAATCAAGGTTCCAAGCTTGATTCGATTATTACCATTACGGTTTTAATTGTAATCAATGCGGTATATTTATTATTTACGATGGTTCAGTTTAAATATTTCTTCAGCGGTACGTTGCAAGGGGATTTTACGTACGCAGAGTACGCAAGAAAGGGCTTCTTTGAACTATTGTTTGTAACGATGATAAATTTATCGATTACAGTAGTAGTCCTGACCGTTGTTAATCATGGTACTAATTTCGTAAAGCGGTTCATGAAAATTTTGCTTACCATTTTGGTGTTGGCTAGTTTTATTATGCTCATATCTGCTTTTATGCGTTTAGGCATGTACGAGGAAGCCTATGGATTCACCTTAACTAGGATACTTGCCCATTCGTTCATGATATTCCTTGTTGTCATTTTCATGTATACATTGGTAAAGGTCTGGGTTGAAAAACTGTCCTTGTTTCATTTTTACTTTATTTCATCTTTAATTTACTTCACTGCCATCACAGTTATAGACTTAGATAAAATTGTGGTGAAGGAAAATATGGATCGCTACACGGAAAGCCGGAAGATCGATATTTACTATCTCAACGACCTATCCTATACAGGTGTGATGGGATTGATTGACCTATATGAAAAAGATAAATCAATAAATGGACTTGAAGGAATATTGATTAAACGGAAGCAGCAGGCCCTGACAGAAAATAACCCTTGGCAGTCCTATAATTTAAAAAGAGAGCAGGCTTTCGCAAAACTTAAGAAGCTTGATTTGAACTAGAAAAAAAGCATGCAAAAAAAATTTGCATGCTTTTCTTTTTTGTGTAACTTTTTCAAAAATATTTCGTCTATCTAAATTACGAATATTTTAAAAAGTTGATTTTTGTGGGGGGATGAAATGAAACGATTTTTACGTAATATTATTCGATTAGTTTTGATTATTGCTGGGTTCCTATTTATTTTTAAACTTCCATTCTTATTAGGAATTGGAAAAGATCATGTTGTGTTTAATTTTAAAACGTTTTTGGGGGGGATGAAGTCAGATTTTCAATCTTTATTTCGCATAAAGGATACTACCTATCTGTCATTTTTTAAGCAATTGAATATTACGGAAAGTTATCAGTATTCAATTACGATTCTACTTTTTAGCTTAATCTTTATTATTTTCATGGGTTTGGTATTTGCAGTTTTGGTTATGCTCGCACCAGAGAAGCTGAGAAATAATTTAAAAAGTGGTATTAACTTTTTTGAAGCAGTCCCAGATTTATTAGTGATTTTTTTATTTCAGTTTTTTGTCATAATACTTTATAAAAAAACAGGAATTAAATTTTTACAGTTATATGGAGTTTTTGGTGCAAAGCCATACTTTGTCCCAATCATGACAGTCTCCTTCCTGCCTTTATTTTTATTGATTCAGTTTTTAATTAAGGTTTTAACCGATGAACAATCCCAGCAATACGTGCTCTATGCGAAGGCCAAAGGAATGGGACGCCTTAGAACCCTGCTTGTACATATTATGAGAAACATTTTTCCACTTTCTGTATTACAGCTCAGAACCATTGTTTGGGTATTACTTTCCAATATTTATTTAGTAGAATATTTGTTTAACATTAATGGATTTACACAACAATTTTTTAAAATCATTTCTATGGGAGGAGATTTCGTCTCGCTCGTAGTCTGTTTGCTAATGTTTTCGATTCCATTGTTGGTCATTGAAGCAGCAGGCTGGACGATTTCAAGGTTAATAAGAGGGAAGGAGCGTATAACAATATGAAGAAATATAAAAAAACAATCATCGGTTCTTCCTTACTTCTTCTTCTGTTATTAATGAGTATTTTTTATCCTGCTTACGGACCGAAAGATTATAATCATCAGGTTTTAGTTAAAAATGAACAGGGAAAGATCATTGGGAGAGCTCCGTTTCCTCCTTCCGAAAGCATATACTTGGAACTAATCGCAATGGTGAAGATATGCATTGGCTTTTGCTATATGGAGCAAAATTCACGCTCATTTCTACATTTGGAGTCGCCATATTAAGGGTGATAATTGGAGGATTATTGGGGATTATTCTATCAATCTGGGCCCCTTTTTTAAAAAGTTATGTGAAGGACTTTTTCCTGCCTTTCCGTTATATACCATTAATCCTTATAGGTATTATTTTAATGATCCCGATTGTCGGGGATTTTAATGATGTATCCATCTCATCGATTATAACCTACCAAATTATAATTCTCGTTTTTATTGGCGTTCCGTCCGTCATAATATTCGCTTCAGATGTTACGGATGAGTTATTAAAAACATCCTTCGTGCAAAGTTCTATTTTGATGGGGGCGGGTAAGGTTCATCTTATAAAAAGGCATTTGCTGCCCTATTTACGATCTTACAGCGTTTTATTTACCGTTCAGCAGTTGATCAGTACACTTCACATAACGATGCAGCTAGGACTGTTTGGGATGTTTCTCGGCGGAAGGAATAGGGCGGGAATCTTTGGAATTGATGACCCAGATAATCCACCGCCACATCCGGCAACAATCACTAATGAATGGGCCGGATTAATCGGCCAGAACTTTAATGAATTTTTGCTTGCACCCTGGACTATCTTTAGTCCTGTGATTGGATTTTTTATTGTCATTGCTATTGTTAATATGATTAAAAAAGAATTAGAAGAAAACATGAGTGGCCTGCAGGTTGTGAAAAAGAGGGAAAAGAAGAAAAAGGTATCTAAGGATGAATCCCGATCCTTTGTGAAACGAGGCTTATTTGAATTCGTTCAGAAGCTTTAGCAGCATGATATTTTTGAACTAAATAAAAGTCATTGTGAATATCTTTGTAAAAAATAGAGGGAGAGTTGTCTATGAACAGAAAAGATGTCATCCTTGAACAGTTTTTATTATGTCATAACAAGAATGGCTGGTTTGTATCGTTTCAAAGTGCGGTGGCTGGACTTACAGAAGAGCAGTCTAGATGGAAAAGGGGAGACTCCGAAAATTCAATCTTGGAGATTGTGAGTCATTTAGTTTATTGGAATGAGCGGTATTTAAATCGGTTTAAAGAGATTCCGATTCCCAAAATGGAAGGGGATAATGATTCTACTTTTGTGGAATTGAACGATTTAGAATGGTCTGAAGTGACAGAGAGGTTCAATGCTGTAATGACCGATTGGTATAATGCCGTTCGTGAATGTGAGGAGTCGAAATTGGATGGGCCAGTTAATACGGAATCTAAGCATTCATGGATTGAGACGTTAACCAGTATCACCCTTCATAATGCCCATCATATAGGGCAAATCGTGACAATTCGTAAAATGCAGGGTTCCTGGGATAAGGTACAGGGTGTAAGTTGAATTTCCAATTGATATCCAGTAAATGTCGTAAGTTTCGGAAATTACGTCGTAAGTGACCGAAAATATGTGGTAAGTGGCCAAAAATATGTCATAAGTACCAGAAGAATGTTTGAATTACCAAATAATATCCAGGAAATGTCGTAAGTGTCCGGATATACGTCATAAGTGCTATAAAATATGTAGTAAGTGACCAAAAATATGTCATAAGTAACAGAAATTCATCAAGAGTAACCAAAAAAACCGAGCCGCATGCAGCTCGGTTTTTCTATGACTATTTATCAGTCACCACTAAACATATCAAAAATCCCTTTAGCGATACTGCCTTCATCTTTTCCGCCGCCACGGGAAGGTGCTGCCGCGAATACACGGCTGGCAAGACGGCTGAACGGAAGGGATTGAATCCAAACAGAACCAGGACCGCGCAGTGTCGCAAAGAATAAGCCTTCACCGCCAAACAAGGCTGTTTTAACGCCTTTCACAAATTCAATATCGTATTGAACATTGCTTGTCATCGCAACTAAACAACCTGTATCTACCCGTAACGTTTGGCCATGATCAAGTTCTTTTTTAATAATCGTTCCACCTGCGTGTACAAACGCAAGCCCGTCACCCTCAAGCTTTTGCATGATAAAACCTTCGCCGCCGAAAAAGCCTGCCCCAATTTTTCGTTGGAATTCAATCCCTACTTGAACCCCTTTTGCAGCTGCTAAGAAAGCATCCTTTTGACAGATAATTTTTCCGCCAAATTGGCTTAAGTCCATTGGAATGATTTTGCCTGGATAAGGAGAGGCAAACGAAACCCGCTTTTTGCCTGTTCCGGTATTGGTAAAAGTCGTCATGAACAAGCTTTCTCCTGTAAGAACACGTTTACCAGCACTGAATAGTTTGCCCATCAGGCCGCTGCTGCCTCCGCTAGAACCATCACCGAAAATAGTCTCCATATGTATGTCATCTTCCATCATCATAAAACCGCCTGCTTCGGCCACAACCGTTTCTTGAGGGTCTAACTCCACTTCAACAAACTGCATATCATCGCCATAAATCTTGTAGTCAATTTCGTGGTTATTCAAGGTAATCCCTCCAACTTTTTAATATGTACACCTAAATACATTATAAAAAATTTAGGAAAAATATACTAATTTTAAAGAAGATAAAATAAAAAGACGTCTGTCAAAAACAGACGTCTTTTGCGTATTGAGGCGAAAAACCACACTCCACATAGTGTGCTCCTAAAAGGAATGTTTCTCGACTTACACAACTCAGCTCATCGCTTAATCATCTTAACACGTGCGGCCTCAAGAAAACAAGAAAAAAATTTTTGGTTTATTTTTCAAACAAAACACTTGCTTGTTATTGTGAATTATTCTATATTCAAATAATCAGATATACAAAAATAATAAGATAAGAAGGGTGTATATGTTTAGTGATAATAGATTCCATCAATATTCTTTAAAAAGCGTACCAAAGGACTTGCTATCAGGATTGATTGTTGGGGTTATCGCGATTCCCCTTGGTATGGCATTTGCAATCGCTTCAGGAGTGAAGCCAGAGTATGGAATCTATACGACCATTGTTTCAGGGATTCTCATCTCCCTTTTTGGAGGATCGAAATATCAAATTGGTGGTCCTACCGGTGCGTTTATTCCCATTTTATTTGGCGTAGTCGTGACTTACGGCTACGAGAATCTCCTCATCGCCGGATTTATGGCAGGGGTCATTCTTCTCTTGATGGGGGTTTTTAAACTAGGGTCACTCATTAAATACATCCCTAGACCAGTTACAATTGGCTTTACGGCAGGAATCGCCGTAACCATTTTCACTGGGCAGTTAGCAAGTTTCCTAGGTTTAGAGGGAATCAAAAAGCACGAAGAATTTATTCGCAACATAGAGGAACTCATCCTACATCTAAATTCAACGAATGTTTTTAGTATTATCACAGCACTCATTTGCCTTATAACTGTCATATTAACACCAAAGATTGCACCAAAGGTTCCGGGCCCGCTAATCGGCTTAATCTTCTCCACCCTTGTGGCAACCTTGTTTTATCCAACACATATAGCAACAATCGGAACGGCATATGGACAAATTCCAAGCACACTGCCTGCACTCCATATACCTAACATGAATATAGAGTTAGTTATCAAACTATTAAAGCCTGCCTTTATCATCGCCATGCTTGGCGGGATTGAATCCCTGCTATCTGCGGTGGTTGCTGATGGGATGACGAACAGCCGTCATAATAGCAACAAAGAGTTCATTGGCCAGGGGATTGCCAATATGATCACCCCATTATTTGGAGGTATCCCGGCAACTGGAGCAATTGCCCGTACCGCCACGAACATAAAAAATGGAGCAGTTTCCCCTTTTTCTGGGATTATCCATGGAATCGTTGTCTTGCTTGTTTTGTTATTTTTTGCACCATACGCTTCTTATATTCCTCTTGCAAGTATGGCACCAATTTTGATGGTCGTTGCTTGGAATATGAGTGAAAGAAAAGTATTTGCTTATATTTTAAAAACAAAATCGACAGACTCACTTGTCCTATTAGTAACCTTTATTTTAACCGTATTTGTGAATCTAACTACGGCCGTTGAGGTGGGTCTTGTTATGTCGGCTATCCTGTTTACAAAACGGATGAGCGACTTGATGATCACGGCGAAGGCATTGCCAAATCGAAAACATAAGCATGAAAAAGTCGAGACTGGAATGGTATCCGATACGCATGACTGCCCACAAATCAGTATTTTTAATGTCGAAGGTCCGTTATTTTTCGGGGCAGCTGAAACATTTGAAAAAACGATTATGAGTACGATAAACTATCGACCGAAAATTCTTTTACTACGAATGAGTAAGGTTCCGTTGATTGATACAACAGGAGAAGCAAATCTTTCTAGTATTGTTCATCATTTTTCGAAAAATGGTATAGTAGTAATATCTGGATTGAATGCACAGCCGGAAAGTGTTCTAAAGCGAACAGGCTTGTATCAAACAATTGGCGAGGAACATTTTTTTGAGCATACTGGAGAGGCCATCCAATATGGTCTCGAACAAATCAATAAGAATAAGTGCCTTGGCTGTAAACATTTTGCATTCAGGGAATGCAAACAGTTATCTGTGGCTGAGGCAGTAGAGGGTAGAAAGGGACTAACCGCTACCATCTAAAAAACACTAGGAGTGGAAGAATGAATCTTGAAATGCAGCAGTTTAAAGCGGAATTTTTTAAAGCGCTTGCGCATCCTTTGAGAATTCGCATATTAGAACTTTTAGCAGAAGGGGATAAAAACGTAAATGAAATTCAAACCCTTGTTGGCAGTGAAGGTTCGGCAGTTTCACAACAACTAACCATATTGAGAGCAAAAAATATTGTTACTGGAACAAAAGAAGGGAATAAGGTTATTTACACACTGAAAGATCCCATGATTATTGAATTATTAGCCGTTGCAAGGCAAATCTTTAATAATCATCTTGTTGATACTATTACGATATTGGATAAATTTAAAGAAGATGAAGAGGTAACCGTTGTGCCGAAGAATTAATTTCTTGGGCTTTTCTACTTGAATTAATGGTAACCCATTTCCCGTAAGAAAACGATTACAATTATTTTTCGACAAAATATGACATTATACTTGAATAGTTGATTTGGAGATTCATAATAAAGGGGTATATTCTAAACAGATATTGGTAGTTATGTAGAATAGTGTAGGTTCCTGTCACCAGTGACTTTCTTGACATAAATGCCTAAAAATGATAAATTTTAAACAGCCGTTGCACGAGATTAGATTTATGTTACAAGCTTGTTCAAAGTTTTAATCGTTGTTTGGATGAGGAACTGAAGTAAAGCTATCGCGTTGTAATTTGGTGAATTTTACACACGGCTTGACGCAAGCCAATAGGAGGATTTTTTCACATGAAAAACGGTAAAGTAAAATGGTTTAACTCAGAAAAAGGTTTCGGTTTCATCGAAGCAGAAGACGGAAACGATGTATTCGTTCACTATTCTGCAATCCAATCTGAAGGTTTCAAAACTTTAGAAGAAGGTCAAGAAGTTTCTTTCGAAGTCGTTGAAGGAGCTCGTGGACCACAAGCTGCTAACGTAACTAAAAAGTAATTTAAAAAAACCAATTATAACAGCCCGGACATGTGCCGGGCTGTTTTTTATTGTTATAGTTAGCGAGATTCCAGTAATCTGCTACTATTTCCAGGGCCCTAATTAATGGTATTTTGCTATAATAGAAGTATTGAAAAAATGCAGTGGGGTGAGGGAAATGAAATTTATCCATACGGCGGATTGGCATTTAGGCAAGCTGGTCCATGGTGTTTATATGACAGAGAATCAACGGGAAGTGCTTGAACAATTTGTGGATATGGTGGCAGAAGAGAAGCCGGATGCCGTTGTTATCGCTGGTGATTTATATGATCGATCAGTTCCACCAACTGATGCAGTAGAGTTACTTGATGATATTCTTTTTAAAATAAATGTTGATTTGAAAACGCCTGTCGTTGCCATTGCCGGAAATCACGATAGTGCTGAACGGCTTTCATTTGGCAGTTCGTGGTACAAGCATAGCCAGTTCTATTTATCAGGAAAACTTTCTAACAGCTTTAAGCCCGTTCAAATCAATGGAGTGAACTTTTATCTCGTCCCTTACGCTGAACCAGGGGTCGTCAGACAGCTTTTAGGGGATGATTCCATCCATACTCATCAGGATGCCATGAAAGCTCTCATTGGAAAAATGGAGGAAACACTAAATCCTAATGAACCGAACGTCCTAGTTGGACATGCCTTTGTATTAGGAGGGCAAACATCTGACTCCGAACGGATGTTATCGGTAGGGGGCTCTGGTTGCGTTGGTGCTGAGTTGTTTGAACCTTTCTCTTATACTGCACTTGGCCACTTGCACAGTCCTGATGCGATAAACCATCAAAAGGTGAAATATTCTGGATCCCTGTTAAAATACTCTTTTTCCGAGGCCAAACAGAAAAAGTCAATTTCGATCATTGAAATGGATGATAAAGGTCATTTTACCCATCGCTATCGTTCTCTAACACCAAAACATGATATGCGTGAACTGGAAGGACATTTAGAAGAATTACTTGATCCTCACTTTTATGAAAAAGAACTGATTCATGATTATTTAAAAATAACCTTGCTAGATGAGGGCGCCCTCATTGATCCGATTAATAAACTCAGACAAGTTTACCCGAATGTTCTTCACCTCGAGCGAAAAATCGATGTGACGGATTTAAAGAAAAAGCAGTCTTTTAATGCCAAACGAAGTGAGAAGAAGTCGGAGATAGAGTTGTTTGAGCAATTTTACACGGAAATGACTACAGCTGAGTTTAGTCTAGATAAAAAAGAGGCAATGGTTGATGTCATTGAAAAAGTGCTAAGGGGGGAAATGGCGAAATGAGACCATTAAAACTTACCATGCAGGCGTTTGGCCCTTATGCAGAAACGGAAATAATTGACTTCACCAAGTTAGGCAATCGGACGATGTTTGTGATCTCTGGAAAAACGGGATCGGGTAAAACAACGATCTTCGATGCAATCAGTTATGCTATTTATGGAAAAGCGAGTGGAGAGGATCGGAACGGTCCTGACCTTAGAAGTCAATTTGCCAAAGATGAGCTTTTAACAGAGGTATCTCTAGATTTTTCACTTCGAAACAAGGTGTATACGATCACCAGATCACCTCAGCAGCAGAAGAAAAAGGACAAAGGGGACGGCTTTACTCCAATCGGAGCGAAAGCCGAATTACATGTTTGGGATGATACTGGCGAGAAAAAACTCGTCGCGTCCAAAATAACGGATGTTGAAGAAAAGATCAAAGAGATTATGCTGATAGATGCCAATCAATTCCGGCAAATTCTAATGATTCCACAAGGCGAATTCCGCAAGCTATTAACGTCAGACAGTAAAGATAAGGAAGTCATCCTGCAAAGACTATTCCATACACAGTTTTATAAATTGGTTGAAGAAAAACTGAAGGATGAAGCAGCTGAGCTGAAAAGGTCTGTTGAAGACCAAGTACAAGCACGTGGGGAAGCCATTCGCCGTATTCATGCAGTTGTAAATGAAGAACTCCGTGATTATTTAAACGCAGACAGTGTGAATGACACGATCATCATGCCGCTCCTGCAAGCTGAAATAGAAGGGTTGGGTAATAGGCTCGAACAGCTAAACAGCCAATTGAAGGACAAGTCTCAGGAGCAAGACAAATTAAAGAATCAGCTGTTCGAAGCCGAAGCGATCCTTAATCAGCTGCAAACGAAAGAGAAGCTTAAAGATCAAAGAGCTCAGTTAATTTCTCATGAAGAATCGTATGTAGAAAAAGAAAAGCAGGTCCAGAGGGCACAAAGAGCAGCTGTTTTAGCAGAACAAGAAGCACTTTGCCATCGCTTGAAAAAGGAAGAAGACCAGCTTGGTGCTAATGTTCTTACGATGAAAAGCGAGATTGAAAAACTAAAAGTTTTGCTAAATGAATACGAAGGACAACTCCAAAAAGAGGTTGAGCGAGAAGGAGAGCGGAAGGAAGCACTAGAGGAAGTAAATCGACTTTTGAATATGAAAGAGGATGTTTATTCGTTTGCTGCCATGGTTAAAGAGGCTGCGCGAGTGGAAGCGTCATTAAAAACTGCCAAGGATAAGCAGAACCAGTCAGAAAGAAATCTAGAAAAATTGGATGAAAGAATTAAATTTTTACAGCAGCAAAAGGAAGAAATTGAAAAAGGCAAGATTACTTTCCTTGAAAATGAACGCCAGGTTGAAAAGCTTGAAGCAGAATTAGAGCGTATAGAAAAATATGAAACACTAAACGTTCGACATCAAAAAGCTGTGCAAAATCTTAACCAAATAACAGATCGGTATGAGAATACTTCTGCAAGATTAGCGGATGCGAAGTCGCTAGTGGAAGTGTTGGAAAATAAATGGCTCCATGGCCAGGCGTCGCTCTTAGCATCAAGGCTTCAATTGGGAGAGGCATGTCCTGTTTGTGGTTCCGAACATCATCCAGCACCTGCGCTTAATAATGATGATGCTATTCCGAATGAACAGGAAATGAAGACAGCTAAAGAGCAGGTAGGGAAATGGGAAAAAGAAAAATCTGCTGATGAGGCAGCCCTATATCAAAGCCAATCGGCTGAGAAAGTTCAGCGGGAAGCGATGGAGGAAATATTACAGGTAATCACGACTCACCGGGGAGATTTTGTTGAAAGTGATTTATCGTTCGTAAAGTCTGATGTTACTTCTGCTAAAAACAACCTTATTCAAGTACAAAGGAAACTATCTAATCAAATTGAGCAGTTTGAAAGTATGAAGAAAGAGTTATTAACACGAGAATCCGAAAAGCTGGATTTACAAAAAATGCTTCAGCAATTGACGGCAGAAGTGACTGAATTAACCATTGGGTATACAGAAAAGAAAACCAATTTAACAAGATTGATGAGTGTGATTCCAGAGAATCTTCGTTCAGAGGCTGAATATGAAAATAAACTTTCTGCTTCTAAGAAGCATCATGAAAAATTACTAAAATTGTTAGAAGCAGCCCAGGAGCGCATGCAGACGGCAAAAGAAAAGCTTGCGACTGAATCAGCACGATTGCAAGATGCAGAAATGCACTTTGTTGAAAAACAAAATGAACTTAAATTAGAACGTGAAATGTTTAAAAATCGACTCTCTGAACAGGGCTTCGATACCTTTGGAATGTACCATTCGTCCAAACTTAGTGAAACAGATATCCGTCTGTTAGAAACGGAAATTCGCCAATATCGGGAAGAATTGCGCTCTGTAACAGATCGTTTGACAGAATTAACAGAGCTGTTAAAAGACGTGAAAACTCCGGATGTAGAGGGACTTAAACTCGAAGTAAACAGGGTCAGCAGTGAAATTGAAACTCTTACTAATCAGCGCACAGATCTATTTGTGAAAAAACGGGATAATGAGGGAATCTACAGCCAGATAGAACGTTTGAATGACAATATGAAGGTCCTTGAAGAACGGTATAAGCTTATCGGTCATCTATCCGATATTGCCAAAGGCCAAAATAATTTCCGGATTACCTTTGAACGCTTTGTGCTCGCTTCCTTCCTTGATGATATTTTGCGGGAAGCCAATATGAGATTAAGAAAAATGACGTCAGGACGTTTTCAATTATTAAGAAAAACGGACCGTTCAAAAGGAAATGCTCAGAGCGGATTGGAGCTGCTTGTCTTTGACCAATACACCGGCCAGGAGCGCCACGTTAAAACGTTATCGGGCGGCGAAAGTTTTAAGGCATCCTTATCTTTAGCGTTGGGACTGGCAGATGTCGTCCAAAATTATGCAGGGGGCGTTTCATTAGAGACCATGTTTATTGATGAGGGCTTTGGTACACTTGACCCAGAATCGCTTGATCAAGCGATTGAAGCGTTAATGGATATCCAAAGCAGCGGGCGTTTGGTGGGTATCATCTCACACGTTCCTGAATTAAAAGAACGAATTGATGTCCGACTCGAGGTCAGGGCTGGGCAGACAGGTAGCACGACGGAGTTTTTGTTTACAAACTGAAATTAAGAAAGAAGTGAGATTTCACTCGGAGTGAAATCTCACTTCTTTTTTTTAATCCTTGTCAGTTGAATTGTGAGGGTTTGGTCCTAGAAATATTTCTATGGGACAAAATCCATTGGATTTAATAGTGTTTTGTCCGATAGAGCAATCTTAAAGGGACTTCCTAAACTCTCAAATAGGAATATCACACTTTATCTTACTTTAGTGCTTTAAAGTTCGGAAACGGATATTGGGCTTCAGCGAGTGTTGAGAGACTTGTCAATTCTGCTAGTTCACCAATTTGATTCCAAACGGCCATAACGGTCGGGGATTGGTGTGCAGTATCTATCGCTTCTTTAGATTTCCATTCAGCAATTTCGATAATGGTACCATCATCTGCTTGAAGCGTTAATAACTCACGATCAGTGATTAATCCTTCTTCCCGTAAGGTTGTGATATGACCTTTAAGAACTTCGTTCAATTCCATTTCTTTACCTGGCTTTGGCCGATAAAGCGCCATGAATACTAATGCAGACATTCGTATACCTCCATCATTTTTGATACTAAAATAACACTCAATTTAAAAATTCACAGTCCTACTTTAATTCCTTTGCCAGTGCTCGGCCTGCCTGCCTTCCCGTGAATAGGCATCCTCCTACAAAAGTCCCTTCTAATGAGCGGTAACCATGAATCCCGCCCCCGCCGAATCCTGACACCTCACCAGCGGCATAAAGACCAGGAATAGGCTCCCCAGCAGCACCAAGAACTCTTCCAGATAAATCTGTTTGCAAACCTCCTAGTGTTTTTCGGCTGACAATATTTAAGCGAACAGCAATCAACGGTCCCATTTTGGGATCAAGAATTTTATGAGGAGGAGCCACCCTGATTAGTTTATCCCCAAGATAATTTCGTGCACCGCGCATCGCTGTTATTTGCAGATCCTTTGTAAATTTGTTGTCAATTTCTCGGTCTCTTGCAAGAATTTGCCGCTCGATTTCATCATGGTTAAGTAAATGGTCACCAGTTAGCTTGTTCATTCCAGCGACGAGTTCAGGCAGGCTATTGGCAATGACAAAATCCTCCCCTTTGTCCATAAACGCTTTAACTGGCGCTGTTGGACCTGGAAGTACTCGAGATAATACTTTTTTAATGCTTTTCCCTGTTAAATCTGGATTTTGCTCCGAACCTGAGAGAGCAAATTCTTTTTCAATGATTTTCTGGGTTAAAATGAACCATGAATAATCGTAACCCGTCTTCATGATGGCATCCAGTGTTCCCAGGGTGTCAAAACCAGGGAAATTGGGTGCTAGAAAACGCTTTCCTTTTGCATCGAGCCAAATAGACGAAGGACCGGGGAGGATGCGGATCCCATGCATTGGCCAGACAGGGTCCCAGTTTTTAATTCCTTCTGTATAGTGCCACATGCGGTCTCGGTTGACAATCCGTCCGCCAGCGTCCTCTGTAATAGCAAGCATCCGGCCGTCCACATGCTCTGGTACACCAGAAATCATATTTTTAGGTGCTTCACCTAAACGGGATGGCCAATTTTTTCGAATCATTTCATGATTTCCGCCAATTCCGCCGCTTGTTACCATGACGGCTTGGGAATGAAACTCAAAATTTCCGACAACTTCACGCGAACTTGCTTCACCACGGGCAGCAGGGCTTGGAACGAGAATATCACCTCTGACGCCGACCACAGCACCATCTTCCTTAAGTAATTCATTAACCCGATGGCGGGGACGATAATCAACAAGGCCCTTCGCCATTGCCGCCCGAACTCTTTCCTCAAACGGTTTAACAAGTCCGGGACCAGTTCCCCAAACAATATGAAATCGAGGCACCGAATTTCCATGGCCTTCAGCAAGATATCCACCGCGCTCGGCCCAGCCTACTACTGGAAAAAACCTAACTCCCATGCTATACAACCATTCACGTTTTTCATCAGCAGCAAAATTAACATAGGCTTCCGCCCATTTTTTGCCCCAATAATCCTCATCTTCTTCACGGTCAAATCCGGCTGCACCTAACCAGTCTTGCCAAGCAAGTTCGCGGGAATCTTTAATTCCCATCCTTCTTTGTTCAGGTGAATCTACTAAAAATAGTCCTCCAAACGACCACCAGGCCTGCCCGCCTAGCGAGGCTTCGGGCTCTTGGTCTAAGAGCAGCACTTTCTTCCCCGCATCTGCAAGCTCAGCGGTTGCCACTAACCCGGCCAGTCCAGCACCGACAACGATTACGTCAAACTTCAAAATTACTTCCCCCTTAAAGTAACAATAGTAGCTTAATATTAACAGAAAAGTCTGTGTTTTTCGATAAAACTAAAAAAACAAGTAAATGGATTGATATTAATAATAGTCTGGGTGTCATTTAGAAAGGTATTTTTGGAATAAATGTAGAAAGATACTAAATGAATATTTACAACAATAGAAAGGAATAACCATGATAAAAGAGATTAATTTTCGAGATGATCGCTTAGTAAAGGAACTATATGAATTACAAAGAGCATCTTACCGCATTGAGGCAGACTTAATTAATTTTTACGAAATACCGCCTTTGGTTGAGACGATAGAAGAATTAAAAAATTGTGGCGAAACCTTCATTGGGTATTTTGTAGGGGATGAGTTAGCAGGAGCTATTTCCTTCACGAATAAAGAACGAAAAGTCACGATTTGCCGTATGGTTGTCCATCCCAATCATTTGCGAAAAGGAATTGCGCAAGAACTATTGGCTTGTGTTGAGATTAATCTTTCAGACTATACAGTGATTAATGTATCGACCGGGAAAGATAACACTCCTGCAAAAAATTTATATCTAAAAAATGGTTTTCACTTAGTCGGTGACATAGAAGTTGTTCCTGGTTTATTTATCAGTAATTTCGAAAAAAGAAAGGATGGATGAAATGACAGTAAAAGACAAATCTACTTTCTCACACAAACAATTAGCTGTAAAATGCTTTAATGCAACCTGGGATTTATTGGATATGACTGACAGGACGAAAGAAGAGGAAGAAAGAATGCTTCATCTTGCTCATTCTTCTTTCTGGCATTGGACACAGGTAGACAATCATACTCCTAAAAATCTATCAATTGGATATTGGCAGCTTTCAAGAGTCTATGCAACAGTTGGTAATGGCGAGCGAGCATACTTTTATGCAGAACGCTGCTTAGATATTAGTTTAGAAAGCAATATTGAACCGTTTTACATCGGATATGCGTATGAAGCATTAACCCGTGCCAATGTCCTTTTAGCCCAAAGTGATCCTGCAAAATTGCATTTACAGCTAGCTATTGAATACGCTCAAAAAGTTGAAAACGAAAATGAAAAAGAAATGCTTTTGAACGATTTAAAATCAATAGCAATTTAATATGGTCCTCCCATATTAAAATTTAAAGGAGCCAATTTGGGCTCCTTAGTTGTTTAAATTGAGAAAGATAGTAGGGTTTGTTATTTAAAAATAATGTAATTTTGGTTCAAGCAAATGTATTTTTTAAAAATAAGGAAATGATAAAACTAACTATGACAGGAAACTGTTCAATTGAGGAGATTTCATGGTCATTACCTTTTATTTCGTCATAAGCTGGCTGATGGTGGGATTGCTCACTTTTAATCGAAAAAAAAGCTGGGGCACAAAAATGGAAGTTACTTTTCTTGTTTTCTTAAGCTGCCTCATAAATACACATACTTATTTAGGGCTGTTTGAGACATTTAAATGGATGAAAACAACAACAGAGCCAAAATTATATATTGCTTTTCTTCTTTTTCGCAGTGTGTTTATTCCATTTTGTCTCTCATATTTCACACTTATCATAATGAATTACTCTCAACTTAAAAAGTTGGTCTTCATCTTAATTTATAGTCTTCTCATTTTACTTCTTGATAAATTCAATCTTAACAATGAATTGTATAGCTTCAAGAAATGGAATCATGTTTTTACCATAGGATATTATTATCTTTTTTTATATTTTATGATCATTGCAATGAAATGGTTTAGAGGACTGAAGGAGGGAAAAGGGGATGATGTGGACAGAAAAAGGATTTGGACTAAATGATTACTTTGTCCTAGCTGCCGTGATTGTTTCCTGGGGCATCTACTTCTTGCTTCCCAAAATTTTTTCTAAGCAAATGATTGTTTTTATTTTTTTATACTCCTTAACGATCTCGAGCATTTTTGATAACTCGTTTGGAGCAACACCGATTGATTTATACGATATTATGGACGGTCCGGCATATACTTTTATGGATATACCTGTCTATCTCCTTTATCCACCTGCTGGATATATTTTCTTATTTCTTTATCAGAAACTTCAAATTCGTGATCATCACCTAGTGTTTTTCATCATGGCTTCAACAGCTGTTTCATTAGGCACCGAATGGATTTACCATAAGTTGGGTGTTTTTCACTATAAAGACGGATACAATATGATCTATTCGATTTGTATCTATCTGTTTGTTCAATCTCTTTTTGTTCTATTCTTTAGAATACTTAAACCTTACCAATATGTTCATGGAGGTGTTGGGTTTGCTACAACCAAAAGCAGGCATTGATGCAGGCGGATCACTTGTTAAGTTTGTTTTTCAGGAAAATAATAAACTTCATTATAAAAAGTACCCCATCAACCAACTTAGTGCAGCGATAACCTGGTTAAACATTACTGCACCAAATGTAAAAGTAACCGTGACGGGTGGAAAAGCCCATCTGATTCAACAAAATTTTTTTCAAAGCGCGGTATCCGTTCCTGAGTTTCAAGCTACATGTGAAGGTGCACGGATTTTATTGCTTGAGGAATGCAAAAAAAGCGATCATCCCTTTTTACTCGTTAACATTGGAACGGGGACTTCCTGGTACCTAGTTGCTGGAGAAAAGTATGAACGCATTCTTGGGAGCGGAATGGGTGGAGGCACATTTACTGGGCTAGGCTCTCTGTTAACCAAAAATGAGGAATTTCATGATCTGATTAACCTTGCCAAACAAGGAGATAAAGAGAATATTGACCTCCTTGTAAAGGATATATATGAATCTGCCGAACCACCAATTGATGGCCATTTAACTGCGGCTAATTTTGCCAAGGGCCTAAAAGTGAAACATTCGGCTGCCGACAGAATAGCGGCTGTAGTGAATATGATTGCAGAAACCATAGTCCTTTTAACCTTACAGGCTGCCGCCATTCATCAGGTTAAAGAAGTTGTCCTTATCGGCAGCACATTGCTTGGAAATGATTCTTTCAAGACAACTCTAGAATACTATTTGTCAAGATTAGGGCTAAAGACTATTTACCTAGATAAAGGGGAATATTGCGGGGCGATCGGGGCTTTTTATTTTGTCTAAAAATGTTCGCTTGAACAATGATTTCATAAAAGCTACAGTAGAGAGGTAGACCGATAAAGTAGGTGGCAAACTTGGAAAAACGATACTTTACAATTGGAATGGCGGGACATATCGACCATGGGAAAACCTCCTTAACAAAGGCACTTACTAATGTCGATACCGACCGTTTAAAGGAAGAAAAAGAACGTCAAATCTCGATTGAGCTCGGATTTGCTCCATTATATGAAGATGATGAGATTCAAATTTCTGTCATCGATGTTCCTGGACATGAGCGGTTTATCCGGCAAATGATTGCTGGAGTGGCAGGAATAGACCTAGTCGTGCTGGTTGTTGCAGCAGATGAAGGAGTGATGCCACAAACGCGTGAACATCTTGATATATTAAAATTCTTAGGTGTAAAAACAGGTTTAGTGGCTATTACGAAAATTGACCGGGTAGACGGGGAATTTATTGATCTAGTCAAAGATGATATTTTAACAGAACTGACTGGCACAGTTTTCGAGGATTCTCCTTTTGTGCTTGTTGACAGCCTTTCCCATAAGGGAATCGAGGAAATGAAAGAATTAATTATCAAGAGGTTAAAAGAACAAGAGATGCGCGATGCTAAAGGTGCATTCCGTTTGCCAATTGACCAGGTTTTTACCGTTAAAGGCCAAGGAACCGTTGTCCGCGGGACCGTTTATGAGGGAAGTGTTGAAGAAGGGCAGAGTTTACTAATTATGCCACAAGGGATAGAAGTCCGTGCCCGGCAGATCCAAGTTCATCATAAATCAGCACAAAAAGCATATGCTGGACAACGCGCGGCTATCAATCTTTCAGGTGTTTCAAAAGAAGACCTCGAGCGCGGGGATGTGTTGGTTTCTTCCGAACATTTTATTGTTACAAAAACTATTGATGTGGCCATTCGTGTTGTTGAAGAACTCGAGCATTTGGTTAAACAACGAATGCCGATTAAACTACATATTGGAACAGCAGAAGTTATGGGAAGAATCGTTTTCTTTGACCGCAACGAGATTAAGGAAGAGAATGGGGAAATCCTTTGTCAGCTAAGGCTTGAAGATGAGATTCTCACGAAAAGAGGAGACCGTTTTATCCTAAGAAGGCCAAGCCCGCAAGAGACGATAGGCGGTGGCTGGGTTATTGACCCAAGGGGCCATAAATATCGATTTGGTAATCAAACCATTGATGAATTGGAAAAGAAAAAAGTAGGAACACCGAAAGAACGGATTTCGGCAGCATTGGTCGAAGCTAAAAGCCTGCCATTATCTGAGTTAATTAAGCGGACTGCACTTGATGAAGCAACTTTAACCGGTCATTTACGTGATGAAGAATTTGTTTTATACAATGGGAAGGAATATACACTTCAGCTATTAATCAATGCAATTGAAGAGGATATTTTTGATAGATTGCAGGATTATCATCAGATCAATCCAATGAAAATGGGAATAAATAAAGCAGAACTTTTACAAACGATGCAAAAAAGATTTCCTAAGACCTTATTGGATTTCGTCGTCGAAAATGGGATTGCGAATAGTATTTTTAAACGCAAAGAACAGTTTGTATCGTTAGCGACTTTTGTTCCGCATGTGCCGAAAAGCTGGGCGAAGCGGACAGAAAATATGCTGGAGGAACTAAACAAGGACGGATTAAAGGTTCGTTATTTAAAAGACTATTTTGGAGCAGCCGGTATTCCTGACAACCTTGTTTTTGATTTACTGCGGTTCCTTGAGGACCAGCAGCTAATTGTTCCATTAGATGAGCAGTTTGCTTATCATGGAGAGGTTTTTAAAGCAGCTGTTGAAAGACTTCGGAGTCAAACGGGTTCTGAGTTTGAAGTGGGAGAGGCGAAAGATGTGCTGGATCTTTCACGGAAATACATGATCCCTTTTTTAGAAAGGCTGGATGCAATGGGGCATACCAAGCGAGTGGAAAATAAGCGGGTATGGAAAAAATAAATAGGAAAAAGCCTCGATTCCTTGCTGGATTTCGAGGCCTTTTCAATTTGACATTAGGATAGAAACTCAGTTGGATTTAGTCCAAGCTCACGGCAGATGTCGGCAACCATTTGTTGTTCATTTTGATCAAAATGACCATCAGCATAACCTATTGCGATACAATACCTGGCGACTAGACGGGCGATTTCAGGTTTTGTTCTAATTTTTCCAAGAGCACGGAAGGCTTCTGCACGGCCCGACATGCGGTCATGTTCCATTTTAGAAATAAACATATTGAATTTTTGAATGACTTTAGTAGTATCAAAAACTCGTAATTCCTCACTTTGATGGACAAAATCGAGCATCTTTTGCCGTTCAGAAGCATCCAAATACCCATCAGCCATGGCAACTAATGCACAGGCCGCTACAACTGCATCGAGGACATCCTGGCTTTTATAGCGATTAAATATTTCTTGCGCCTTCCTTTTTTGAGTATTGGCCCATTCCATATAATCTGTATTAGAAGGGGACCAAGTGCTTCCACAGTTGTTGCAAGTAAACTTTAATTGATTTTTTCCAATAAAACCGCCTAGGAGTCCTACAGGACCAAGGATCAATCCTCCGACTGCGGCTTTCCCAAGACCGAACCCCTTCTTACCTGTCCTTACGTTCGAAGAGTGGCAGCGTGGACAAATGATTTCATCACCGCCATATGTATGATGAGAAGAAGCATGAGACGATTGTGCTGGATAGCCATAAGCAGGCTGCCTGAATGATGAATCAGGCTGCAGATGAATGGGCTGCTGAAAGGTATGTTGGTTATTTTGACTTTGCCTGTATGGATCATATTGATTTTGGTTTTGCTGGCTCGGATTACTTTGCTGAAAAGATGAAGAACTGTTCTGGTTCTGCTGGTAATTTTGCTGAACATGGGTTGGTGTGGATGGTACGACAGCTGGTGGATCGTCCACTGTAATTCCAAAATTACGACATAATGCCGCTAATCCACCTTGAAATCCACTGGCAATCGCATTAAATTTCCATTCTCCATTATGACGGTATAGTTCTGCAGCAACAATCGCCGTTTCAACTGTGAAATCCCTACCTAAATTAAATCTTAATAATTCCTCATTCGTCAGTTCATTAAAAATACGGACATAAGAATCGGAAACCTGTCCGAAATTTTGCCGTTTCACTTGGGCGTCATGAATCGTAATTGTAAAAGCAATCCGGTGAATATGCTCAGGGACTTTGTTTAAATCGATCCTGATTTGTTCGTCATCCCTAACTCCAGAACCAATCCGATTATCTCCGCTGTAAAGGATGGAACCATTTCCTCCTGAAGGATTGTTGTAAAATACAAAATCTTGATCGCTGTTTACTTTGCCAGTTGGTCCTAATAAAAAAGCAGAAGCATCTAGATCATAATTAGAACCAAGATGATTAATATTCCATCCCAGCCCCACGACAACGTTTTGCAGGCCAGGGTGAGATTTAGTCAAATCCACCTTTTGCCCCTTGCTAAGAGTAACACCCACACTTTTCACTCCTAATCTTTTTTTATGGATAGTATAAATCTATTTTCCAAAAAGGGAAAAATTTCTTTTTCAATATTAATATGTACGTTTAACATTCTGAAAAGTTTCATTTACATTCCTTTAAGGAAAAGTTAAGGAACGAATTGAATAATAGTCTTATTCCAAATTTATTATGTCCATGCCCCGGTGCTTGGATTAGAAAAGGAGTAAGTGATATGAAAAAATGGATCTACATAGCATTAGGTGTTCTAGTCGTGGGTTTTGTTGGCTATCAATGGTATGCTTCAAAAACGAATGCGCAAACCACGACTGCAAAAGTGAGGACTGCAGTTGTCCAAGAAGGCAAACTTGAGGTGAAAATCAGTGGATCCGGAACTGTACAACCCGTTACCAGTGAAGATATCAAGTCAACAATAGATAATAATGAAATCGATGAAGTGTTGGCGGCGGCAGGGGAGGAAGTAAAGAAAGGGGACGAACTCATCACCTTTACCGACGGCAGTGATCCGATTACAGCACCTGCTGATGGAATCGTTACTACTTTTGCTGTTACTGCCGGAGAACGAGTAACCAGTGGACAAGTTGTTGCCCATTTAACAAACTACAAAGATTTACAAACTGTTGTTCAAATTGACGAGCTGGATATTCCAAAAATAAAAACTGGGCAAATAGTTAGTTTAAAAGTAAATGCCTTTTCTGATCAAACCTACACAGGAAAAGTTACAACTGTGTCAGAGGAAGGGACATCAACAAATGGCGTGTCTACCTTTGATGTGACGATTCATATTGATAAACCTGACAACCTTAAAGTAGGAATGAGCACAGAAGCAAGTATTCTTACGGCTAGTAAAGAAAATGCCCTTTATGTGCCGTTGGATGCTATTTACACCTCGAATAATCAAAAATATGTCATTATTTCCTCTTCAGACTCAACGGATCAAAGTACTGGAAGCGAGCAAAAAAACGTTAAAACAGGTTTGGCTAATGAGGATTATGTGGAAATTACCGAAGGTGTTGTAGCAGGAGAAACCGTTCAATTGCCTCAATTAGCTACAGGAAGTTCCACTAATAATAGCCAAAGAATGATGCAAGGCGGCGGTTTTGGCAGCGGCATGGGCGGTTTCAGCAACATGGGCGGTATGAACCGTAACGGAGGTGGACAAGGACAATTTAGTGGGAGGAGTGGAAACTAATGAGGAAACCAATTATTCAAATAAGTAACTTAATGAAAACCTATAAACTTGGCGGTGAAACGGTTCACGCTTTAAATAATGTATCACTGGATATCGAAAAGGGTGAATTTCTAGCTATCATCGGTCCTTCTGGTTCCGGCAAGTCCACTCTGATGAACATGATTGGCTGCCTCGATAGGCCTCAGGCAGGCAAGTACCTCCTTGATGGCAAGGACATTGGCAAAATGAATGATAATCAATTAGCAACGATCAGAAACCAAAAAATCGGCTTTATTTTTCAAAATTTTAATTTGTTAACAAAACTAACAGCTATTGAGAATGTCGAACTACCCTTGTTATATAGCGGGGTTCCGGCAAAGGAGCGTCGGGAAAGGGCTTTAGAGGGACTAAGCAAGGTTGGACTGAAAGAGCGTGCGGGTCATTTGCCGACCCAGCTTTCAGGCGGTCAACAGCAGCGGGTCGCCATTGCCAGGGCCCTTGTTGGCAATCCCGCAATCCTGCTCGCCGATGAGCCAACCGGTGCATTGGATAGTAAAACAAGCAAAGAAATTTTGCACGTCATGAAGGAATTGAACGAACTGGGCCATACGATCATATTAATTACCCACGATTTAGCAATTGCCAAGCAAGCAAATCGCATGGTCAGCATTCAAGATGGTCAATTGCAAGTGAACGGGGGTGAACTAGTTGGGAATTTTGCAATCTATTAAAATGGCCCTTCGCAGCATTAAAAGTAATAAACTGAGGTCTACATTAACGATGCTGGGGATGATCATTGGTGTTTCCTCGGTCATTGTCCTTGTATCTATTGCACAAGGTTCGGCACAAAACGTTACCAGCAGGATTAATCAGCTAGGAACTAATCTATTAACGATTAATACCTTTGGGACAGATTTAGCTTTAACAGAAGATAAAATTAGCGAACTAAGTAAATTGAATGGGGTCAAAGCCGTGTCTCCAGTCGTTTCCGGTCGTGTCAATGTTAAAAAGGATAGAACCACTTCCCAGGTAACGTTAACTGGAACGAATGCGGCTTACTCCACAGTGCGTGATACCAAGGTTAGTGCGGGCCGTTTCATTACCGACCTTGATATTGAATATCGACAAAAGATAGCAGTTATTGGCTCAGAAACGGCTTCTACTTTTTTTGGAGGTACAAACCCAGTCGGGCAGTATCTCCAAATTGAAGGGACCTCCTTTAAAGTAGTTGGCGTGTTAGTTTCTAAAGGAAGCTCGTTAGGACAAAGCGGTGATAATGTCGTGCTTGTCCCGCTTAGTACTGGACAGCGTTTAGTGAAAAGCACGTCGATTAATCAAGTATATTTACAAGGAAAAAGCGAAGATCAAATGGATTATGTAATGAATGAGGTCGAAATGGCAATGGCCTCGATGTATCCTAACAAAAGTGATTCCTATAGTGTAACAAATCAGCAAGATTTAATGGATACGATGAGTTCTGTAATAGATACGATGACCATGATGTTAGGCGGTATTGCCAGCATTTCCTTGCTGGTTGGCGGCATTGGCATAATGAATATCATGCTCGTTTCCGTTTCAGAACGAACGAAGGAAATTGGAATTCGAAAAGCAATTGGGGCCAAAAGACGTGATGTTCTTCTTCAGTTCCTCATTGAAGCAGTCGTTTTAAGTGGTGTTGGCGGACTGATTGGTATCTTGGCTGGAGTAGGGATTGGGAAACTATTATCGTCGATTTTAAGTTTAACCGTTTCCTTTACATCATCCGTCATCCTATTATCATTCTTATTCTCATTGGTTGTCGGAGTGGTGTTTGGTGTATTCCCTGCTAATAAAGCATCGAAATTGAACCCAATCCAAGCCCTTCGATATGAATAATTTGGTAAACAGCGGACTCGTGTATGCTGCGACCGCTTTGTTTACTATATAATGATATAGAAAATATGCCCTCATTAATTGGAGAGATCAATATGCGTTTATTAGTTGTAGAAGACAATCTTCCTTTATTAGAATCAATTGTTGAGTTATTATCAGATGAGTTTGAAGTGGATCAGGCATCCAACGGTGAGGACGCTTTATTTTTGGCGATGCAAAATATTCATGATGCCATTGTTCTCGATGTCATGATTCCTGAAATTGATGGATTTGAAGTCCTGCAAACAATTAGAAGAGACGGGATCAAAATACCCGTTCTGTTTCTTACCGCCCGGGATTCCTTAGAGGACCGTGTAAAAGGATTGGATAGCGGCGGTGACGATTACTTAGTTAAGCCATTTCAAGCAGCTGAACTTAAGGCAAGAATCCGGGCCCTGTTAAGAAGAAGCGGCAGTTTAACGACAAATCAAACGATTCAGTACCGGGGAATTGAGCTCCTCGGGAAAGAGAGAGATATCCTTGTTGATGGTGATTCTATTAAGCTTACGACCAAGCAGTACGAGTTATTGGAATATCTGATTCAAAACAAAGGCGTCATCTTAACGAAAGAACAAATTTATGACCGAGTGTGGGGGTTCGATTCTGATACGACAATTGCGATCGTTGAAGTGTTTATGCACCATCTTAGAAAAAAACTGGAACCATATGGGTATCATTCGGACATAAAAACCATTCGTGGCGTAGGCTATATGCTTAACGAAGAATAGGAGTACTTTATGTTTCGTCAAACACATATTAGACTGACATTGTTAAACTCCTTGGTTTTTATTGTGTTAATCAGCATTCTTGGAAGTATTATTTATTTTTATACTGAAAATAGATTATATAAGGATGTTAACGAGTCTTTATTAGAATCGGTTAATCATTTTCAAAACCAGCAGGAGCCTGCTGGGCCTGGGAATATTCGTGATGGTGATGGTGGTCAGGTGCCAAGATTCATGCGGAGAGACCCGAGGATTACCACTTTAATATGGAACGAGAAAAATCAACTCTTGGTTGAACAAAACCGAGAGTCTGAACTTTTCCAAGATAATGAGAAAATGATTCGCCCCAAAAAGTTGAACGTTTTACAAGATGTCGATGTAGAGGATTTTTCGTTTCGATTTATCGCTTTCGAGGTTGAACATCCTCAACTTGGAAAAATAAAGGTCCAATTCATTCGGAATGTCAACTCGGAAAAGGAATTATTGGATAGGCTCCTTATCATCATCCTAGTTGGCTGTGGAATAGGTGTGCTTTGCGCCATCGCATCAGGTTATTTCTTAGCAGGGAGATCGCTTGTTCCGATAAAAAAAGCCTGGCAGAAGCAGCAAGAATTTGTTTCCGATGCTTCACATGAGTTAAGGACGCCGCTCGCGGTAATCCAGGCGAAGACGGATTTATTGTTCCGAAGCCCTAATGCCACGGTACAGGATAAAATTCTTGATGTTTCGGCCATTTCAACCGAATCAAGACGAATGTCCAAGTTGGTGGCGAATCTTTTAACACTTGCTCGGTCCGATTCCGATCAAATCGAAATGAAGAAAGATTCATTCCAATTGAATGATCTTTTAAAGGAAATTATTCAGCACTATGAAGAAATCGCCATGTACCAAGAAAAGTCCCTGCGCTTAGAAGCCAACGAACCAGTTACTTTTTTGGCGGATAAGGAAAGGATTCACCAGCTGATTGTTATTTTGTTAGATAATGCCATGAAATACACGAATGAAGGCGGGGATATTCTCCTTTCCTGTAAACAAACTCATTCTTCAATCATCCTTGAGGTAAAAGATAACGGTATAGGCATTCCTGAACAAGACATTCCGAAAATCTTTGACCGTTTTTACCAAAGTGATAAGGCCCGGACGGCTGCTGAAGGAACAGGACTTGGGTTATCGATTGCTAAATGGATAATTGAAAAACATCACGGGAAGACAAAAGTGCAAAGTACCCTTGGTAAGGGAACGACAATTGAAATAATTTTTCCAAGAGCCCAAAAAAATTAATTTTGGGTTCTTTTTTTAAGAAAATCTTAAGGAACCTCCTTCATAATTAGCTTATTAATTTTGTACAAGCACATAATGTACAGCACGAAAACACGAAGGGAGTCCAATCAATATGAAAAAAATGAGAAGGGCGCATTTATGCATCGGCTTAATTGCCTCTGTTTTAATCTTTATGGAGTCGATTACTGGTTTACTCATGAATGAGCCATGGTTAATTGGTCAATCACAGTTTGAGGGAGGGAGAGGGAATTTCCAGCCGGGACAATTTAACCAAAGGCAATTTAATCAAGGTCAATTCAATCAAGGTCAAGGTAATCCTCAAGATTCCGGACAAGCCAACGGTCAAATGCAAGGCCAGTCAAATGGTCAATTCCAAGGACCTCCGGGGTTTGGGGGAAATGGAAACTTCGCTGGCAGAATACGCGGTGAAGGAATGGGGCAGGGCTCTTTCCTAAGCACGATAAGAGGTCTCCATGAAGGAAGAATAGGAAACACAAATATCAAATGGTTGATCGACTTAACGGCAATTGCCATGATATTCTTAACTAGTTCAGGAATCTATCTATCACTTAAAGTTCTTAGCGCTGATCGAAAAAGAAGAAAGCGTCAACAAGAAAATTTTGAGGTATTAGTAGATTGAAACCTAGAAAAAGCACACTATTTCGGCTCGTGTGCTTTTTCCTTTCCCGTATCTATTCTACAATGATTGTTCCTTTAAACATATGCATACCGCAGCTGAAGGTAAATTCTCCTGATTTGTCAGGAGTAAACGTGAGATTCGTGATACCTGTCTTAAGATTCACGTTGGTAATATTAAAGTCTGGAATCATAAATGTGGATAAACAACTATTTTCCAGTGGATTTTCGATTACTAGCTCCACTGGTACCCCTTTTTTAACGCGGATGACATTAGGTGAATAGCCCTTATCCGTTACAAGCATTTTCACTTTTGGTGAGCTTTCCTTTGTAACATCAACCTCTGTTTTAGGCATATCCTGACTGCTTGAATTCTGAGTTGTTTGGGCTTCTGCGCTTTCTGCTTTACCAGGAATTTTGACCATATCGCTCGAATACATAAATAAAAACAAGGATACGAGCACGACGCCAGCCCCAATAATGGCATATGGTGAGAGCTCTTCGGTATTAATCGAATACTTATTATTTGTCGTAACAAAAATATAAACAATGACAAAACCGATGATGAGAATATAAAAACCTACTAAAATACCTAATAAAATTGTCGGGTTAATGAATTGAAGAAATACTCCCAAAATCGCTCCATTTATACCACCCATCAATCCTGCAATCGAGCCCATCAATATCGCCAATATTCCAATTGGATGTCCTGCCAAGAAACCAATGACGAATCCAATAATCATACTGACTCCTACGACAAGAAATGTCTCCCCAGAAAGGATTCCGATGATACTCCCTGAAAGAAGACCTGTAATCACCGCAATAACCATGCTAATCATGACCCCTGGCGTACCTTGCAGTTTGCGTTTATGACGGTAAACTAGAAAAATTGAATAGCCGGTACCAATCGCAACAAGGGCTGCTGAAATCAGCGAAAAAATATTCATTTTTTTGTCTCCTCTTATGTCGTTACTTGTTTTTTTGATTAAACAACATAAGAATATTATAAATGCAAATATTCATGATGGAGTTATCAGCAATTGAACGTTTTATGAATATTAGGGCTGTGAGTTATTTTCTTTTTCTTTATCAATAGTATTTTTAAAAATACGTTTTAGGGATTCATTTTGCATTCTAATAAGTTCAAGCAATAATTCTTTTTCTTCATTTTCTTGATCCAGCTCATCCTTATCTTTCTTCATGCGAATCACCCCATTATTTCTAATATTTGCATTTTAACTGATTTAGTTATAAGTTGAAAGCAGTTTTTTGGCCATTGAAGAAATATATGCCAAAATATAATTTGACATTTTGCAATGGGACATATATAATTTTCAAAAAATACTATTGAAACATTGACGAGGATTAGTAAACTGAAAAGGTCTTATCAAGAGAGGAAACCATTGGTGCGAGGTTTCTTAAGACAGTCATTTGAACCTGCCTCTGAGTTCTGTATCGGATATTTTGAAGATACATGCGGATAAAATCCGTTATCATGCAAAGAGTTTAAAGCAATTTTGCTTTATGAATTTAGGGTGGTACCGCCAGGCCTTGGTCCCTTTTTAGGATCAAGGCCTTTTTCTATTTAATTTTAATAATGAGGTGTCAAAAATGGCAAAGGAATTTGTAAAAGATGTAACCAGCATGGACGAGGATTTTGCCCAGTGGTATACAGATGTAGTAACAAAAGCAGATTTAATCGATTACTCAAGCGTCCGCGGTTCGATGATTATCCGCCCATACGGCTATGCATTATGGGATAATATTAAAAATGAACTAGACCGCCGCATTAAAGAAACCGGGCATGAAAATGTGTATATGCCATTATTTATACCTGAGAGCCTGCTTCAAAAAGAAAAGGATCACGTTGAGGGGTTTGCACCTGAAGTGGCGTGGGTTACACATGGCGGTTCTGAAGAATTGGCTGAAAGATTAGTGGTTCGTCCAACTTCAGAGGTTCTATTTTGCGAGCACTATAAAAATATCATTCATTCTTATCGTGATCTTCCTAAGCTGTATAACCAATGGGCTAACGTGGTTCGCTGGGAAAAAACTACCCGTCCATTCCTTCGGACATTAGAGTTTTTATGGCAGGAAGGCCACACCGCCCATGCGACAGATGAGGATGCAATGGAAGAAACGATTAAAATGCTGAATGTTTATGCAGCCATTTGTGAAGAAATCCTTGCAATTCCGGTTGTGAAAGGGCAAAAGACCGAAAAAGAAAAATTTGCCGGTGCAAAAGCTACTTTTACAATTGAGAGCTTAATGCATGATGGAAAAGCATTGCAATCAGGAACTTCCCACCATTTTGGTACAGGTTTTGCTGAAGCGTTTGGAATTCAGTACACAGACAAAGAAGGAAAGCTGCAGTATGTTCACCAAACATCTTGGGGCTTTACCACAAGAATTATTGGCGCCTTAATCATGGTTCACGGTGATGACCGCGGCCTTGTGATTCCGCCAAAAGCGGCGCCAACTCAAGTGATGATTGTGCCAATTGCTCAGCATAAAGAAGGCGTTCTTGATTTTGCATATGATTTGAAAAAGTCTCTTGGGGCTGTTGCTCGTGTTGATATCGACGCCAGTGATAAAAAGCCAGGCTGGAAATTCAATGAGTACGAGATGAAGGGAATTCCAGTTCGCTTAGAAGTTGGTCCAAAGGATATTGAAAACAAGCAAGTTGTATTAGTAAGAAGGGATACCTTAGAAAAGGTAATTGTTCCTTTAAATGAATTAGAATCGAAGTTAGTTGAATTACTAGATGACATTCAAAGCAATTTATATAACAAAGCATTAAAGCATCGCGAGGAAAGAACATCTGTAGCGTTGACGCTTCCTGAATTAAAGGAATCATTGGATTCACAGCCAGGATTCATCAAAGCAATGTGGTGCGGCGAATTAGCTTGTGAGGAAAAAATTAAAGAAGATACGACTGCAACATCCCGTTGCATCCCATTTGAACAGGAAAATCTTTCTGACAAATGTGTTTGCTGTGGTAAAGAAGCGAAACAGATGGTTTATTGGGCAAAAGCATATTAAAAGAGCAATATGAGAGGTCTTTCCGTTTCCGGAAGGACCTTTTTTATAGAAATATGCTTTGAAAATAAGCCGCAAGATGCCAGTGAATATTTTTATCGGCGAATTTTTGGAGTTTATCGGCGAATCTGACCGGTTTATCGGCGAATTTTTCATTTTATCGGCGAATCTAGCATATATATCGGCGAATCGCTTTTCGAAAAAAGGAATACCCAAATTTATAGCGAATTAAAAATATTTAGGAGGAGGGCTAAACGAATGAAACCTATACTTATTGATTTTCCAGAAGAATTTTACACAGAGAGATTGATAATCCGCAAGCCAATGCCTGGTGACGGCTCTGCTGTTTACGAAGCGATGCAAGCTTCATTAGAGGAACTGAAACCATGGATGCCTTGGGCACATCATGAGCAAACTGAGCACGATGTTGAGGCGAATATGAGGGATGCCCATGCAAAATTTCTAACAAGAGAAGACTTACGCTTGCATCTTTTTGATAAAGAAACAGGCAAATTTATTGGCTCATCCGGACTGCATAGAATCAACTGGGATGTTCCAAAATTTGAGATTGGGTATTGGATAGATTCGCGTCAAAGTGGAAAAGGGTACATAACAGAAGCAGTTCAGGCAATAACGGAATTTGCTTTTGAAAAGCTAAATGCTAGACGCGTTGAAATCCGCTGCGATTCAAAAAATACCAAAAGCAGTGCGATCCCTGAAAAATTAGGATTCACATTAGAGGGTATTTTGAAAAATGATTCCAAATCGGCAGACCAAAATGAATTAAGAGATACCTGTGTCTATTCTAAAGTAAAATAGGCATATAAAAAGAGTGCCCTTCATTTTTCGGGTACTCTTTTACATCTTATTTATCACTTAATCTAGTATGTAGGTTTTCAAATAGAATTTCGTAATCGCCAAATATTCGCGCGAATACGATTTCAATACGGCCGTCCATGGAGTTTTTGCCGGAAGTCCCTGTAAATCTAGGCCTTGCTTATTAGCTATTGAGACTGCTCGGTAGATGTGAAAAGTATTCGTTACCACCACACCATTCTTTGCATCCTTTGGAATAAGCTTTTTAGAAAAACGAATATTTTCATAAGTATCAGTGGAATGATCTTCTAATATAATCCTAGATTCACTAATATTTTGTTTAACTAATTCCCTTTTAATCGATTCCGCTTCTGAAATCTGCTCTCCTGGACCTTGTCCCCCTGAAGCAATAACAATCGTATTCTTGTTTTCCTTTAAATAATTAGCAGCGGCATCTATTCTGCTGGCGAATGCCTGTGAAGGAACAGTCCCTTTAACTCTTGCCCCTAGGACAATCAAATAATCTGCATTCTTAGGTGCTTCCATATTGCTATATTGACTGATTTTAAATTGTAAAAATCCAACATAAATAAGTCCAAAAGCTATAAAAACTCCAATCAATAAAAACCCACTTTTCTTCTTTTTCATCGATTCAAATCCATTTCTTTTTTTATCTAATATAAATTATTATACAAGATAAATAAGAAAAAGGACTGTGAATATCAGTCCTTTACTCACAAACCCACGAAAGTCCCAGTGTACCTACACCCGTATGCACTCCTGCAACTGTAATGAGCATTAATATTTCTGTATCTATATTAGGAAAGGTGTCTTTGACCATTTTATCAAGTTCTTCAGCCCTTTGTAGATCGTTGGCAAGTACAATGGCTACCTTTCGAACTGTTTTTGTTTCTAGGTCTTCTTTTAATTTATTAACTAGCCAGGCTAGGGATTTCTTGTCAGTGCGAACTTTATCTTTTATTGTTGCAGCCCCGTCTTCAATGGCTAAAATTGGCTTGATATTGAATAGAGATGCTAATAATTTTTGACCGCCAGATACTCGCCCGCTTTTGTGAAGTTGATCTAAATTGGAAGGTACTAAATATAATCGACTGTCCTTACGATAATCATTTAAATTGGCGATCACTTCGTTAACATCCAACCCCTGCCCCACCAGTTCAATACCTCTTTTGATTAAAAAGGAAAGTGGATAAGAACCAATTTGTGAATCAATCGCATACAATTCAAAATCTTCCATTCCAGCTGCCATAACAGATGATTGATAAGTACCAGTTAAAGTACTTGAGGCATGGATGGCGATTCCAAAATCATAATCTTCCTTTAATTTATGATACAGTTCTACAAAATCATTAATGGAGGGCTGAGATGATTGAAACTTCCCGTCCTCATTTTTCATTCGATCATAAAATTCCTGTTCGGAGATATCGATTGTCTCCTTATAAAATTCGTCATTAATCACTACGTGCAATGGGATGACGTGGATTTGATGTTGCTCAATAAATTCTTTACTTAATGATGCAGTTGTGTCGGTGATCCATGCAATTTTGGCTTTCTTCATATAATACTCATCCTTCAATGGTTTATCCGATTTATTAATTCCTAAACTTCTACTTGATTTAACGTTATAAAAATGGTCACGATATGACTAGTTACATTTGTCATAGCTAAAAGTGAACTTTTTGTGAAATATCTTTTCGAAAATTACTTAAAGATTATAAAGTGTGATTTGAATCACTTAGTCGCTGTGAATTTATCCATATAATCACTATGGATATAGGGAAAATAAGTAAGGAGTGTTTATAGTGCTAGACAAAAAAACCATTGAAATTATTAAATCAACAGTACCGGTATTAGAACAACACGGAGAAAAAATCACAACTCGCTTTTATCAGCTAATGTTTGGAAATCATCCTGAATTATTAAACATTTTTAACCATGCCAACCAAAAACAGGGCAGACAGCAAAAGGCACTTGCTGGAACGGTTTATGCTGCTGCCATGTATATTGATAACCTTGAAGCGATTCTTCCAGTTGTTAAACAAATTGCTCATAAGCATAGAAGTCTTGGAATTAAGCCAGAGCAGTATCCGATCGTCGGAAAACATCTTTTATTAGCGATTAAAGATGTGTTAGGTGATGCGGCAACGGATGAAATTATTGATGCATGGGCCCAAGCCTATAACATCATTGCGGATGCCTTTATTAGTGTTGAGGCAGAAATGTACGATGAAGCCGAAAACCAGAAAGGCGGTTGGGAAGACTTCCGTAACTTCGTGGTAGACCGGAAAGTAATCGAAAGTGACGTTATTACTTCATTTTACTTAAAACCAGAAGATAAAAAAGAAATTGCGGACTTTATTCCTGGGCAGTATATCAGTATTAAGTTAGAAATTGAAGGCGAGAAGTTTACACACATTCGTCAATACAGCCTTTCAGATGCACCAGGTAAAGATTACTATCGAATTAGTGTAAAGCGTGAATCTGGTCTTCAATGTCCTGATGGTATGGTTTCTAATTACTTACATGATGAAGTAAAAGAAGGGGACATTTTAAAGGTAAGTGCTCCTGCAGGTGATTTTATCCTCGATACCAATAAAACAACACCAGTTGTATTTTTAAGCGGCGGAGTCGGATTAACGCCGATGATGAGCATGCTTAAAACCGTGGTCGAGATTCAACCTGAACGCAAGGTTACCTTCGTCCATGCCGCAGCAAATGGCAATGTCCATGCACTTAGGGATGAAGTAGAAGAGTTGGCTCAGCTTGATAACGTAACTTCCTATTTCTTCTATGATTCACCGACAGAAGAAGATCGTAAGAACAAATGCTTCGATGTGGAAGGATATGTAACCCGAGAATGGTTAAAAGACAAAGTTGCAATTGAAAATGCTGATTTTTATTTCTGTGGTCCAATACCATTTATGAAAGCTATTAATGGCTTCTTAAAAGATTTAGGGGTAAATGATGAAAGAATTCATTATGAATTCTTTGGACCAAAGGGAGATTTAGAAAAATAATAGATAGGGTTGCCGGTTTCCAATCAGGAAATCGGCATTTTTCATAAGGAAAAAAGGTATCTGATTACTATATAAGCGAAAAATGGATAAAATATCATTATAAATATAAAAATGACATAGGAAGAGGTGGAATGGAACTTGGCGATTTTACTATCCTTTATGAACGAATATGGATACCTCGTCCTATTTCTCTCATTAGTACTTGGCATTATTGCACTCCCTGTCCCAATGGAAGCAATGATGGGCTATGCCGGATTTCTTGCTTTTCAGGGACAACTAAACTGGATAGGCTGCATCATTGCTGCTACCTCTGGTTGTGTAGTTGGAATGATCATTACCTATTTTATTGGAGCAAAGCTAGGAATGCCTTTCTTTGAAAAATATGGTCCACAGCTACGTTTTCGACCAGAAAAGATTCAATCCACGTCATTATGGTTTAATAAATATGGGAACAAGCTTTTAATTATTGTCTTTTTTATCCCAGTGGTTAGACATATCACAGGCTACTTTTTAGGAATCACACGGTTGCCTTTTCGAGTATTTTCTATTTATTTATTTCTGGGCTCATTTCTTTGGGTATCTTCCTTCATTTTGTTAGGGAAAATGCTCGGTCCGAATTGGGAGATAATCTTTCACGGTATGATGAAGAAATATTTAATATTGTCTTGTCTTATTATAGGTTTAATATTAGTCGGGCTATATTTATTAAAAAAACTACAAGTAAGAAACCTTAAAACTGGAACAAAGCAGGTAAAATGATCAGTTTATTCAATTTGGAATCCATATGTGGGTTCCTTTTATTTTTAAAATGTTAATAAATATTGAACTTTCAATCATGGAGGTCATGAAAGTTTGATTCGCTGGACAACTGTGATTAAATAATAGAAAAGGCCAGAAAGGATGAGTTTTTTGAATAAAAATGTCATACGCTCCATCACTGTCATTTCAGTATTATTTTGCCTCATCTGGCTTATCGGGCTTGGCTGGGCAGTGGGAGATTACTATGCTGGGAAACCGGAGACGGTTCCGGAGACAAATACCGTTTCAAAGAAGGTTGAAAACAAAAAAGGATTAACAATCGTAGCTTTAGGAGATTCGCTCACTAGAGGAACGGGGGACGAGACAGGTAAGGGTTACGTCGGAGACTTAATTGATGAAATTAAGGGAAAAACAAAGCGTCCTGTTCAATTAACCAATCTAGGTATTAATGGGCAAAGATCAGACCAACTCAGGAAGCAAGTCGAGCAAAAGGAAATACAAAGGCAAATTCAAAAAGCGGATATGGTGTTAGTAACGATTGGCGGAAACGATCTGTTTAGAGGCGGACAGGGATTAATCGATTTTAATGCAGGAAACATCGCTACAATCGAAAAAAAGTATCTTGATAATTTAAAGTTTATTTTCGAACAGATACGGAAAAACAATAGCAACGCAAATGTGTTTTTTATTGGGTTATACAATCCCTTTATAGAGTTAGAACAGGGAAAAGAAATGTCTAAGGTCGTTCGTCATTGGAATTATGACAGTGCAGAGGTCAGTGCAGCATTTCCAAAAATCGTGTTTGTCCCTACATTTGATTTATTTGAACTAAAGGTAAATGATTATCTTTATTCAGACAAGTTTCATCCAAATTCAAAAGGGTACCGTTTAATAGCTGAACGAGTCGCCTCATTGCTCACCTGGTAAGGAGAGGAATCTAGTGGAGAAAAAAATTACATTATCTGTAAAGGATTTAAAAAAAGTGATTGGTAAAAGAGAGATAATTAAGGGTTTGACTTTTGATTTACGTGAAGGGGAAGTATTTGGCTTCTTGGGACCTAATGGTGCTGGAAAAACAACCACTATCAGAATGCTTGTCGGATTAATAAAACCCACCTCTGGCAGTATCCAAATTTGTGGCAACAATATTGAAAATCATTTCAAAGAGGCGATGTCAAGCCTAGGCTGTATCGTGGAAAATCCTGAACTTTATCCCTATTTATCAGGTTATAATAACCTTCTTCATTTTGCTCGAATGCTAGAAGGCGTTGGGGAAGAGCGAATTATGGAAGTAACAGAATTAGTAGGTTTAACTGAAAGAATTCATGATAAAGTGAAAACTTACTCATTGGGGATGAGACAGAGACTAGGAATTGCACAGGCACTCCTCGGGCAGCCCAAAGTCTTAATTCTCGATGAACCAACAAATGGTTTAGACCCTGCGGGAATACGTGAAATGAGACAGTTTATCCGATTTCTGGCTGTTGAGGAGGGTTTAAGTGTTCTTGTATCCAGCCATTTATTAAGTGAAATTCAACTACTATGTGACCGGGTTGCTATAATTTCAAAAGGAACCATTATTCGGGTTGATACGGTTCAGCAGCTGCTTGCCAATCGAGAAAGAGTGGTTTGGCATGTGCAGCCGTTGGAAAAAGGAAAGCAAGTTTTACGTTCATTAACATCGATAGAAGTTAAAGAAGATGGCTCCATTTTAACGGAATTCGATGAACGTAAGACTCCCGAATGGAATAGAAAGCTTGTAGAAGCAGGAGTTTCTGTCATTGAGTTCAATCGAAAAATGCCTGTCCTCGAAGACTTATTCCTCGAATTAACAGGGGGTGATACGATTGAATAAATTGATACAAAATGAAATGATGAAGTTGATTGCAAAAAAACGCCTGATCGTCATTGCCATCATCATAGGTGTTCTTGTTATGTTATTTACATATGCCCAGTATAAGCAGGTTCAAACGCAGCGCGAAAAATTAGGGACAAGTGATTGGCGCACGATTTTACAACAGCAAATCGTAGATACAACGAACCGCTTAAGCAGCAGCCGAATTTCAGATGAATGGAAGAAACAATTACAAATTTCGTTACAACAGCAGCAATACTACCTGGATCACGACATCAATCCTGCTGAACCTGGCGCTCCTACATTCATGAGAATTTTTCTAGAGAGCTCGATTGATTTATTTATACCTTTGATGGTGATGGTGATTGCCAGTGATTTGGTTTCTTCAGAACACAGCCTTGGCTCGATTAAATTGTTATTAACCAGGCCGGTAAAACGGTGGAAAGTGCTATTAAGTAAATATATAACCCTTTGCTTGGCGGTGTCCTTAGTCATTGCCATTTCTGGAATCTTGTCTTATGCCATTTCTGGAGTGGTGTTTGGCTATAAGGGCTGGGGAGCCCCGATTTTAACCGGATTTAATGTAACCGATACGGGTTTAAGTACAACTGATGTAAAGCTCTTAAGTCTGTGGAAATTTTTATTGATGGATTTTGGACTTGTCTGGTTCGTTGCCATTGTAGTAGGGACATTATCCTTTATGCTTTCTGTTTTGATTCGCAGTACAGCCGCTGGAATGGGTGTCATGTTAGCCGCTTTAATTTCAGGTGCGATTTTAAGCAATATGGTTTCTTCATGGGAATCAGCTAAATATTTTTTTATGGTTAATTTAAGGTTGACTGATTATATGAAAGGCACAGCACCACCCATCGAAGGAATGAATCTTTCATTCTCAATGATGGTTCTGTTCGTTTGGTGGGCAGTCGCCTTATTCGTATCGTTTTGGGTTTTTACCAAAAAAGATGTCTATTAAGAAAAGACTATTTCCGTTCAGGGCGGGGATAGTTTTTTCTTTAACTAATATTTGATAGAAAATTATTAATTTTATAAAATAAAAGAGTATTCATGAAGAATTGGAGGGGTCATTATGCCGTTTGTTATTAAAAAAATCGACCATGTACAGCTTGCCGGACCTAGAGGATGTGAGGAAGCAGCAAGGGAATTTTTTGGAGAGGTTCTTGGCTTAATTGAGGTGGAAAAACCCGAGGAATTAAAAAAACGTGGCGGGGTTTGGTTTGAATTCGGTACGTTCCAAATTCACATTGGAGTGGAGGAGCCATTCTCTCCTGCTAAAAAAGCCCATCCTGCTTTTGTAGTTGAAAATATTGAGGAATTAAAGGTACGTCTTAAAGAAAAGCATGTCGATTTTACAGCAGATGATAATCTTCCAGGAGCTAATCGGATTCATGTCCATGACCCGTTTGGCAACCGTATAGAATTTTTAGAGTGGGTATAAAAGTCAAATTTACGTAGAGATTTTTAATGCTATTATCGGAGATTAGTATTCAACAATATGGATCCATTAAAGGGGCTGACTCCTTTTGGGATTCAATCATAAAGGAAATACTTATCCAAGAAGAATTCTCACCAAGTGACATCAAAAGATTTCATTATGGAGCGAATATCGTCTATAGCTTCGGTGGAAGTCAATATGTTATCAAGCTGTATCCCAAGCATCAAAATGGACAATTCACCAGGGAATTGGAAGTGTTGACTAATCTCGAAGGAAAAATAAAACTTGTCGAAACGCCACGACTCGTTAATTTTGGCAGCTTTCAAGGCTGGAATTTTTTAATCATGACACAGCTTAAGGGAGAGCTGTTAATTGATATATGGGATCAGTTAACCAATGAAGAAAAAACGAATCTTAGTATAGATTTAGGTAAGACGATAAAAGAATTTCATGAAGTTCCGATTGTTGGATTAAAAAACTTGCAAATAGATTGGAAGGATTTCATCCAGAATCAATATAAAAATATGAAGACATACCACCAAGAATTGGGGGTAAAGGAATCTTTGCTCGCAGATTTAGAAAGATATGTGGAACAGAAATATATTAACACGGATCCTGCTAAAAAACTGCTTACAGGAGAATATACACCGTTTAACTTACTGGTAAACAAAAGGGATGGGAATTGGAAGCTTACTGGTGTCATCGATTTTGCAGATTGTTTCTTGGGTGATGCTGATTATGACTTGTTAGGACCAATCCTATTTATGTTTAATAGTAATCAATCACTTATCCAACATTTCTTAGAGTCATATGGACTTCAAAATTATCAATTAACCGATACTTTCCAAAAAAAATTAATGACCTATACCATTCTCCATCGTTTTAGTGATGTTAATTATTTTACGTCACAAAACTATAAAGCTAATAAAGCTAGAAATTTTAAAGAGTTGGCTAAAATCCTTTTTCCCATTTATTAAACAAACAGCCCCAATCCATAAAATTAGGAATGGGGCTGTTCTCCTTAAATTGGGGGATTTAAGGTATGACATTTACTTAGGATATATTCTAATCAAAAGGCAGCTGAACATGGGAAGGGGGAAGTCCGCTGCCCTGGATCAAAATCGAAATTAATTATGTTTTGCTGTAACCTTTACAGGTTCACGGTTTACTCCAAAATGCTGCTTAATAATAGAGCGGGACCACCAAGATTAAAGAGGTAGCGAGCTTCAATGACCTGTTTCATAAAGGCTGCAAATAAACCGGAAAGTCTGAGGTTACCTACTTTACCGACAGCTGCCTTCGTTCCAATGGAAGCGACTGAACCCTTGTGGTGATACTCAAATGGCATTAAATTTTGACCTCTTAGAGTGGCTGCGATATTTTTTGCGCAAACGTCGGCTTCTTGTATGGCGACCTGTGCGGTAGGAGGTAATGCAGACTTTTCATCCTTCATGAATAAAGAGCAATCTCCAATACTAAAGATGTTTTGCATGTTTTTAACACGAAGGAAGCGGTCTACAGGGACTTTGCCTTTAACAATTGGCAATCCACAATTCTGAATGATAGAGTTCCCTTTCACCCCGCATGACCAGATTAGGATCCTGGTCGGAACCTCCAAGTTGTTTTCTAAAATGACCTTTTCAGGAGTACATTCTAAAATTTTGGTTGACATGTGCAGTTCCACATTCATTCTTTCTAGAACTTCAGTTGTATATTGAACAGATTCCTTGGAAAAAAAAGGAATTACAGATGGTGCTGCTTCAATTGCAACAATTTTAACTTTCTCAAATGGGACATTATGCTCTTTACATAGCTTTGGAAGACCATCAGCTAGTTCTCCAAGCATTTCAATTCCTGTAAAGCCGCCCCCTGCCACAACAAAGGTTAGGCGGGAAGGGTCTTGATCTTCTTTATATAGACTAAATTGCTTAATAATTTGATGGTAAATGGCCTTAGAACTCCTAAAGCTTCTAATTTCAAATGCATTTTCTTTTATACCAGGAATTCCAAACGTTTCAACTTCGAACCCTAATGCTACTTATAAGTAATCATATTCAACAGTATCCCCACCTTCAAGGTGAATCTCCTGGTTGTTAATATCGATGGAAGAAACAGTGCCTTTCTTAAAATAAGTTTTTTGCTGGTCAATAAGTTCTGGGATTGACATGGCAATTTGGCGGTCTGCTGCAGTTCTTGCACTAATTTTATGTAGTTGTGTTGTCACATAATGATAATCATGTTTATTTATGAGGGTAACATCCGCTTCTCCAGATGTAAGTAGCTTCTCTAATTTTTTACTTGTAATGATTCCGCCGTATCCGGCACCTAAGATTACAATTTTTGGTTTATTCATCTTTAATTGACTCCTGACTTCCCTTTTATGAGGCTTTATCTATGATTTAATTGTGAAACAATTCACATAACAACTTTTAAAAAATAGAGCTAACGCCCTATATTTTATGTGAAACATTTCACATACCTTCTATGTTTATAGAATACGACACTTTCATAAAATACTCAAGTCAATATTCACTAAAATTTTGTCAAATTGGTAAATTTTTTTTGTGAAACTGGGCAACATAATTCCGTGCCGATATAAAACTGGTTTATTCTTCTAATTATAAAAGTGAGGAAGGCGATACGTATGAAATTAAAATTGTTAAGTTTGTCCTTGGGTTTACTATTGTCTGTTCCTGGTCTAGCAGCAGCTCATGAACATACACCGGTTGACCAGAAGGAAAACGCCCCATGTGACTGCCAAGAGGGTAAACATCATCACATGCACAGAGATTGGAAAGCCCAGATGCAGGAAAGAGAGCAAAAACTTGTAGCTTGGGTAAACCAATATACACCAGAAAAGAAAGCTGAATGGACAAAGGTTCTTGAGGAAAGAAAAGCACTGCATACTCAATGGATGAGCCCTGAAAATGCCAAAAAACGTGAGCAATGGAAAAATGAAAAGATGGCAAAAATGCAAGATCTTAAGAAGAAATTTGATGAAGGAAAAATAACAAAAGAGGAATTCATCAAACAGGCACACGGCGGTAAAGAGATGGGACACTGGAAAACGTTCCATGAATTAGAGCTTGCAGTAGAGAAAAAGGATAACAAACAGGCGGCAGCACTACTAAACCAACTGTTACAACAAAGTAAGGAACATAACCAAAAAATAAAAGATTTATTGAAAAAATAAGCTTCAAACAGACAAAAAAGCCAATTCACGCGAATTGGCTTTTTTCTGTGTTTATTCAATTTCTTCGACCTTAACGAGAATATTATTCTTATAATAAACAATTAATTCGTTATTTGCCATGGCGGCTTTTTGGATAATTCTAAGGTTTCGGCAAAATAAAGGGACTTCGCTTTGTCCATTCTGAAAAATAAGATAGGTGAATTCATCTGAAAATGGTGAATCTTCATCACGAATCATCATGAATTTTCCTTGAAAAGAATGGAGATCTGTCTCGGATTCATTTTCTGCTTCTTCCACTTGAATGAGAAATTGTTTGTTAACATATCCAATTGCATCTTTAAAAAAGAGGAGAAGGGCAACAAACCCCATCAGCATGAATGTGACCATATATTTTTCAGGTAACGAGGGAATCAAAACACCAGCTAACCAACAACTAATCGCGATAATAATGTGTAAATACACCTTAACACCTTCTTTATATATAATGAGGAGCAAGGATGTGAATTCTAGTTGTATATTTTTCTGAAAATTCTATTATTATGTATTTTTAGAATACAACAAAATACCTAGTTCGTAAATATTAGTAATGCGAAATATTGAAAAAAATGTAAATAATTTCAGATATTAATTTATGATCAAAAGGGAATTTTAAAAAAGATACATATAGGAGGAGGAAATAAAATGGATAGAAAAAAATTAATGATGGCAACAGTTGGTTTAGGCGCAGCCTATTTACTTCGAAATAAAAAATCCAGACAAAAGCTAATGAATCAATTCCAAGCAATGGCAGAGAAATCCCGAAAATAAAAAAAAAACATCCCTTAGGGGATGTTTTTTAATTGAGATTATTTTTTTAAATCAATCTTTTCTTGTTCCACTTCTTTAATATCTGCTTTTATTTCTTCTTTGATATCGTCAGCGATTCCCTCTGTTGCTTTCTTAAACTCACGAATCGATTTGCCGAACGCGCGTCCAATTTCTGGAAGCTTATTAGGTCCAAAGATGACCAGAGCAACGACTAAAATCAAAATTAATCCCGGTACACCAATATTTGAAAACATGATTCCATCTCCTAGCGATGAGTGGTAATTGTCCTGACTATTATAACTGTTTTACTAAAACTATTCTAGTATTATTACTATTTTACTTGGGCTACTTCATTGTCAGCATTTTTCCCATCATAAAAGTCTTTTATAGCTTTATCTGTATAGACCCAGCCTTTCCAACCTATATGAATCGTATCCTTCATGAAATAGGGGTCATATTCATGGTTCGAGAAATCGGCAATTTGAAAACCTTCTGATTCAATTTGATTCTTTATACGTGTGTAATAAGACTTCCTCCCTTGCAAGGGAAACCCAGTATAATCATACCATGTGCCATTTACTGGTACTGATATAAACAAAGGTTTTGCCCCAGATTCCTTCAGTAAATCCAGGACAAGTTGAAAATCGCTATACTCAGGGGATACACCATAAGAGGCGTCAACCTTCGAATTCCTCAATGAAGGGACCATTTTTTTTATTTTGTTGTACTGATAGTTATTGATATAAAAATGGTTATTGGTGGAATTGTGGACTCCCATTTTTTCTGCTTGAACTTCTAATTGGCCCCAAGACTTATCTCGAACTTTTGCGTTTATATCCCGTTTATGAGAAATTCCTCCTGCTAGCGTATAATAAAGATCCTTTTTTATCAGTAAATTACGATAGGCTATTGCTAAGGGACGCAAAAGAGCAGCCTCACGTTTTGTCATAGTATCATTTGTCATTTCAGCTTTTAATAAGGTAGATAGAATGGGATCATTCTCAATGGGTGAAAAAGTAAGCAATCGCATTATCGCTTTTTTCTTAATTACTGGATCGATCGTTTGATTAAGAGCAAAATCATACCCCTGTAAGGAAGAATAATTGGGAACAAAATGAGATTCATCAGTTCCTCTTGGTTGAAACCATTGCGGAGACAAGACAAAAACAAGTTTTTTTCCCTTTAGATCTTTCGTATGTTCCGCGAAATTTAACAAATGAATCAAGGATTCTGTTCCACCACGGCCAACAAGAAAGGGTGTAAATCCTTCCTTCGTTTCCTTAAAGTAGTTGGCTGGATGGAATCGATCCAGTCTTGCTAGCTCAGATGAACCATAGATTGGCAAATAATGCTGATTCTCGAGCATATTCTGCTGAATATACTTGCCTTGAAACATAAATGGATTTAATTCCGTAGCCGCCTGGGTGACTCTTGTTTTCGGAATGAACTTCTCTATCCATTTATTTGGTATTGCGATTATGATAGCCAATACAAGAAAAGCTATTAAGATCGGTGAAAATAAAGGTTTTTTCATCTTCTATCAGCCAATTGATTGGCAATGTTATTTGGTGTGTTCCAAACATCACGATCAAATTCCGTAATCGGAACAAGAATATTGAACCTTTCTTCAGCTTGAACAAGTAAGTCGACTGTACCAAAAGAATCCAATAATCCTGAAGTAAATAAATCAATATCTGGGTTCTCTTTTACAATATCGTCCTGACAGATTTCCGCTAGTAATGTGATGACTTCATTTTTAAATTCCATGGTGATCAAACTCCCTTTTGAAATAATTGTCCTGAGAAAATATAAAATCCAAAGCAAATGAAATGAAAAGTGATAATAATGGCCGCCACATGGGTAAATTTATTATTTGGCCACCATTTATGTTTTTTATTAAATCGTTCGAACGAATTATATAAAACCATGAGTAAGGCATGATAAATTCCGTAGAGAATATATTGAATTTCAAGACCATGCCAGATTCCCATGATTAGAAAAAGTAAAATATAGCCGAGATTTGATACGAGATTACGGTTTTTTATCCATTTTTTCTTTGTCATCCAAAAGACAAACCGCATGTATACATAATCTCGAAACCAAAAGGAGAGACTCAAATGCCAGCGGTTCCAGAAGTCCTTAATATTCCTGCTGATGAAGGGTTTATTAAAATTCTCTGGCGCTTTAACTCCCATGATATAGCTGACACCAATCGCAAAAGCACTATACCCTGCAAAATCAAAAAAGAGATATAGGCTATACGCATACATATAATAGAGGTGATGCTGGAAATGGCTATGTTCGATAAATCTCAGATTAGCAATAAAAAAATGATTTATCGAATAACCAATAATATATTTATATAAAAACCCGCGAAAGATTTTGTTAATACCGTCGTAAAGTAGCTGCTTATACTGGTCTCCCTTTATTTGAGTTTCTAATTCCTTTTCAAAACGGCGATATCGATCAATTGGTCCAGATGAAATGGTCGGGAAGAACAAAATAAAATATAGTAACTGAAACAGCGGCAGTTCCTTTTTAATAAGGCCATCTCTTATCTCCATAATGATTTGAGTACCTTTAAAAGTAAGGTAAGAAATTCCTAGAAATCCAATTAGGTTCACATTTGATAAATATGGCAACACCTTCGAAACAACCAAGGGAAGAATCGATAAAAAAACAACTCCATAAAAAATTCCATTGCTATTAGAATTTCTTCGATAAGCTAAATAAGCTTTAATTAAAACAACCTGCCAAATGGTAAATACTATCAAGGCAACAGCCTGTTGAAGAGAGGAAGAGAAGATTAGACCAAGTGCGATGATTGTTGCAATCATATTATAGGTGTGAAATCTTTTTCCTCTTAAACCTAGAACAACTGTTGGAGCCAAAAGTATGATTAGGATGAAAAAGAATGTGAATGAACCATATGGTGTCATTTCAACACCATTTCCTTAATGGCCTTCCGATCCATTTTTCCATTAGACGTGATTGGAAGCTCTTTTTGATACGAAAACTTTCTTGGAATCATATAAGCCGGAAGGAACTCGCCAATCTCTTTTTTTATCGCACTCGTTAACTGGTATTCTTTTTCAAATTCATGTTTGTTAGGGATTATCGCTGCCAGTAAATATTCAATTCTATCCTTTTGATAAATAGGAATGACAGCAGCTGTTTTCACAAATGTTGATTTGGCAATCTGGTATTCAATCTCTTCTAATTCCATTCGGTAGCCATGCAGTTTGATTTGAAAATCAATCCGGCCTTTATAAAAAATTTGGCCTGAATTATCTCTACAGCCGGAATCTCCGGTACGGTATGCTTGTTGGCCTTTATATTCAAAAAAAGCTCTTTCGGTTAGTTCAGGCTGACCAAGATATCCTTTACTGACACTTGGACCGATAATAACCATTTCACCGAGTGCACCTGTTTGAACTTCCTCTCCATGTTCATCTAAAAATAATAGCTGCGTATCATTTTTCGGTTTGCCAATTGGTAGAAATGGAATGGAATCCAACATTTCAGCTGTTACTTCAACCGATGTAACGGCTACAGTCGCCTCTGTCGGTCCATAAGTGTTAAATATTCTTGCCTTGGGAAACCGCTCCAGTAATTGCCGACAAATGTCAACAGGGAGTATTTCTCCACAAAATAAGAACACTGCAAGCTCTGGCAGTAAATCCTCATTAAAGGAAGGATCCATTAAACACATCTGTACAAAAGAGGGAGTGGAGGTCCAAATTTCCGTTTTAGAATGGTTTAATGCTTCAAATAATAGTTTCGGTTTTGCAATCATTTCTTTTGTGATCGCAAAAATGGTTCCGCCGCTGACAAGGGCAGGGTAAATATCCATTACTGATAGGTCAAAAGAGTATGGTGCTTGATTTAAAAAACGATGAGGTCCATGAATCGGAAAATCATTTGTCATCCAATTCACAAAGCTATCTAAATTATCCGCAGAAATTTGAACTCCCTTTGGGTTCCCAGTGCTGCCTGACGTATAAATGATATAAAAATTATCATCGCCGTTTACCCAGTTTGTCGAATCAATTTGCTGTACCGCTGGTTGAAGCAACTGAATTTCTTCGAAAGATACGATAGAAAGAGCAGAAATATCCAAGTCCATCTCTTGCCCAGAACAATTGATGACCAATTCTACATCGGCATTGTTAATGATATTTACCACACGGTCCATTGGAATGGATGTATCTATCGGGATATAGGGATGACCTAACTTTACACATCCTAAGAAGGAAATAATCATAGAAGCTTCCATGTGACCATAAATCAATATCGGTGAATGTCTTTTAAGATCTTGATTAAATAGATTAGTAGCTACCTGTTCTGAATATCTCCAAAGCTCGGAATAGGTGATTTCCGTTTTTGGAGAAATATAGGCTAAGGTTTCTGGCTGTGTTCGAGCAAGGTCTCTAATGGTGTTTAATATTTTCATGGTTTAACTACCTCACATTAAAAGTCGTTGTATATATAAGCACCGGCACTTGCATCATTAAAACCGTACATAAAAAATAATAAAAGAAGGATCAGTAAATAATAGAAAAAGCGGGCGAACCACTTTACCTTTTGATTTGTCATGAATGCTTTAAAACTTTGAAACATGGTATTCCCCCTTTTTTCCCACTGACTTACATATCATAATTCCGTTTTGATTTTGTTGCATTAAAAACAAATGAGAAAAGAATTAAATTTAAGTTATCAATTTATAAAAATAAATAAAAAAAGGCCAAGTTGTGACACTTGGCCTTTTGGGATATTTAAAGAACTAAATCCGATTGGATGTAATGGAACAAAAGCTTAGCTGTATTTTCAAGTGATGATTCATGAGTGCGTTCAAAGGCATGGGATGAATCGATTCCAGGTCCAATCAGTCCATGGACAATATCATGTCCAGCTCGGATAGCTGCAGAAGCATCGGAGCCATAAAACGGATAAATATCCAATTTATATTCAATATTATTTGCCTCTGCAAGACCCACTAGGTTTTTCCTTAATCCATAATGGTAAGGTCCGCTTGCATCCTTTACACAGATAGAAACGGTGTACTCATCTGTCGATTGCCCATCGCCCATCGCACCCATATCCACGGCTAAATATTCAATAGTTTCTGGGGTAATATTGGAGTTGCCTCCATAACCAATCTCTTCATTGTTCGAAATGAGGAAATGCGTGGTATATGGTAGTGATATATTTTCAGCTTTTATCTGCTTGATTAATTGAAGCAGGATGGCGACGCTTGCCTTATCATCTAAATGGCGGGATTTAATAAATCCACTTGGCGTTACTTCTACGCGCGGATCAAAGGAAACGAAGTCGCCAACTTCAATCCCGAGTGCCCGAATATCGGCTGCATTATGTACTTTTTCGTCAATCCGGATCTCCATATTATCCTGATTGCGCTCTGCCTTACCAGCATCCTTATAGACGTGGACAGACGTCTGGTGCATCAAAATGGTCCCAGTATATTTTTTGCCGCTGCTTGTTTCTATTTGACAGTATTCTCCTTCAATAGAGTTGAACTTAAATCCGCCAATTAGGTCAATTTTGAGTCTGCCATTTGATTTTATTTCTTTTACCATTGCACCGAGTGTATCCACGTGAGCGGTCAACATACGTTGGCGGCTTTGATCCCTACCTTCAATCGTAGCAATTAATCCACCTTTGCGGTTTCTTTTCGTCTCAATTTGCAGCTCTGAGAGGAATTTTTCTACAAAAGTAATGACTTTGTTTGTATTACCGGACGGGCTTGGAATAGAAACTAAGTCGGTTAATAATTTCATGGTTTCTGATGTTTTCGTATTTGGCACAGAATGTTCCCCTTTCTGAATTTACATCCATCCTAATTATCAAATTTTTGTGTTATTTAAACCAGCCTTTTTTCTTGAACCACATTGACATCCCAATCGCAACTAGAATCATGACTGCAATAGTGGTGAAAAAACCATATTTCCAGGTTAATCCTGGCATATAGCGAAAATTCATTCCATACAAACCCACAATAAATGTCATTGGCATAAAGATAGTGGTAATAACAGTAAGCACCTTCATAACATGGTTCGTTTGGTGAGAGTTGAGCGAAATGTAACTATCCCGAATATCAGTTGTCAGTTCGCGATTGGCTTCGATCATCTCCGCCAATTTAAGAAGATGGTCATGAATATCAGAGAAGTACACCAATTTCCCTTGAATATCCGTCATCCGCTGCGAATTTAATATCCGATAAATTAGATCGCGCATGGGTGTTATGGTATGCCGTAATGAAAGGAGATGGTGTCGTATATCAAATAAATCTTCTAATAATACTTCCATCGACCTTCCTTTCGAGTTCTCATCAATCTCGCTTAAACGATCCTCAATTTGATAGACGAGTGGAAAATAGTTGTCCACCATTTTATCAATGACATTATATAGAACGTGAGAAGGATCCCACTTTTTATGATTAGTGGCCGAATGGATTCGATTCCAAACGTCGTTTATTTCATTTGATGGCTTATGATGAAACGTAACGATATACTGACCACTTAAAAAGAAATTGACTTCTTCCCTTATCAATGTTTCTTGGTTGAGTGCCTGGGTAACAAAAAAGGCATAATCTCCATAATAATCCAGCTTTGGCCTTTGTAAACGATGGATACAATCTTCAATTGCTAATGGGTGAAAGGAAAGTGGGTCTCTGAGTAATTCAACTTCTTCCTCAGTGGGCTGATCAAAGTCAATCCAAAACCACTTAAAATCTCCCGAAATGACTTTCATCATGTCTAAATCCTTGATTAGCTCATTTTTTTTACTTATTGCTATCGTTCGTAACATAATAACTCCTAATTTCTATTTTTGGGAATCTTAGATGAAAGCACAGCTTGTTCATCCCATTGTTTTTTATTTTTTCGCTCTTGAAACACTTGAAATAGACTTTGGATTCCTAGAATCGCTACCACGATTATACCACTAAAGACTATAAAGACTGCGAAATATTCGAAAGGATTATAGTGCTTAAAATGGGACCAATTTATTTTTCCAGCTAAATCCTTTGTAAATAGATTGATGCTGAAAATCCCACAGATAACAGTATAAATTGTTAAAACTAAAAGGAGCATACTGTCTTTTTTCGTCACAGAATTTTCTTCATATTTAAATAAACTAAAGAGAGTTTCTTTTGTGTTGGTATACAACTCGTCAACATTATAGGCTTTTTTAAATAGTTTAAAGAGTTCTTGGCCTTCTATTTTTGCCGGATATTCAATAAAGAAAAAATTGGAGGTAAATGAATTAATAAAGTAGATCAATTTTTCAATAGCATTGTAATCCTTCTCGATGTGAATAGCTGAATAGTTATAGGCAATTTTTAAGAAAACCAATTTATTAAAAAGATGGATAAGTTGCAGATAGTAAAATTCCCCGAAAAAGTTCTTGGCTTTTGTGTCTAAGCCGTTATTTGATAGAAAAGTAAAACAGTGGTCATTTAGACCTATATATGTATTTGGAGCCCATCGGTTATAGCTGTGTTCATTTACGTAATTGATTATATATTCATTATTACCTAGGTCGCCATTACATAATGTAATGGAACGGAAAAGATCGATTTCATCAATGGACTCATCATTTGTTAAATGAATGAGAGATTGAATCTGCATTTTGTTAGGCTCGAAAAAAGGGGGAGGAGAATCCCAATCAACAAAAGCCGATAAATCTGGAAGCAAGTCCTCAAAATTTTTCCTCCGAAAACTATTTGCAAACTCTAAAGCATGTGAAAAAGGGATATCATTTATTTCTGCTCGCACTGTAATAAATCCAAGCTCATAGGGACAGATGATCAAATCTATAGAATGGATTTTAAATGGAATATTTAAATGGTCTGCTATCAACAACCGATTCAAGCTAAATCCTTTGGTATATCTTTGGAATCCTATTTCATCCTCAGATGCAGGGAAAAGATATTGAGATGTTAACGGGAGGAAAAAGGTCTCCATATCATCGTGAGAGACTTGATAAGTTCCATAATATCCTGATTCATTTTGTGATTTGGATAATATGTATCGGGTGAATTGATTCTCTTGTAGAAACAAGATTAAGTTTTTAAATGTTTCTCCCTTATATGAAATAGGCAGAATAAAATGAAAAAGTGCCGCTGATACGTGTTTTTTGTTTCTATCGGTTTGCTTCATTCAATATTTTTCCTTTCAACTATATAAAGGTACCTAAAAACAACATTCCCGAAATATTAGAATAAAATTCCATCTTTGAGGGAAATTATGACGAAAGTAGTTAGTTAGGGGTAAGGACATGCCATTGAATAAAATACAGTCCACCAAAGAAGCATTAAAGGATACAGGATTAATTGAATGAAAAAATGAGGCACTCCAAAACTGGAATGCCTCATTTTTTTATACATTTGATGATATTTCTTTATTGCGCATTGCTTGTGGAATATAAACGCAGAATGGCTCACTTTCCAAGTAATCTCCTGTAACAGCATAGGTTCTTGAACGGGACCCTCCGCAAATTTTGTTATATTCGCAGACACCACACTTGCCTTTATAGTTATCAGGTTGACGCAATTCTTTAAAAACCTTGGATTCCCGATAAATTTCAGCAAGCGGAGTATCACGAACATTTCCAGCTACAATTGGCAGTAAGCCGCTTGGCACCACTTCACCAATATGGGTAACGAAGGCAAAGCCGTTTCCATCGTTTACGCCTTTTGGTGCTCTCTTTAAGCCGTCATGCATCGAAGCAAAATCGGTTGTAATTGAATCTTCGTAATGAATTTCACCTTTTTCAATTAAATGGTAACGTTGTTTTTGCTGTAAGACTACACGGCGATAATGTTGGGCAGCTGTTGTTTTAATGTCATATGGTGCTGTTTTGCTTAGTTCATACAACCAGCGGAAAACTTTTTCATGCTCCGCGGGACTAATACAAGCATCCAATTGGCCGCGACCAGTTGGAACGAGTAAGAAAATGTACCACATAACGGCTTTTAATTCCCCAACAAGCTTTGCCATCTCTTCAAGGTGGTCATAGTTGTATCTTGAAATAACCGTATTAATTTGCAGCGGCATATCTAATTCATTTAAGTATTTTATTTTTTCAAGCGTTAAATCAAATGATCCAGGGGTCCCGCGGAAATGGTCGTGAATTTCTGGTGTTGGACCGTCAAGGCTGAAGCCCCAGCGTGAGAGACCTACCTCTTTGGCCTGCTTCATTTTTTCTTTTGTTACATTAGGCGTTGCGCTCGGTGTCATCGAAACACGCATGCCTTTTTTGATGGCGTAATCAGCGAGTTCAAATAGGTCCTCCCTCATCATGCAATCCCCGCCAGTGAACACGAGCATTGGATTATCCATTTCGTAAATTTGGTCAATTAAATTGATTCCTTCTTCATGGGATAATTCCCGTGGGTCCGGAGTGAGTTGGGCATCGGCTCGGCAGTGTACGCACTTAAGTTGACATGCTCTGGTTACTTCCCATATTACGATAAATGGGTTTTGATCGTAGTCAATCGTCTTGCCCATTCCGTGTGGGTGTCCAGCTGCATGAGGATGTCCTTTACTAATTCCTTGCATTATCATCACCAAGATTCATTATTATTTTTAAAAACATATAAATTGTTTCTATAGGTTTATTATAATTTTCCCGTTACCGAGTGCATGGTTGGTTTGTTACAATATTTCTACATTCATTACGACAATTCTAATCATAGGGTTGTATCGAATATTTATTACAATTTTGTTACAAAAACATCTTGTAAACACTTCGAAAAAATTACCCTAACCCTTGTATGGACTAGGTTTTAAGGGCAATTTCTATGGTGGAAATATGTGAATAAACTTCCAACCTAGGGATGTATTGTAATGTAAACCATATCTTTCCCATATTAAACAGGCATAAGTCTCCTTTATGATATAAATACCAACAAATTAAGGGAGAGTAACCATCCATGAAAAAACATCTACTGACAGTCGCAGCCGCTGCCGGCATCTTGTTTACATCTTTTGGTGGGTCCGCATATGCGCACGAAAATATCTATACAGTCCAATCAGGGGATACTCTTTGGAAAATTTCGCAGGCAAATGGGGTATCTGTTGCTGATTTAAAAGCATGGAATCAGCTTACTAGCGATAATATCTATTTAAATCAAAAACTATCATTACTAGCTCCGCATAGTCATGAAACAACCAATTCTACTTATACTGTGCAAAAAGGAGATTCACTATGGGGGATAGCAACCCGTTACAATCTTTCCGTGGCACAGCTTAAATCGATTAATAACCTAACATCAGATACGATTTATGTGGGACAAGTTTTAAAGGTTAATGCACAAACACCAATACCGGCACCATCTGTTTCAAAGTCTCAAATGGTGATAGATGAAGCTAAAAAATATATCGGAACTCCTTATTTATGGGGCGGAAATACCCCGGCTGGTTTTGATTGCAGCGGGTTTACTAGCTATGTCTTCAATAAAGTTGGAATAACAATTCCGCGTACAGCAGCAACCCAGTGGTCAGGATTGAAGGTAATCAGCACACCAAACCCAGGTGATTTAGTATTTTTTGAAACGTATGCACCAGGACCAACACATGTTGGCATCTATTTAGGTGATAATAAATTTATTCAAGCTGGTTCCCATGGTGTAGCTATCGCTGACATGACAAATACCTATTGGAAGCCAAGGTATTTAGGGGCAAGAACGGCATTTTAAAAAAGAAGAAGGACCCTTTTCGCAAAAGAAACGGGTTCTTCTTCTTTTTTTGAAAATTTAGTATACTGGAAGAATAGAATAAAAGAGGAGAGGGCTAATGATTAAGAGAATCGTAAGTTTGAGTATTTTAATCTTGATAATCGCAATTGGTTTTTTTCAAAAAGATGAATTGCTGCATTTAATAAAAGAGGGCGGGACCTTTTCTATTTTTATTAGCATGTTGCTTGTAGCCATTTGTGTCTTTTTTCCTGTAATCCCTTTTCCAATTTTAGCTGGGATGATAGGGGGTGTTTTCGGAACGTTCCAAGGTGCGTATATTTGTCTAGCTGGTGCAATGGTCGGAACGATGTGCCTCTTTTTCTTAAGTAGATATGGCTTCCGGGATCTTGCGCAAAAGAAATTATCTAAACATCAGAAAGTCCGGGAATATGAGGAATTTCTAAACCGTAACTCCTTCGTTGCAATACTAGTATGCCGGTTAATCCCAATAATTCCAGCTCCGGTGGTGAATATTGTTTGCGGATTAAGTAAAGTAAAATGGCTTACCTTTTTTATCGCTTCGGCGCTTGGAAAACTGCCGAATATTCTTTTATTGTCGTTTGCTGGAAGTCTATTTACTAGCAGCAAGCTATTTTCTTTCGGACTATATGGCGTTTATATTCTAATTATTTTCGTTATCAATTTTGTCATTGTCTATCGTAGAACGGCAAGCAAATCAATCGATTAAATGATTTTTTGTACATTTACATTTGTTAGGTTATCAACAAGGATGATTTCTTTAAAAAAGCTTTTTAAAATTAGCCATTTTGCAGGATAGCTATAAATAAAATCTTCCATAACATCAGTGGAGTAATGAATAAAGCAATCGAATCCTCTTTTTTCCTTTTTCAAATCGTACAAAAGAGCATGGGGAATGGTATAAAATTCATTTAGTTGATAAGGATTGAGTCTTACAATTTCTATTTTTTGGTTATGGATATATTTTTTTATCGATTGTTCCTGCAGCCTTTGGCTTTCTTCCTTGGATCGACCATTTATACAAATTCGGTCATTTATAAAATAAATACCCTTCAAGTATAACACCTCTGAATGGATTGATTGGTATTGTTATTGACAGAGATGGATAGAAGTATACTTTAGCCTTAAGATTCTTTTTACATATGGGGAGTTATTTATGATTAGTGCAGCAGTACATGGATTTATCTTGGCATTCGGACTCATCCTGCCGCTGGGAGTCCAAAATGTGTTTATTTTTAATCAAGGGGCTACGCAGTCAAAATGGGTATATGTCCTACCGGTTGTGTTGACAGCTTCCATTTGTGATACGGTTTTGATTTCATTAGCCGTTTTTGGGGTATCGGCAGTCGTTTTAGGAGTCGCGTGGATAAAGGTGACTATTCTCCTCATTGGTGTCCTTTTTCTCTTGTATATGGGTTATTCAACTTGGAAAAGTAAACCGAAAGCGGAAGGGACAACCGGCACAACCTTCACACCCCGTAAACAGATTGCCTTTGCAGCGTCTATTTCTTTATTGAATCCACATGCGATTATGGACACGATTGGTGTTATCGGAACCAGTTCTTTATCATATATGGGGGCCGTTAAATTAGCCTTTATGCTCGTTTGTATTCTTGTTTCGTGGATTTGGTTTTTTAGCCTCGCCGTTGCAGGAAGGTTAACGGGAAAATTGGATCACTCAGGACGTTTTATCATAATATTAAATAAAATCTCTGCGTTGATTATGTGGGGGACAGCCATTTTTCTTATTTTTTCGATTTTGCCGGAATAAAAAAATTACCCGGCAAAACTGCCGGGTACCAAACAAATATCTATATAAAGGGGGGCGGAGGTTTAGGTTCTTCGTGAACCTATTTATATCTTAATAGATAAATATGAACAATCTATGAAGGAAAGTTTAATAGTTTAAGAAAGGTGACAAAAGTGAAGGATTTTCATTGTTGTGCTACTTGCAAACATTTTAAAGCGGAGAAAAAAACTGACGGAATGCGGTACCTGTGTAGCCGGTTAGGCTATGATACAAAACCTGCTTATAAATTTGATTGCTGGAGTCCGAAAGAGGTAGTAAAAAAATTAATGGGAAAATAGTCCCGAGGTTTTCTATTAGGTGGAGAGGAGAACTCAATTTATGGAAATAAGAAAACCAAACGATTCGGAATATAAAAAGGTTTTATCACTTTCACCACAAGCCTTTTTCGATGGTACATTAGGCAAGGCAAAACTGTCAGATGAAAAAGTCAAACAACTTATTGAACCATTATTGCTGAAAGGAAGCTATTATTTACTAGCAGCTGAAGGCGATAATCTAATGGGTTGGATTCTTATAGGGTCAAGTAAAGACCAATTTACTGAAAAAATATATGGATTTATTTATGAATTGTTTGTGTTAGAAGAATTTAGAGGAAATGGAATTTCAAAACGATTGATGGAGACTGCTATCGAACATCTTAAACAAGATGGATATTCAGAGGTTCGTTTAAGTGTATATGCAGGAAATCAAGCGATTAAACTGTATGAAAAATTGGGATTCAAAAATAGAACCATTACAATGAGTATGCCCATTTAAAACAACTATCATTATTTAACAGCTAATAGGCGGGTTTATTGAGAAGGGGGGAACCAATAAAATGGGTTCCCAACATTTAATCAAAAATCAAAATTTAACATTAACAGATCCAAAAAATTAAACGAAATGCCTCTAAATATAGACTAACTCTGTGGAATTATACGATACGGTCTCATCATCTCATAATCCTCATGCTCGAGCATGTGGCAATGCCATACATATTGTCCTATATAGGGAAAAAACGTCATGGCAATTCTAGTAATGTGCCCTGGGGGACATCTTACCGTGTCCTTCCATCCGTTTTCTGTTACATCCGGTAGAATTGGTGCGCCAGTAAATATTAATTGCTTTGTCTTCTTATAATATTCCACATCAAAAGGCCGGCGATCGAGAATTTGAAACTGAACGAGATGGATGTGAATAGGATGGTCATCCCCGTTCGTATTGACAAAATTCCAGATTTCAATTGTACCAGCTATGGGATTTTCCGTTATCGGATCATCCCATTTCTTTTTATCCAGAAGGAAAAACGGTCTTCCGTATTGATCCTTTTCCTCACTTAATTCTAAAAATCTAGTTACCCATTCTGCCTGTTCTGACATTCTTTTAAACCGGGTCAAATGGGATGGAATCATAGTGGTATCAATGGTTGAAAGTTGTTTTTTTACCCTAAATTGCATAACCATCCCAGTTGTATCAGGATCAACCGGATCACCAATTGGAAAATGTGTTGGTGCATCATTTTTTAATAGAATAGATTTCCCTTCAAGATTAGTAAAGTCAATGATGACGTCCACTCTCTCTGCAGGTGCCAGCAGCAACCTAGGTACACCGATAGGCTGCTCTAGAAAACCACTATCTGTGCCTATTTGATAAAACATTTGCCCTGATTCCAAGGTTAATCCAAAAAAGCGGGCATTAGCCCCATTTAATAACCGAAATCGATATTTCCGCGGCTCTACTTCTAAATAAGGCCACACCTTTCCATTAACAAGAATCTTATCGCCAAAAAAAGAAGAAACAATGGAAGGACGGATGCCGGAAACGCTATCTTCTGGCTGTTCTGGGTATGATAAAGAGCCATCATCAAGGAACGACCGATCTTGTAGTAGTAACGGAATTTCGTATCGTCCACTTGGCAGGTTCATGGAACGTTCCTTCTCATCTCGAATCAGATAAAATCCTGCCAGTCCGGCATAGATATTTAATCTTGTTATACCGATAGCATGGTCATGGTACCAAAGAGCACGTGAGCGTTGCTGATTTCCGTATTCATATATTTTTTTTTGAAAATAGGGACCAGTTTGTTTAAATCCTTTTGTAAACCAGGCATCAGGATAACCATCACTAGCTGGTTCGGTTCTTCCGCCATGAAGATGTACGACAGTTCGGACCTCAGGTTTTTCTACTTCTGCTCCATGAACAGTGTGATCAATTGGGAATAGGTGCTCGGAGGGCAGTTCATTTTCCCACTTAACATATACTTTTTCACCTTTTTCAACCTCAAAGGTCGGTCCTGGGTACATACCCTCATATCCCCAAATCGTGGTCTTAGGCAAATCAATGTGCAACGATTGTTTTGCCTCCCACATGGAAACTTCATAATACGTATAGTGGTTGGATTTCCACTTTGGCTTTAATACAGGGGGAATTGGCAGAGGATCTTTAAATTTTGCTAACTTCATATAAACCGCCCCTTTTTGTTGATATTACTAATATCTATGAATGACGCGAAAGAAAAATTAACCATTCTAGGAATAGCTTATTCTTTAATATAAATAAGGTAGGAATTTATATGTCTCAATTGAGGGAGGGGTGGAGTTGGAGGTTATTGGGAAAAGTGTCATTCGGAAAGAGGCACTTGATAAAGTGACAGGAAGAGCTAAGTATACTCATGATTATCAATCCGTTCAAATGCTTTCTGGTAAAACGGTTATCAGTCCTTTTGGGCATGCCAAAATTATCGATATCGATACATCGGATGCCTGGAAAGTTCCTGGAGTCCGGGCCATTCTTGCAGGAAGAAATTATCCATTAACAGGTGAAGCCATTCGTGACCGGCCGCCGATTGCTGTTGACAAGGTCAGATATCACGGAGAAGTGGTTGCCTTAGTTGTCGCCGATACACCTGTACAAGCCAAAACAGCTGCTGATCAAATAAGGGTCCAATATGAATTACTTCCTGTTGTCAATTCGCCTACACAGGCCTTTCAAAAGGATACACCGCTTGTCCATGAGCGCTTGGGTGAGTACAAGAAAGAAGAAGATTCCCATCCGGTGCCTGATACCAACATTGCTACCCATATTAAAATTCGCAAAGGAAATATGGAGAAAGGCTGGTCAGAAAGTGATAGTGTAGTGGAAGCTAGTTTTTCGTTTGCCCCTTCCGACCATGCTGCAATGGAAACAAGGGTTGCGACTGCAGAAATCATGCCGGACGGTAATATTATCATCATGACCTCTTCACAAGCGCCGTTTATGGTTAAAAGATTAATCTCTGACTATTTCGGTGAGGATTTAGGAAAGATTATCGTCCATACTCCATTTGTGGGTGGAGCATATGGAGGGAAGGCACCCGTTCAGCTCGAGATACTCGCTTATTTAGCTTCCAAGGAAGTGGGTGGAAAACCTGTAAAGATTTTTAACACTAGGGAAGAAGATATTATTACCTCCCCATGTCATATTGGTTTGGACGCAACCGTTAAATTAGGAGCCGACGAGAATGGAAAAATCAAGGCAGCTGAAATCCAATATTTGTGGGATGGCGGTGCCTATTCGGATAAAGCCATTGATGTCACAAGGTCAGGAGCGGTGGATTGTACAGGTCCATATAATATAGAAAATGTTTGGTGCGATTCCTATTGTATGTATACAAATCATCCCTATGCCTCACCATTTAGGGGCTTCAGCCACGCAGAACTCTCATTTGTAATTGAAAGAACAATGGATCTGCTTGCCCAAAAATTAAATATGGATCCACTTGAATTAAGATATATTAATGCCATTAGACCAGGGAATACCACACCCACCAGGGTAAGATTAAATAAAAGTAACGTTGGGAATTTACAAAAATGTATCGTCAAGGTAAGGGAATTAATCAATTGGGACGAAGGGCCAATTAAAGAAATAGACGAAAGGTTTATTAAAGTTAAAGGAGTTAGCTGCAGCTGGAAGACCTCAACCATCGATACGAATGCACCCTCAGGAGCTATTATTACTTTTAATCATGATGGCAGTCTTAATCTGATGACAGGGGTCATTGAAATAGGAACGGGAACCAAAACGGTCCTCGCACAAATACTGGCCGAACGATTGAAAATGGATGTAGATAATATCCATGTTCGGATGGAAGTGGATACACAAACGATGCCAGAGCATTTTAAAACGGTCGCCAGCAGAGGAACTTTTATGGCAGGCAGAGCAGTTTTGAATGCCGCGGAAGATGTTATCAATCAGTTGAAGGAAGTAGCTTCTTGTGTTTTAAGGGCTTCAAAAGAAGATCTTGAAATTGCTAATAGTAGAGTTTTTTTAAGAGATGATCCGTCAATTGGACTCCATTTTAAAGAACTCGGTTATGGCTACACTTATCCAAATGGCAATGCCATAGGTGGTCAAATCATTGGTAGAGGGAAGTATATTTTAAGGCATTTAACCCATTTAGATCCAGAAACAGGTGCCGGCAAGCCTGGCCCAGAATGGTCGGTTGCCGCCTATGGAGTGGAAATTGAATTTGACAAACGTGATTATACGTACCGTGTAATAAAAGCCTGTACTGTGGTCGATATTGGGAAGGTTTTAAATGAAAAAGCGGCGTTAGGACAGGTCATGGGCGCGATGAGTATGGGTATAGCCTTTGCTTGTCGTGAAACCTTTTATTTTGATGACCTCGGCCGGGTTTTAAATCCGCAGCTGCGAACCTATCGTCCGCTCAGGTACGGTGAAAATCCTGAATACTTAGTTGGTTTTGTTGAAACCCCACAGCTAGATTCTCCGTATGGAGCCCGTGGGGTGGGAGAGTTAGGGTTAATGGGAATGCCGGGAGCCCTCGGAAATGCTTTATCAGTGGCAGCAGGGGTATCCATTCACCATTTGCCTTTGATTCCTCAGTTAATTTGGAAGTCAAAGGAGGAGTCTCGGTAATGCTTCCATTTGACTTTGATTATTATAAGCCAGAAACATTAAAAGAGGCCGTTGATTTATTTCAGTATTTAGACCAGCAGGGCCAACAGCCAATGTTTTTTTCGGGTGGAACCGAATTAATTACGCTTGGAAGAATCGATTTAGCCTATACAGAGGCGGTCATAGACATTAAAGATATTGCTGAAAGCAAGGTCATGCAGATAAGCGGGGATCATTTACTGCTGGGAAGCACGCTTACGCTAACAGAAATTGAGGAGGCAAATCTTTTTCCGTTATTAACAAAGACGGCCAGTGAAGTCGCCGATCATACAGCCCGTGGAAAAATCACGCTGGGCGGAAATATTTGTGCTCAGATTTTTTACAGGGAGGCTGTTCTGCCATTTTTGCTTGCTGACAGTCAGGTATTAATTGTGGGGCCTGAGGGAAAGAAGGTTATCCCCATAAATGAGATTTTTCGTGAGCAGTTAAGGCTGAAACGAGGCGAATTTTTAGTGCAATTAGCAACTGACCACCGGTTAATCAGCGCACCGTATATTAGCATCAAACGACGCCAGCAGTGGGATACTGGTTATCCGCTTATTACCATAACAGCATTAAAAACTGCTGAGAAGGTACGTGTGGCTATTAGTGGATTATGCCCGTTCCCTTTTCGCAGCATGGAGGTTGAGTCCATTTTAAATAATTCTGGCCTCTCGATTGAGGCTAGGGTGGAGGGAGCAATTGAAGTCTTACCAAATCCAATTTTAGATGATGTTGAAGGTTCGGCAGAATATCGTTTATTTGTTTTAAAGAATTTGCTCTATGATGTAATGGCGGCACTCGGAAATGTAAGAGTTTGATAGTTTCGTAGAGGGACGGTGAGAGAGACTTGAAATTTCCTACCATTACGCTGAATATAAATGGAGAAAATCGGGTCGTTACAGTCAGGTCAGCTGACACGCTTTTATATGCCTTGCGCGGGAAGTTAGGACTGACAGGCTCCAAGCCCGGATGTTTGAATGGCGATTGTGGAGCATGTACGGTCAACATTGATGGTTGGCCGATGAAATCATGTTTAATGCTGGCTGTGGAAGCGATTGGGAAAAAGGTAACAACCATCGAAGGCTTGCAAAATACTCCTATTCAACAAGCATTTGTTGAAAATTTTGCTTTTCAATGCGGATACTGTACACCTGGATTTATTATGAACTGCCATTCCCTAATCGAGCAGCATCCAGATGCAGATGATGAGACGATCAAGGAGTGGCTTGAATCTAATATTTGCCGTTGCACCGGTTATGCCGAAATTGAGAAGGCGGTCAAATCAGTGTTAAATAGGAAATAGGGTGCCAACACTCGGCACCCTATTTCTTTTTCATTTGAAAATACATATCCAAAACCCGGCGGCCGATTTTCAAGTTTGCTCTGTTATCCTCCTTGCCAGCATATGCCCACGGAACTAATACAGCCATAGCCACTTCGGGATTTGAGCTCGGGGCATAGCTGACTAGGCTGAGATTCATAACTGGCGGTGGCTCTTTTCCAAAATGGCTGCGTAGCGGTCCATCATAAAAAGCTTCTGCCGTTCCAGTTTTGCCTGCAGGAGAATAAGTCACATCGCTGAAAAATTTATATGCGGTACCTCCAGGCTCCTGCATGACTTTTCTAAAGCCTGTTTGTACCCGGTTCATCCATATCTTTTTCGCATCAATCGTATTTAAGACTGTGGGATTAATATCTTTTACAACAGGACCGGGTTCATTTGACCCATCCACAGGTTCACGAATCTGCTTGACTACATGGGGCTGCATCCGATAGCCGCCATTGGCAATCGTCGAAACATACTGGGCTAATTGTATCGCTGAATACGTATCATATTGACCAATAACAAGGTCAAGTAAATAGCCGGGAAGATTGCTTTGCCCCTTTACACCGGTTTGTTCATTCGGTAAATCAATCCCCGTTCTCGTTCCGAGCCCGAAGGCGGCAAACGATTTTCTAATTGTATCAAAAGTCGAGTTGTCAATATTTAATGGTTTGTCATATTCATAATGTCCCTTACCAATTCTGATAGCAGTACGGAACATATAAACGTTGGAAGACTTTTTTAATGCATTTATTTCATTTAGTTTGCCAAGGTATGCGTATGATTTTTTCAGGGGTGTACCTTGAATTTTCAGCCCGGCATCATCAAAAACAGTTCCAGGAGAAATGGCCCCGGTTTTATAACCCGTCAGTACAGTAGCTCCCTTCACAGCAGAACCTACGTTATAGGTTGTCGTGAATGTGCCGAGGGCATCATCAATCATTTCCACTTTACCCGTTTCTTTACTTCTTTCAATTTTTTTTCCTGACATCGCTAAAACTTCCCCGTTTCGAGGGTCCATTAACACAACATACGCCCGGTCGGTCAAACTGGTTCCGGGCCATTGCTTTGCAGCCCAAAGCTCTTCTTCAATAATTTTATCCACGGCCATTTGTAAATCCATATCGATAGTAAGGACAAGATCATTTCCCTTTTTACCTTCCGTAATTGGCTGGGTTTCAATGACATTTCCCGATTTATCTGTAATATTTTTGACTTTTGATTTGTAGCCATGCAAAATATCCTCATACTGCAGTTCCAATTGACTTTTACCAACTCGGTCATTCCGACTGTAACCTCTTGATAAATAATAATCCAATCTGTCGGCAGGCAGACCTTCATCAGACTTTGTTACCTTTCCAAGGACTGATTTCAAAGTATTTTCAAACGAGTAAGCCCGGTCCCAATCTGTCGTTGTGTCGACTCCAGGGAGTGATTGGAGATTCTCACTCACGGCTGCAATTTCCTGCTCAGTTACGTTTTCATTTTTGATAATTTGCGGTGTGTATTTATATCCGTTTATAAATTCTCGATAAAGGGCTATCACTTCAAGGGCTTGATTGGTTTCCTTTAATTCTTCAGGAGAAATACGCTCTAGCTTTAACTTATATAAATCCCTATCGGAGAGCTTTTTGGCATCATATAACAGTTTTTCTTCTTTGGTAATTTTGGCTTCAACTAGATCTGGATGTTTCAAAAACCAATAATCCCGTTGATCATGAACCGTCACTTTATCTGTTTTTTTATCAATCAGTTTGGCTAATTTTTCTGCTGTTTCAAGCATTTCTTTTTGGCTAAACCCTTCATTTGTAAAGGTGATCGCGTTTTTCGGAATGTTATCAACAATGACTTTAAAATCACGGTCATACATTTTACCCCTTGGAACCGGATTACTAACTGTTATATCTTCTTTTCTTTCTAAATCTCTTTTAAAATTTTCCCCATAAACAATTTGAACAAAGCCAAGTCGCAATATTAGGATAGAAAATAAGAAAAAGACACTAAAAAACAGTATATTCAATCGAACGGGAAAGTGAGATTTTTTCTTTTTTGGGTTTTCCACCATTTTCACATCCTTTTACAACCAGTAAACATTATTCTTTATTATTATTATTATTATTTTACGTTTCCTAGTAAAATTATGTAAAGTATTACCTATTTCGTAAATTACTGGTCGATAAATATACAGAAGTAGACAGATTTTTTTAAAACTAATTTTTTTGTCAACTAAAAGATTTTCTAATATTTCCCCTTAATTGAATTTTTAAATTATAATGAGTAGGATTAGTAAGATTACTAACCAACCAATCAATTTAATTTAAAGGCTCTGTTAAACGAAATTGTTATTTTTATACTCTGTTGATTGGAGCGGAGGGCGCTCGACTCCTGCGGGAGTACGGG
>NZ_JBCNAD010000048.1:0-45477 GCF_050477905.1 Neobacillus pocheonensis | reverse complement strand
GAAAGCGAGCGCCTGGAGCGGAAATCAACAGCCAAATTTAACAGAGCCAATATAAAAAAAGAAAATAGGGGGTCTACATAATGGAACAAAAAGTACTTGATCCAACTATACAAGAAGCATTGGAGCAATTTTCAGCTTTAGATGAAAAAATAACCCATTTTTCAAGTATCATCGGGTTAGCTGATTGGGATCAAAAGGTCATGGCGCCGAAAAAAGGTAGATCCATTTTTGCTAAGGCTACCGGCTCGTTAAGGACTGAAATTTTTAAGCTAATGGTTTCAAGTGAAATGGGTGAACTGCTGGAAACCTTATCAAAACCGGAAAACTTGAAGGAATTAGCTCCTTATGCAAAAGCAAAGATCCGTGAATATAAAGATTACTATCAGAAGTCGAAGAGCATTCCTGCCGATCTTTTTCAAGAATATAGTGTATTAACTGCACAAGCGAATGATGCTTGGGAAGAAGCGAGAGCAAACAATGATTTTGCACGATTTTTACCATATTTAGAAAAAATTGTAGCGTATAAGCGAAAATTTGCTGAGATATATGGCTATGAGGAGCATCCTTATGATGCTTTATTGGATGAATTTGAACCAGGCTTAACAGTCAAAAAACTAGATCCATTGTTTGCTAAGTTAAGAGAATCCAGTGTGAAACTGTTAGAACGAATTAGAGAGAATGGGCAGCGGACACAGGTTGAAGTGTTTAACCAGTCATTTGAAATTGATAAACAAAAGGAATTTAATCGCTATATCCTGCCAATCATCGGTTTTGATCTTGACGGCGGCCGTCTGGACGAAACTGTACATCCTTTCGCCCAAACTGTCAATACAGGAGATGTACGATTAACCACTCGATATTTAGAAAAAAATGTCCGCTCAGCACTTTTCGGAACGATTCATGAAGCAGGACATGGAATTTATGAACAGCATGTAAACCCTGAATTTGAGGAATCGATTCTTCAAAGTGGAGCATCATTTGGAATTCATGAGTCACAATCAAGATTTTTGGAAAATATGGTCGGACGAAGTGAAGAGTTTTGGAAATTCTTCTTCCCTAAGCTTCAGGAGTATTTTCCAACTCAACTGAAGGATGTTTCAGTTGAAGAATTTTATCGTGCGGTAAACACCATTCAGCCTTCATTTATCCGCGTTGAAGCGGATGAATTAACGTATAATCTGCATATTATGCTGCGCTATGAAATCGAAAAAGCGTTAATTGCTGGGGAGATAGAAGCTAAAGATCTTCCAGTAATTTGGAACAAGAAGATGCAGGATTACCTTGGTATTACTCCAAGTACTGATACAGAAGGCGTGCTTCAAGATGTCCATTGGTCATTCGGCGGGATTGGATATTTCCCTTCCTATTCGTTAGGAAATCTCTATGCGGCACAAATTCTTCGCACCATCCAAAAAGAACTGCCTGATTTTTACAACTATATTGAAAATGGAAATTTTGACTTGATACAAACTTGGCTAAAAGAACATATTCATCAGTACGGAAAGCTTTATACACCGAATGAATTAATTGTCAAGGTGACAGGCGAAGAACTAAACGCAGACTACCTTGTGGAATATCTTGAGAAAAAATACGCTAGGGTATATAGAATGTAGAAATAAGCAAACATTGACATCCTGAATAAATTATAATATATTGATAGTAATTAAATATTTCCTTTTTAAAGGGGAGTAGCTGCTACAATAAAGTCGTCATTCCGAGAATAAAATTCTTCGGCTTTATTGGCAACATTTACGTTGTTAGCAAGACCTTTACATTACTGTAGAGGTCTTTTTGTATGCATTTTTAGGCCTTTACTGTAAACAGTAAAGGCCTATTTTATTGGCATCAGGAAGTATTTAAAAAAAAGATCTTACTTTAGAGGAGGAATTTTCATGGATTTAGCTATTCTTGTTGAGTATGGCTGGGTATTATTAATTCTGGTTTTGTTAGAAGGACTCTTGGCAGCTGATAATGCATTGGTACTTGCGATTATGGTGAAGCACTTACCTGAGGAGGAAAGAAAAAAAGCGTTATTCTATGGATTAGCAGGAGCGTTTGTGTTTCGTTTTGCCTCACTCTTTATCATTTCCTACCTGGTCGATGTGTGGCAGCTGCAAGCAATCGGGGCGCTTTATTTGTTATTCATGGCAGGAAATCATATTTTCCGAAAGGTTGTAAACGGAAAAGCGGGGGAAAAAGGTGAAGGCAGCAAAGTACGGAAAGGCGGCAATTTTTGGAGCACAGTCCTTAAGGTAGAATTGGCAGATATTGCTTTTGCGGTTGACTCGATCCTTGCTGCTGTAGCAATGGCAGTTGTCCTTCCAGACACACCGCTCCCGAAAATTGGCGGGCTTGATGGCGGAAAATTCTTAGTTATTTTTGCCGGTGGTATTATTGGATTAATTATTATGCGCTTTGCAGCCAATCAGTTTGTGAAATTATTAGAGAGAAGGCCAGGTCTTGAAATTGCCGCCTTCACTATCGTGGGCTGGGTGGGTGTAAAGCTAGCCGTCTACACACTATCACATCCAGCGTTAGCGATTTTAAATGAGGAGTTTGCTCATTCAAGTACATGGAAGATCAGTTTTTATGCGGTATTAGCTGGGATTGCCGCAGCCGGCTGGTTTTTCTCGAAAAATAAGGACACAGATCCAATGAGAAAAGAACCAAAAGCATCCTAAAACAGTTAAAGCAATTCCTATGCTGTGAGGGATTGCTTTTTTACAATTTCGCTATTTTTTGGTAAGGTTGTTGATAAGTGAACATGAAAGGAATTTGCTTATGCAGTTAAGAGCCTATTTGATAATGGCTTTTATTATTAGCTCCGTATGTGTTATAGGCTTTAGTTTCATCTCGTTATTGATTAGTGATCAGAAGATCATTAAATTTGACAGTTGGGTTATTCAATTAATCCAAGGGCTTGAATCTCCAGGATTAACGAGTATGATGAAGACGTTTACGTTCATTGGCTCGGCACCATTTGTTATTATTCTTAGTATTCTGCTAATGTTTTTTCTTTTTAAAGTGCTCCATCATGGGATTGAGCTCATTTTATTTGTAACGGCAATCCTCGGTTCAGCCTGCCTAAATGGTCTATTAAAGAATATTTTCCAGCGTGTCAGACCCGACTTACATCGCTTAATAGATATTAGTGGGTACAGTTTTCCAAGTGGTCATGCAATGAATGCTTTTACTGTTTATGGGATTATCACCTTTTTACTTTGGCGGCATATCCCCACCAAATGGGGAAGAAGTATACTGATTTTATTTAGTATCGTGATGATTCTTTCCATCGGGATTAGCCGAATTTATTTAGGGGTACATTATCCGAGTGATATTATTGGCGGTTATTTCGCCAGTGGATTTTGGCTGGCAACTTTAATTTGGTTTTTCCAATTTTATAAGGAAAAACGGTATAATAAGAAATATAAAAGCGAAATATGATGTTCAGAACGGAAAGCTTCGCGGTTAAAAATTGGAGTGATACCTATTATTAGAAATAGTATTCCTAACTTATTTACACTGTTAAATTTATTTTGCGGCTTCTTGTCGGTGATGTATTCAGCACAGGATGATTACAAAAATGCGGCGATACTCATCTTAATTGGGATGATGCTCGATAGTATGGACGGGCGGATTGCGAGAATGCTGCGGGTCGAAAGTGATTTAGGGAAAGAACTAGATTCTTTGGCAGATATTGTGACCTTTGGTGTGGCACCTGCAATGATGGCTTACTATTCCTATTTTACTTATTTCGGGATTCCTGGTATGGCGATTGCCGGGCTTTTCCCCTTATTCGGTGCATATCGATTGGCCAGATTCAATATCAATGCAGTCAAATCTTCTCTCAAATACTTTACAGGAGTTCCAATTACCGCTGCCGGCGGCGTGCTGACTTTGTTAACGCTATTTCATTGGAAGATGCCCGAAATCATTCTTCCAATCGCCTTTTTTCTCCTTTGTTATTTAATGGTAAGTACGATAAAAATCCCAAGTCTAAAAGATATTCCGCTGCCAAAATACGGGATCATCATCACTCTTTTCTTGGGATACGCTATTTATTTAGTTTTTAAAAAGGAACAGCACCGTTTTCCGTATTTCATCTATGTCGCGATTCCCTTATATGTCGCCTTTATCAGCTACCAGCTTGTTAGAACCAAAAGAAAACGAACGCCTAAATAAAAAGAGGGTGTCAGGCACCATTGTGAAATTTTCACATGGTGCCTGACACCCTATATTTTTGTCCATCTCCAGCGCCAAGCCCCTCGAGGTCTAAGCCACTCCCAAAATGAAGGCAAAAAACGCCTTCCTTTTGGGAGCGTCTTATGCTTGTCGGGGCTGGTCAAGGCGCTGGAGCTTTTCTATTTACATCCCGAAAGACATAACCCAGATAGATCCAGCAACGGTTACAATTGCGATGAAGAAGCCGTAAGCAACGTTGATTACTTGAGACTTTCCGTCTTCGCCTTCGTTCATATGCATGAACATGTATAGTTGAAGACCTGCTTGGATAACAGCAAGTGACCCAATAATCCAAAGGATTGTTTTAAAGGGAAGGTTAGTTTTTATGGCAACGCCAAGGGCTGCAAAAGTAAGCACCAACGACATGATAAAACCTACTACATGTGTGATAGGGAATCCTTTTGTATTTTTCGCCATTCTACGCCACCATCCTTGCTAAATACACAAATGTAAAAATGAAGATCCATACTACGTCTAAGAAGTGCCAGTATAAACCGATTATAAATGTTTTACGTGCTGTTACAGGTGTTAATCCGCGTTGGAAAATTTGGATGATAACCATCGTTGCCCAGCCAATCCCCATGGAAACGTGAAGACCATGTGTACCAAGCAGAACAAAGAAGCTTGATAAGAAAGCACTAGTCTGCATCGTTGCACCTTCGTGGACATAATGAATGAATTCTGTTACTTCCATGAAGACAAATCCTGCTCCAAGTAAGAGTGTGATGATGAACCAAAGTAGTAAACCATTACGGTTTCCGCGGCGCATTTCATAGATTGCAAGACCACAAGTGAAACTGCTCGTTAACAGAAGGATGGTTTCTACCATGACATCCTTAATTTCAAAAAGATCCTTAGGAGTAGGCCCGCCAGCATAGCGGGCATTCAGTACTGAAAAGACAGCGAATAGTGTTCCAAATAGGATGATTTCGGCCCCTAAGAAAATCCAGAAGCCCAAAATATTCATTCTGTTTTGTTCTGTTTGATATTCAAGTGGCAGTGCAGTATTGACGTTAGCTGACATGGTTTTTCACCCCTTTATTCACACTTCTCCATGCCTTTTCTGTTTTCTTGATCTCATCGACATGTACATGGAATCCATCATTGTAATCAAATGAACGGATAATCAAACCAACAAGAATACCGATAGTCGCTACTAGAGCGGCAAGCTTCCATTCGAAAACCAAGAGGAATCCAGTAATTCCAAAAACAACACCCATATAAAACGGAAGACCTGAATTGCTTGGCATATGAATTTCTTCTACTTCTTCATCTTTTAAGGTTAGCCCTTCATTGTGTTTTTTCATATACCAGAAAGCATCAATCGATTTCACTTCTGGAAGTTTTGCAAAGTTATAGAATTGAACAGGTGAAGCAGTAGCCCACTCAAGTGTTCTTGCATCCCATGGATCGTTCGAGATATTACGGTCTGCATATCTTGCACTCCAGTAAATGTTATAGCAAAGGGCTCCAAAGCCAATCGCTAAAATAACTGCACCAATCGCTGACAATAAGAATAGTGGAGCATAACCAGATTCAGCGGAATAGGTATAAGAACGTCTAACAGCTCCATCTAATCCCAAGAAGAACATTGGCATAAACGTTAAGTTAAAGCCAATCGTAAAGAACCAGAAATGAACTTTTCCAATTTTTTCATTTAGCATGTGACCAAACATTTTTGGCCACCAGTAGTAAAGACCCGCAAATACGGCAAATACAACGCCAGGTATTAACACATAGTGGAAGTGGGCCACAAGGAATAGGGTGTTATGGTATTGATAATCGGCGGCACCCATTGCCAGCATAACACCGGTAACACCACCGATGACAAAACATGGTATGAATGCAAGTGCCCATAGCATTGCCGTCGTTAACTCAATTCGGCCTTTTCGCATGGTGAACAGCCAGTTAAACATTTTAACACCAGTGGGAATCGCAATCATCATCGTTGTAATCGAGAAAACGGAGTTAACAGCAGGTCCCGCACCCATTGTAAAGAAGTGGTGCACCCAAACCAGCATACTTAAAAACGCAATTCCGACGATGGAAAATACCATGGAATTATATCCAAACAACCTTTTACGGGAAAAGGTTGAAATAACCTCAGAGAACATCCCGAAAGCAGGGAGTACAACAATATATACTTCAGGATGACCCCATAGCCAGAACAAGTTCGCCCACATCATATCCATTCCTCCGCCGCTAAGCGTAAAGAAGTGGGTACCAAAAATACGGTCAAATGTCATCAACGCAAGAGCAACTGTGAAAATAGGGAACGATGCCACAATAATGACTGACGCAATGAAAGAAGTCCATGTAAACATTGGCATTCTCATTAAGGTCATGCCTTTTGTACGCATCTTTAAAATCGTGACGATGAAGTTTATTCCCGTCATCAAAGTACCAATCCCGGCAATTTGCAGGGCAATCGCATAATAGTTATTCCCAATCCCAGGAGTAAATTCTTTACCAGCAAGAGGGAAGTAAACCGTCCAGCCAGCGTCTGGAGAACCACCAATAACAAACGAAATATTAAAGAGCATTGCTCCGCTAAAGAATAACCAAAAGCTAAGGGCATTTAATTGAGGAAAGGCAACGTCACGTGCACCAATTTGCAGTGGAATTACCACGTTCATTAATCCAATTAATAATGGCATCGCCGCAAACAAAATCATGATAACACCATGAGTGGTGAAAATTTCATTATAGTGCTGTGCATCTAAAAATTTCATTTCAGGACGAGATGTTTGGGCCTTCATTAATAGTCCGTCAACGCCGCCACGGAAGAACATCAAAACTCCTGAAAGAATGTACATAATCCCAATTCGTTTATGGTCAACCGTTGTCAGCCATTCGCGCCATAGCCATTGCCATTTCTTTAAATAGGTTATTCCAGCTACAATACCAACCATCGTTAGAACTATAGCAATCTGAGAACCTAGGATTAATGGATTCCCAACAATGAAAAAGTCATGCCAATTAATTCCCATGCTGCTCACCTCCGTTAGATTCAGTCATGTCCATGCCTTTCATGTCCATAGAGTTTTTGTCGGTCTGTTTTTCTTCAAAAATCTTACCTTGGACTCCGTGTACTTTGTATAGCTCCGGATTCGTATACGTTTTTGAATTCATCTTTCCATGGTCAACCCATGCTAAGTGAGTTCCGATAAATGTTTCTCTACCTAAATGAGTTGGCTTTAATAGCTCATTATATTTTTTCTCTGTTAACTTTGGAGCACTTGCCTTTACGTCTTTAACCCATTTTTCAAATTCTTTGGAGGATTTTGCTTCCACGGTAAATTCCATATCAGCATAGCCTCTACCGTTAAAGTTGGTATTTCTTCCTAAAAATTCGCCAGGTTGATCAGCAGTGAGGTAAAGCTCTGTTTCCATCTTATTCATCGTGTATTTTTGTCCGCCAAGTGCTGGTACCCAGAAAGACTGCATAGTTCCGGCAGAAGTTAATTTAAACTTTACCGGTGTACCGGCAGGAATGTTGACATAGTTCACGGTTTCAATGCCTTGTTCAGGATAGCTGAAAATCCATTTCCAGTCTGCGGAAGTGACATTGATAGTAATTGGTTTTTTATCTTCATAGCCTTGAGGCACTTTTTCAAGTTTATAAATCGTCTTTACAGTGGGGATAGTTAAGGCAATTACAATCAAAATCGGGATCACTGTCCAAACAATTTCTAACTTTGTGCTGCCGTGTTCTTCAGGCGGGACATAGTCTTTATTCTTTGGTGTTGCACGGTATTTCCAAATGATATACCCAAATAAACCAAAAACCACGACGACAACAATCAGCATAAATACGAGTGACCAGTTAATCAAGTCAAGAATGTCTCTAGCAGCAGGACCTTTTGGGTCAAAGACAACCATTTTGCTGTTACAGCCGCTTAAAAGTAATACAGGCAGGAATGCTAGAAGTGGGATTAAATAACCCTTTTTAAACATTTTAAAGCTCCTCTCAGGCAAATTGTTCATTTTTCCACAATGTCTTCGTGAATTCATTCACAAACTTCAATAGGATAACGCGATTTTTTCAAAAATACAAGTATTACCTCAAATTAAATTTATTATCATCTAATATTAATTTGTGGTGTTCACTACTTCTCCACAATATTAACAATTCGTCTATAAGGTTTATATAGGTTTTTGAAAAAAGTTGTGACAAATTTGTTAAGGATTTAAAATACTAAATAGGGAATTGCTTGGAATTTAATTGTCACAAGCCATTGGACACGATAATTTCGTGGGATTTTCACTTGAAAATTGTCTATTTTAGTATATTAATGGGATAATGTAAATGACTACATAGAAAGAGGAGAGCATTGAATGAAAGTCAAAATTAATCGAATTGCCGCAAAAGCTTTGAAAAAAATGTTAGCCGAGGAAAATGCAGAGGGTAAAATGTTTCGTATTTACGTCACCAGTATTCATGGGGACCACGCACATTATGATTTGATGATGGATACACCGACCGATAATGATGAAGTGGTTAAAACCGACAAGGATATTGATTTTATTCTTGATAAAAACGATGAGAACTTGGATGGAATATGGATTCAATACTTCCAAGTCCCGAAAGAGGAATGGGTTATTACCAACCCTTCTAAAGGCAGTCATCACCATCATCACTAAAATTGAAGAACACTTGGATGTATCCAGGTGTTTTTTTTATTATGCTTATTTTCAAAAAACTTGAAATTGTGCATATATTTTTCATATAATCCTATTATTGCTACTTTATATAAAGGCTCTGTGAAACTTGGTTGTTGATTTGCGCTCCAGGCGCGAGCGGTTCGCGGGCGTGCAGGGGAGCCTCCTCGTCACTTCGCTCCTGCGGGGTCTCCCCTGCCCCGTACTCCCGCAGGAGTCTTCGCGCCTTCCGCTCCAATCAACAGTGTTAAAAATCAACAATGTCATTTAACTGAGCCTAGATAAAAGGAGAATGATATGATTCGGCGGTTCTTTTCTTATTATTTACCTCACAAAAAGCTATTTATCTTAGACTTCAGCAGTGCAGTGGTGGTTGCCATGCTTGAATTAGCTTTTCCACTGGCGGTGAAGTGGTTTATTGATGTTCTTTTGCCAGGAGGTGAATGGCCAGCTATTGTTTCTGTAAGCATTGGACTGTTCCTTGTATATTTATTAAGCACTTTTCTGCAATTTGTAGTCAATTATTGGGGACATAAGCTTGGGATCAATATTGAAACCGATATGAGACAAGAACTGTTTGAGCATGTGCAAAAACAGTCGTTTCGCTTTTTTGACAATACGAAAACCGGTCATATTATGAGCCGGATTACGAACGATTTATTTGATCTTGGGGAACTTGCCCATCATGGGCCTGAAGATGTCTTTATTGCGGTGATGACATTCATCGGAGCATTTTGGATCATGCTTACCATAAACGTAAAACTGGCGCTAGTTGCAATTTTGGTACTACCATTATTAATTGTCTTGGTAGTTGTTTGTAATTTAAAAATGAATAAAGCATGGGGACAAATGTATTCGAGCATTGCGGATGTTAACGCCCGAGTTGAGGATAGTGTTTCTGGGAGCCGAGTGGTCCAATCCTTTACAAATGAAGAATTTGAGATTGCTAGATTTAGAAAAAATAACCACAAATTCCGTGAAGCGAAGCTTGGTGGATACCGTGTTATGTCCTTCAGTATTTCCGGCATTTACATGATGACAAGACTTATTACAATCATCGTTTTAGTGTACGGTGCGTGGCTTAGTTTTTCAGGTCAACTTTCATATGGGGAATTAGTTGGATTTGTCCTTTATGTGAATGTACTTTTCAAACCAATCGATAAAATCAGTGCCATTATGGAATTGTATCCAAAAGGGATGGCTGGATTTAAACGGTTTATCGAGTTAATCGATGCGGAGCCGGATGTCAAGGATACGGAACAAGCCGTGGAAGTTGCTTCCCTTAAAGGAAATATTATTTTTAATGACGTGACTTTTCGCTATGACAAGCATAAATCGGTGCTAGAAAAAATTAACCTCGATATTCATGCTGGTGAAACAGTAGCGTTTGTCGGCCCGTCGGGTGCTGGGAAGACGACGATTTGCTCATTGATTCCTCGGTTCTATGATGTAAACGAAGGCGGAATTTTCATCGATGGGATTAATATTCGTGATATGACGAAAAAGTCATTACGTGCGCAAATTGGAATGGTTCAACAGGATGTGTTCTTATTTACAGGAACACTTCGTGAGAATATAGCCTATGGGAAACAAGATGCTTCGAATGATGAAATTGCCGAAGCAGCCCGCCGTGCCCATCTTGAAAAGTTTATTGCCTCATTACCGGATGGTTATGAAACACAAATTGGTGAAAGAGGTCTTAAGCTTTCCGGCGGTCAAAAACAACGTATTGCAATTGCCAGGATGTTTTTGAAAAATCCACCCATTTTAATATTGGATGAAGCAACCTCCGCGCTTGATACCGAGACTGAATTGGTCATTCAAGAAGCCTTGACTGAACTTGCCCGGAATCGAACCACTCTTATTATTGCTCACAGGCTGGCCACCATTCGGAATTCTGACCGAATTATCGTCGTTACAGAAGAAGGAATTGCTGAAGATGGCCGTCATGATGAACTGATTGAGCAAGGCGGTATTTTTGCCAATCTCCATCGTGTCCAATACCAGCAATAAACAAAAGCTGCGATGTAGTCGCAGTTTTTTGATTTTTTTTCCTAAAAAGTGTTTACTTAAAAATAAACCCAATTGAAAGGAGATACTTACTTTACAATGGATATTGATATTAAACTGATTGCACTCGATATGGACGGAACCCTTTTAAATGATAAAGGAAAAATATCAGATGAAAACCGAGAGGCAATTAAAGAAGCGCAAGAAAAAGGTGTAATTGTTGTGTTAAGCACTGGACGATCACTACTAACCAGCCGTGAACATGCAGATTCACTTGAACTCACATCTTATTTAGTTACCGTAAATGGAAGTGAAATATGGGACGAAAATCGGGAATTAGTGGAAAGAAATCTTGTGAAATCGGAGCTCATCGAGTGGATGTGGGAGCTTTCAAAACAACATAAGACAAAATTTTGGGCAATCAGCACGGAACGCAATTGGCACGATGAATTGCCTGAGGATCTACATACGAAAGAATGGCTTAAATTTGGCTTTAATATTGATGATGATGATACAAGAGAGCTCATTAAAAAAGAATTACAGGCAAAAGGCGAATTTGAATTGAGTAATTCAACCTTAAAGAATATCGAAGTAAATGCAGTAGGAATAAATAAAGCTAAAGGGCTTAAAATTGTTTGTGAGCGTTTAGGCATTAAAATGAAACAAGTCATGGCAGTTGGAGATAGTCTTAATGATTTAGCGATGATTACCGAGGCGGGTCTTGGTGTGGCAATGGGAAATGCCCAGGATACATTGAAGGAGGCTGCCGACTGGATTACCGCTACAAACCAAGAAGATGGAGTGGCCAAAGCTATACGTAAATGGGTCCATTAAAATTTAAAAAAATTTCTAAAAGGCTGGTATAGGAAGAAAAAGGTTTGGTAAAAATAATCAAGCAAGTATATTTTGCAAAATTATGTTATGGCTACATGCTAGGAGGCTACAAAGAAATGGAAACAGGTAAAGTTAAATGGTTTAACGGTGAAAAAGGTTTTGGATTCATTGAGCGCGATGGCGGAGATGATGTATTCGTTCATTTCTCAGCGATTCAAGGTGAGGGTTACAAAACCTTAGATGAAGGTCAAGAGGTTACGTTTGAAATCGAAAATGGACAACGTGGACCACAAGCGGTAAACGTCCGTAAATCATAAGTGACATGAAAAAACAGACCCAGGTTATTCCTGGGTCTGTTTTTCTTTTACCAATTTGTCTTTTATTAGACGCCCATTTTCCTGCGTGAATTGCTAACTTTTTTCGTTTGCTGGCTACTTAGTTTTTTCGTTGCTTGAGAGCCATTCATATTCGTATTTCCGGCGGCTGCTTTGTTCTTTTTGTTCTCCAACTGTTGTTTCATGGCTTCCTGTAAGCTAATTTTCTTTTTTGGTGTTTCTTGATTGGATTCAGACATAATTGCCTCCTATTAATGGTGATAAATACAGTATAATCTATTTTTTCATATATTAAAAATTCAACTTTACAATTTTTGTGGTTGAAGTTGGAAATTAATGATCAGAGGAATTTGTGTTCCTCTGTTTTTTTTTATTTAATATTTTCCAATAGATTGGAAAAAATATGGATAATTAGCGAGAGAAGGAGCAACCATGTGAATCTGAATGTGATGTATGGAGCCATTTTTATTTTTTCAGCGATTAAATGGGGGGATTGGAAAAATTGGAGTGCTTATTACCCTACATTTCTTTTCCTGATGGTTGGGGATTTAGTGTATCAGTTTTTATTCTTTAAGCATAGCATGTGGGAATACGTGCCAATTGGAAGCGATAAATTATGGGCAAAACACACTCATATCGCTTTTTTAGTTATGTTAATAAAATATCCTGTGACCATTAGCATTTTTCTAGGTCATATGCCTAAGGCGGCTTGGAAAAAAATTCTTCATATATCAGTGTGGACGCTTGTTTATACCATTAACGAATTCACTGATTTGAAATTGGGAGCGATGGTTCATAAAAATGGCTGGAATTTAGGCTGGTCTACTTTTTTTAGCTTTGTTATGTTCTCTGTTTTAGCCGTTCATTATTGGAAACCCTGGCTGGCATGGATTCTTTCGGCTATCTATGCTACGTTCCTATGGAATGTTTTTAATATTTCTCAAGATATATTGAAATAATTTATTGTTAAAACAACCTATTATTTTGGTTGTTTTTTAATTGGTAATTTTTAAAAAATATTATATTAGTCGAATTATTTCAGAAGGAATTTGAGTGATAAATTTAGAATATTAGTAATATGATGTTTTAAAGGGGGGATAAGCTTGGGTATCCAAGTCGTAGAAAAAGAGGAACTGAAAGTGGTTGGGATTTCTTGGAATGGCACATACTCTGAAACACATAACATTCCAAATCTTTTTAAGGTAATGGAGAATCGATTAAGTGAGATATCCCATCAGACAGAGGAGCCAGTATTCATTGCTCCGTTTCATAGCAGGGAAACAGAGATTACCTACTATGTAACAAAACCTGTCGAAAAGATTGATGAAATTCCTGAAGGTATGGTTGGATTTACGATTCCAAGGAAAAATTATGTGGTCGGGACTCATAAGGGCAAACCTGAGGAAGTCGAAAATACATACCATCAACTGTTTTTATGGATGGAAGAGTACGGGTATGAACTGGATCATCATGCGTTAAGTTTGGAAGTCTACAAAGAAGAGCATAAACAGCAGAATGGTATTGGAAATCTACATTTTGATATCTATTTACCTGTAAAGACCTTTTGAAAATAAAAGGCCAATCCAGAATATTTCTGATAATAGGAGTGCTTTTCCTTTACTCTTGGATTAAAGTATACTACTATTAAAGGTATATTTTAATAATTCCTTCGGGGTAAGGTGAAATTCCTAACCGGCGGTGATGAAGCAATGCTTCTTAGTCCGTGACCCGATTAACGTTAAGTTAAGCGGTGGATCTGGTGAAATTCCAGGGCCGACAGTTAAAGTCTGGATGGGAGAAGGAAAAAACAGGATTATGAATAGGGTGAAATCTGCCTAATTCTAAGCCTTACTTTCCTATTGTCATTAAAGTGACCCTGAAGCGATTAACTTCAGGGTCTTTTTTATTCCTTTATAAAGGAGAAGTCGTTATGTTTACCGGAATCGTTGAAGAAATAGGGACAATTTCGAATATCCAGCGGACGGGTGAGTCCTTTGTTCTTACCATTGAGTCGAGAAGAATCCTTGAGGACGTCCATCTTGGTGACAGTATTGCGGTTAACGGGGTGTGCCTTACTGTAACCTCTTTTACTGGCAATCGCTTTACTGTTGACGTGATGCCAGAAACCGTTAAGGCATCGAGTTTAAATATGGTAAAACGTGGTTCAAAGGTCAACCTTGAAAGGGCAATGGCCGCGGGAGGAAGGTTTGGAGGTCATTTTGTTTCAGGTCATATCGATGGAACGGGGATTATCAAGAGCAAGAAAGCCATTGAAAATGCTGTTTATTATGAAATTGAGGCTGACCATGAATTAATGAGATACGTGATTGTAAAAGGGTCAATAGCCATTGACGGGACAAGTCTTACCGTCTTTGCAGTTTCCGAGAATGGTTTTACATTATCCTTAATCCCTCATACTCTAGGTGAATCCATTTTGGGGCAAAAAGGGTCAGGGGATATTGTTAACTTGGAATGCGACATGATTGGGAAGTATGTGGGACACTTTATTAATGGAATGAAAAATAATAAGCAGCAAAAAAGTAGTGAGGGAATCACTGCAAAATATTTGGAAGAAAACGGGTTTTTCTAGGAGGGATTTGCCGTGTTTGATACGATAGAAGCAGCTTTATCCGATTTAAAAGAAGGTAAGGTTATTATTGTTTGTGATGACGAGGATCGGGAAAATGAAGGGGATTTTATTTCTCTCGCTGAATACGCAACACCGGACGTCATTAATCTTATGGCTACTCATGGTAGAGGACTCATCTGCGTTCCAATCGAAGAAGAGATAGCGCAAAAGCTAGAGTTATTTCCGATGGTTTCAAAAAACACGGACCCACATGGCACCGCCTTTACGGTAAGCGTTGATCACAAATTTTCAACTACTGGTATTTCGGCATTTGAGCGTTCAGCAACTGTCCTTAGTATGCTGGATCCAGAATCAAAACCTGCTGATTTTAAACGGCCGGGACATATTTTTCCACTCATCGCTAAAAAGGGCGGAGTCCTCAGGAGAACAGGCCATACAGAAGCGGCAGTTGATCTTGCGAGACTTTGCGGCGCAAAACCGGCCGGAGTCATTTGCGAAATTATGAATGAGGACGGAACGATGGCGCGCGTGCCGCAGCTTCGGAAAATTGCCGATCAACTTAACGTGAAAATGATTACAATCAAAGACTTAATTGAATACCGAAACAAAAAAGATAATCTAATTAACCGTGAAGTTGAAATTAGTTTGCCTACGGAATATGGTGACTTTAGGGCGGTCGGTTACACAAATGTCATCGATCATAGAGAGCATATTGCGTTAGTCAAGGGTCAAATTGACCCTGAAAAACCTGTCCTAGTTCGAGTGCATTCAGAGTGCTTGACTGGGGATGTTTTCGGATCCTACCGCTGTGACTGCGGACCACAGTTGCATGCGGCATTAAGTCAAATTGAACAAGCTGGAAATGGGGTTCTTTTGTACATGCGTCAGGAAGGCCGAGGAATTGGCTTACTTAATAAACTTAAAGCCTATAAACTTCAAGAAGAAGGCTATGATACAGTTGAGGCAAATGAAAAACTAGGCTTTGACGCTGATTTACGTGAATATGGCATCGGGGCACAAATTTTAAGAGATCTCGGAATTAGAAAAATGAAGCTGTTAACGAATAACCCCCGTAAAATAAAAGGGCTAAAAGGTTATGACCTTGAGGTTGTTGAAAGAGTTCCACTGCAAATGGAAATGAGAAAAGAAAATGCTCAGTATTTAAAAACAAAGCATGATAAACTGGGGCATCTTTTTCATTTTTAAAGAGCAGAAATAAAAATAAATCATTGGAGGAATTAGCATGGGACATATGTTTGAAGGAAATTTAGTCGGATCAGGATTGAAAATTGGAATCGTTGTCGGACGGTTTAATGAGTTTATTACCAGTAAATTATTAAGTGGAGCACAAGATGCATTAAAACGTCATGGTGTCAGCGAATCTGATGTAGACGTAGCTTGGGTCCCAGGAGCATTCGAGATTCCGTTAATTGCTAAAAAAATGGCGGCAAGCAAAAAATATGATGCGGTTATCACACTAGGTACCGTTATTCGCGGTTCTACTCCACATTTTGACTATGTTTGTAATGAAGTGGCAAAGGGTGTTTCGCGTATAACTTTAGATAGCGGCATTCCAGTTATTTTTGGCGTATTAACAACCGATTCGATTGAACAAGCTATTGAACGAGCTGGTACAAAGGCTGGCAATAAAGGCTGGGAAGCGGCTGCTGGAGCTATTGAGATGGCTAATTTATGCAGAACAATTGAAGCATAAATTACCATTTTCATGGTGATTAATTAAAGTTATTGCAAAAAAACATATACATTTTATTAATCTTTCCTTATAATCATAACTAACAAAAAATATTCATAAATTTAGGTGTTACAATCTTTTTTTAAGATGATAACTTAAAAGGGAAGTTGGTTAAAAGCCAACGCGGTCCCGCCACTGTAAATGGGAGCAACCTATAGAAAGTCACTGTCAATCGATGGGAAGACATAGGGAGCGCTTGAACCATGAGCCAGGAAACCTGCCTATCTTTTCATACGCCAATAAACCTACGAGGATAGGGAGGTGTGGACGACTAGTCTCTGTTACTTAATGGAAGTAATTATACTAATCATACCAACATCCTCAATGACTGGGGATGTTTTTTTGTGTATCAGAGGAAGCAAAGCTTAGGCGTAAGCGAAAGTTATTTTTTGTTAAAAGAATTCATTATAATAAGTTTAAGGGGAATGAATATGAAAAAACTGTATTCGATTTTGGTCGTAATATTATTATCGTTAGGGGTTCTAGCTGGCTGTGCTGAACAGAAGGAACAGGGCAAAGAGGAAAACAAAACGGATGTAGTGAAGAAATCAGAGGAAGTCGCATTTCCAGTAACCGTAACAGATGCATTAAAAAATAAAGTTATTATCGAAAAGAAACCCGAAAAGATTGTCTCATTAATGCCAAGTAATACGGAAATTGCTTTTGCTTTAGGTCTTGGTAAAGAAGTGGTCGGTGTTTCTGACTTCGACAATTACCCAGAAGAAGCCACAAAAAAGGAGAAAATTGGCGGACAGGAAATTAATTTAGAAAAAATTATCTCCCTACAGCCAGATTTAGTTCTAGCCCATGCTTCGACAGCCCATAATTCCCAGGATGGGATTAAACAATTGAAAGATGCTGGAATCCAGGTGGTAGTTGTCAATGATGCCCAAAATTTTGAACAGGTGTATGATTCCATTGAAATGATCGGAATTGCTTCTGGCGAGAAAAAGAAAGCGGATGAAATGATTAAAGGCATGAAGGATAAATTGGCCGAAATCAAAGCAAAAGCAGAGAAAATTAAAGAAAAGAAAAAAGTCCTTGTTGAAGTTTCACCAGCACCGGAAATTTATTCACCTGGGAACAATACATTTATGAATGATATGCTTAGTACGATTCATGCAGAAAATATCGTAAATGATCAAGAAGGCTGGATTAAAATTGATCAGGAAGCGATGATTAAACGAAATCCAGATACGATTATTACTACATATGGATACTATGTGAAAAATGCCTCAGATCAGGTATTAAGCCGAAAAGGCTGGGAAAGTGTCAATGCAATTAAAAACAAGCAAGTAATCGAAGTCGATTCGGACCGTGTGACCCGCTCAGGTCCAAGGATAGTTGAAGGAGTAGAGGAACTTGCAAAGGCTATCTATCCGGAAATTTTTAAATAATAAGTATTTTGCCTTTTGTGTGTCAGGAGTTTTCCTTCTAATCTCGATTTTGTTAGGCATCTCCATTGGATCTGTTTCGGTGCCGATTTTAACCATTGCGAAAATAATCACGGTTAAGCTGACAGGTTTACATATGGAAATTGATCCGATGTTTACTAGTATAGTCTTCAATATTCGTTTACCCAGAGTCATCTTATCTGGTCTAGTTGGAGCTGCTCTTGCGATTGCAGGAGCAGCCTTTCAAGGATTGCTAAAAAATCCATTAGCGGACCCTTATACATTAGGTGTATCATCAGGGGCATCGTTGGGCGCAGTAATGACATTATTCTTTCACTTATCCATACCTTTAATTGGTTTCTTTACTTTGCCAGTCCTTAGTATCCTATTCTCCTTTTTTACCATAATATTAGTCCTTACATTCGCCCGTAAAATGGAACCCTCTATGCGAGTAGAAACGATTATTTTAACGGGAATCATTTTTAGCTCATTTTTAGGAGCGCTCATTTCTTTAATGATTGCGCTGACGGGCGATGAATTAAGACAAATCATCGGCTGGCTTCTAGGTAGTGTTTCGATGAGGGGCTGGGCTTACATAAAAATCATCCTGCCGTTTTTCATTCTTGGGTCGGCAATCCTAATGATGAATGCCAAAGAATTAAATGCTATGTCTTTTGGAGAGGAAAGAGCACAGCATTTAGGGGTTAATGTTCAGAAGAGAAAGCTGGTTATTCTGACTGCCGGTTCGATTCTAACAGGATCAGCGGTTGCTGTATCTGGGACGATAGGTTTTGTAGGCCTCGTAATCCCACATTTAACTAGATTGTTATGGGGACCTGACCATAAGTTTCTACTCCCACTTTCCATCCTAACCGGAAGTGCATTTTTAATTCTCGCTGACCTGATTTCACGAACAATCATATCCCCTAGCGAATTACCTATAGGAGTGATAACTGCGTTAATTGGAGCACCAGGGTTTGCAATGATCTTGTTACATAGAAAAAGAATGGAAAGAAGTGGTGAATAAATGCTAACAGTTCATCAGCTTTCTGGTGGATACACTGGAGAAGCAGTTCTGAAGGACATTTCTTTTGAAGTGAAGAAAGGGGAGTTGTTCGGAGTACTAGGCCCTAATGGAAGTGGGAAAACGACCCTTTTAAAAATGCTGAGTGGAATTTTGCCAATCCAAAAAGGTGAGATTGTCATCGGTGGAAAGCGGCTTCAAGAATATAAGGCAAAACAGCTAGCCCAAATGATTGCCGTCCTGTCTCAGCATTCTTCACAATCGTTTTCGTACACCGTTAAAGACACCGTTTCTCTAGGTCGTTATGCCCATCAGCATGGATTGTTTCAAACTTGGAGTCATCAGGATGAAGAGGTCGTACAGAAAGTCATGAAGCAGGTCGGTGTTGATGCTTTTCAAGATAAGAATATTCAGCAGCTATCTGGTGGGGAAAAACAAAGGGTATTTCTTGCCCAAGCACTTGCCCAGGAGCCTGAAATCCTTCTTTTAGATGAACCGACAAACCATTTGGATTTATCTTATCAAAAGGAGTTACTGGACCTGTTAAAAAAATGGACAACTGAAAATGGATTAACCGTTATTTCTATTTTCCATGATTTGAACCTTGCGGGACTCTATTGCGACCGTTTGCTTCTTCTTGAAAATGGGACCATCAATATTGACCATATTCCGAATGAGGTCCTTAGGGAAGATAGAATCAAGCTTGTCTATCATACAAATATACAAAAGCATCCCCATCCAAAAGTGGCCGCGCCGCAAATGGTGCTTTTACCGGAAAAATATCGTAAGCCGGGAAAAACAGTTATTAATGAAACGATGTTGGATGTTTCAGATGAACTAATTAGATTAACGTCACCGATCCCCTTGAGAACCATGTCTTCAGGAGTCATTGGTTCAGGCACGGGCTGGCATCAAACATTTGTGAACCGCCATGTTAATAAAAATTATGACTGCAGTGATCATCTTTTGGAAATGGCTGCATTCTTAAAATCAAAGGGATTTGAACCATCGGAAACAGTAGGAATGATGACGGCTGTTGTGCTAGATGATGTGGAATGGAAATCGTTCGAACATGACGATTTTTCCCTTTTTGTAGTTGTGACGGCTGGAGTTGGCAATGCTATTGACGCCTCCAAAAGTGAAATGCATTCTTCCGAATTGGTGCCAGGCACCATTAATACCTGGATTTTTATAAATGCTGAGCTGACTGAGGAGGCCTTTATCCAATCTATCATGACGGCAACGGAAGCGAAAGTAAAGACTTTGCATGATTTAGAAATATTGGATCAAGTCACGGGAACGATTGCGACAGGTACCTCGACAGATAGTATCTTAATTGCGGCTACCCAAACCGGTAAAGTTTTAGAATATGCGGGAACGATCACTCCGTTAGGAAAGCTTCTCAGCAAAGCGGTTTATCAGTGTACGACAGATGCGATTCAAAAATCTCGTATGAGGAAAAAAACATGATTATTTATCATTTAGTGTCGATCACGATTGCTTATATGCTCGACTTGCTTATAGGGGATCCTCCGAATTGGCCGCATCCAGTTAGATGGATTGGCCGAATGATTGCCTTTTTAGAAAAACGATGGAATACAGGGGAGCATAAAAAATTAAAAGGGGTAGTGATGCTCCTTTTCATTCTATTTCTTGTCTTTTTAGTTGCGTTGGCACTGGTCATAATAGGATACAAGATTCACCCTTATGTGGGAATCTTTGTAGAAAGTGTGATGATCACTTCTACCATTGCCCAAAAGAGCTTAAAGGAAGCATCTCTTGATGTTTACCATCCTTTAAATAAAGGCAATTTGGAAGAAGCAAGAAAGAAACTGTCCTATATCGTTGGCCGGGACACTGATTCCTTATGTGAAGGAGAACTTGCACGCGGTGCTATCGAAACAGTGGCAGAAAATACGAGTGATGGGGTAACGGCCCCTATGATGTGGGCACTGATTGGCGGTGCACCATTGGCAATGGTTTATAGAGCAACGAATACTTGCGATTCGATGGTAGGGCATATGAGTGAGCGGTATAAAGAGTTTGGCTGGGCTTCAGCAAAATGGGATGATGTGATGAATTGGCTTCCGAGCCGGTTAACTGGAATGATCATGCTGCTAGGAAACCGTCCTATTAATAAAAGCTATCATCAAACTTGGACGATTATGTTTCGTGATGCCAATAAGCATCCCAGTCCGAACAGCGGCTGGGGAGAAGCAGCTGTTGCGGCCATTTTAGGGATACAACTTGGCGGAATCAACTATTATAAGGGAATTGTTTCCAACAGGGCAAAAATGGGCGACCTGATTGAGCCAATTCAAGCCGAACATATTATCAAGGCTAATGCCATTCTAGGCAAAACCGTTTTTTTCTTTTTACTATTTTTATGGATAGGAGGAATGGCTTTTGATGTTGCCTTCACATGGATCCAATCCACAGTACCTTTATGAATCGCTGGGACTCTCCCTCCCTCAGCAATATATTGATTTTAGTGCCAATATCAACCCGCTTGGACCTCCTCAACAGCTAAAAGATAAGTGGCCTGAAATCTATCAGGAAGTAATGGTTTACCCTGATCCCTATGCAATAAAACTAAAGACGATTATTGCCAGAAAAGAACAAATCAGCGTTAACTCTATATTAATTGGAAATGGCGGTTCGGAGCTCATCACAATCGTTGCTAGAATGCTAGCTGGTAAAAAAGTATTATTGGTACAGCCGGCATTCTCGGAATATGAAACCGCTTGTCGTGCCAATAATTGTGAGGTATCTCATTATCAATTAATCGAGCATGACTTTGAGTTAAATCTAGATGAACTACGAGGACAACTTGTGAATGCAGATGCCCTATTTTTGTGTAGTCCCAGCAATCCCACTGGAATCCAGTTTTCGGCAGCTACCATCCTATCAATCTTGGAAGAAAGTGAAAAGCATGATTGCCTTGTACTTCTAGATGAAGCCTTTTATGATTTTTTGATTGAGTACGATTCTGTTCTTCCTTACATAAACAGGTTTTCAAATTTCATAATTATTCGGTCTTTGACCAAAATGTACGCAATCCCGGGGATTCGTCTAGGGTATTTGGCAGCCCAGCCAAATATGGTTGCACGACTAAGCAGCCTCCAATCCCATTGGAGTACGAATGCCATTGCTTTAATTGCAGGTGAAATCTGTCTGCAAGATGATTCCTTTATTAAACAGACACAAAGCTACATTCAGCATGAACGGCAGCGGTTATTTACTTTCTTTAAACAACAGGAATTTACCTTTTCATCCTCGAAAGTAAATTATTATTTATTAAAAGATCCTTTTAGCCAAGATCAATTTCCATTATTTCAATTTCTCTTAAAAAGAGGAATCATTCCACGTCATACTTATAATTTTCTCGGTTTAGATGGTAAATGGCTTCGCTTTGCGATTAGAAGTCAAGAGGAAAACAATCGGCTAATAGAGGTGTTGAGCGAATGGCGGGCCACTCATCCTTAATTTTTATAACTGGCGGGGTTAGAAGCGGAAAAAGCAGTTTTGCAGAAAAATTGGCGGTGGACATGAGTTGCAAAACAGGAGGACAGCTTCATTACCTGGCAACAGGAGTTCCGTCAGACCAAGAGATGAAGGAGAGAATCCATATTCATAAGTGCAATCGGTTAGAAGCTGGATACGGCTGGAAAACAATAGAACAGCCTGTGCAAATTGGAACTCTCTCCAACCGTTTTGCTGAAACGGATATTATCGTGTTAGATTGCCTGACAACACTACTAAATAATGAGTTATTCTCGACAAACAGTGATTGGGATGAATCGGTTTTACATAGAGTTAAAGAAAATATCCTAACCGGGATAACCAAGATTAGAAATCAGGCAGGGACACTGATTGTCGTCAGTAATGAAGTTTCATATGATTGCGTTCCTAGAAATGATCTTGTTTTTTCCTATGGGAAATTGTTAGGTCAAATTCATCAGAAACTTGTGCAGGAAGCCGATACCGCTTATCTTGTTGAAGCAGGGATTCCGAGGGTGATGAAAGGAGTGAGATGATGAGAGGGATCATGATTCAGGGCACTGCCTCAGATGTCGGAAAAAGTTTAATTGCTACAGCACTATGCCGTATGCTTATCAATGAGGGAATCAAGGTTGCTCCGTTTAAAGCGCAAAATATGTCGAACAATTCCTATGTAACCCGGGACGGAAAAGAGATTGGACGAGCGCAGGGGATACAAGCGGAAGCAGCAAAAATAGATGCAACAGAGTGGATGAATCCGATTTTGTTAAAACCGCGTTCGGCTCAGGATTCTGAGGTTGTGCTATTAGGAACGGTCTATGATACCTTATCAGGCAGCAGTTATCGGGAACAATTTTACGAAAAAGGCCTAGAAGTCATTAAAGATGCGCTTGACCAGCTCGAGAAACAATACGGGACCGTCGTGATTGAAGGAGCAGGCAGTCCGGTAGAAATTAACTTAAAGTCGCGGGACCTTGTTAATATGAAAGCAGCAGAACTAGCCGATGTTCCTGTAGTCCTTGTAGCCGATATCGATCGCGGCGGGGTTTTTGCCAGTATCGTCGGCACACTTGAACTTATGGAACCGGAGGAAAGGCAAAGAGTGGCAGGGGTAATTATTAATAAATTCCGCGGGGATATCACTCTATTTGAAGAGGGAATACAGTGGCTTGAAGCAAAAACAGGTATCCCCGTATTAGGTGTCTTGCCATTTGTCGAGAATCATCGGATTGATGGGGAGGATTCATTGTCCATTCAACAGCAATTTTCTCGACCTAAAGTCGGTGTTCTTGACATTGCCGTTATTCAACTCCCGTATATCTCAAATTACAGTGATTTGGAGCCATTTCTTTATGAAGAGGATGTTTCTATTCGCTGGGTCAAAGACAAGGAAGTTTTTGGACATCCAGACGCGATTATCATTCCAGGTACAAAAAGTACAATTCATGATTTGAGAAAAATAAAAGAAAATGGGTTAGCGGATTTAATCCAGATACATATTGAAAGTGGCGGTTATACGATTGGATTATGTGGGGGTTACCAAATACTCGGTGAGGAAATTTTGGATGAAGCAGGTTCAGATACGGGGAAACCTAATTTTTCAATAAAGGGATTAGGATGGATTCCAGCCAAAACCACTTTTCGTAAAGGAAAAGAGACTACTAGATTAAGAGGGGAGTATCATCAAGATACCGGTTTGAGTTCAGGGCAGGTGTTAGATGGTTACGAGATTCACTTAGGCAAAACGAGCTTAATGGAAAAGGGATGTTCTTTTTTAAAACTAGAGAATGGGGAATCTGAAGGCTATTATGGTAAGAATGGACAAATAATTGGAACCTATTTGCATCATTTGTTTCATAATGATGAGTGGCGCACCCTATGGCTAAACATGATTCGGAATAGAGCAGGGCTTCCCTTACAGGAAATCAGAAATAGTCATGACGATAAAGATAAACGGTATGATTTCCTTGCAGCGCAAATGAAAAGACATTTAAGGTGGGATTTAATTAAAGAGATGGTCCTGAAGGGGAGTATGGGACGATGAGATTCTTGAAAGGGTTCTTGATTAACCTTCAATTTTTTACAGCGATCCCAATTACCTTAGAAATATCAATGGAAAAGGAAAATCTGAAAAGATCGGTTCAAACCTTTCCACTGTTAGGGCTATTTCAGGGGTGTATTTATGCCCTCCTCTTTTATGTTTGTATGGAATTTACGCCTTTTTCCCATCTGGCTGTGGCTTTTTTCCTTTGGCTGGCAACCATTATACTAACTGGCGGGATTCATTTAGATGGCTGGATGGATGCAAGCGATGCTTATTTTTCATATCAGGATCAAGCAAAACGACTTGAAATTATGAAAGATCCACGAACAGGGGCATTTGGGGTTATATCTCTTTTCATTTTATTGAGCAGCCGGTTTCTTTTTATTTATGAAATCACGCTGGACGAACAATGGCTAACCTTTGTCTATATCGCAACAATCCCATTTCTAAGTAAAACTGTAATGGGCGTTCTTTTGTTAACAGTGAAGTCTGCTCATAATAAGGGTTTGGGGGCATTATTTCAAAGTGCGACTACACTAAAAGGGTTATGGATTTATCCATTATATGGGGCTGGCTATTTTTTACTAGTCGGTATATGGACACAAACCATTCTCCCAATTGGCTTATTGTTTTTAGGCGCAGCGGGATGTTTCATTTATTGCTGCCAGAAATCAATGAAATGGTTTGGCGGGATTACAGGGGATATATTAGGCGCTTCTGTAGAAGGGACTGAGTTAATTCTATGGATGACCGTGTGGTTATTGCATTATTTCGTCATGGCCTAACCGAAGAAAATAAAAGAAAAGCCTATCTTGGTTGGAATGATTCTCCTTTATGTCCAGAAGCAATGCATCTATCGACTTCGAAAAGATATGAATGTTATTTTTCTAGTGATATACAAAGATGCATCACAACCGGGGGAAATTTGTTTCCAAATAGAGAATTTATTAGATTAAAGAATTTAAGAGAAATGAATTTTGGCAAATGGGAAGGGAAGACCTTCAGCGATTTGAAAGACGATCCGCTATATCAAAGCTGGATAACAGATCACATAAACCATTCTCCGCCAGAAGGAGAATCGTTTCAGCATTTTACCAGCCGGATTCAAGTTGGCTGGGATGAAATAGCAGACGCAGTTATCACTCAGAATCTTAGCAGTTGTGCAGTCATTACACATGGTGGGGTCATTCGAACATTATTGTCACGGTTTGCCCCGGAACAGAAGCCATTTTGGGAATGGGAAGTAAGACATGATCGCGGTTTTGAACTGGTATTCGAAAAAGAGGCATTCGGGAGGGAAAATAGGTGCACTTTGTTACAGGAGGTGCCTTTAACGGCAAACGCGCTTGGGTAATGGAAGCATATAAGGTATCAAATGAGGACGGACTTTGGCTGTCAGCATACCATAATTGTCGTCTCCCAAGAGATTTAGGGGATATCGACCAAAATGTGGTTATCCTAGAAGGGGCAGAAACATGGTTGAAAAAGCTAGTCGGCAATTTCGATTTGAATCAATGCCGTATAATCTGGAATCAGTGCCTAGACAGTTGGCTGAAATGGGAAAAAGAAAAATTAACTCGTAAAGTTGTAATAATCGGCACGGATATCACAAAAGGAATTGTACCGATAGAAACTCATGATAGAGCATGGCGTGACGTAACAGGATGGGCCTTTCAAGATACAGCATCAAGGGCTGAAGAAGTGGATATTATTTGGTATGGAATAAACCAACAAATAAAGTAAAGGGGTAGGAGTCCATGAGAATTTATACCAGAACAGGTGACAAAGGGAAAACCAGTATTATAGGTGGAAGAGTAGACAAAGACGATAATCGGGTAGAAGCATACGGAACCGTTGATGAAGTGAATTGTTTCGTCGGCCAAGCTATAACAGAACTTGATGCGAATGTATTTAGCGATGTTCTGGAGGATTTGGAAAAAATCCAGCATGAATTATTCGATTGTGGCGGGGATCTTGCAAATGTATCGGAGAAGCGGGAATTAAAGCTTCAGAAGGATTCAATCGATTATTTGGAAAAGAAAATAGATGAGTACATTGAAGAGGCACCTGAGTTGGAAAGGTTTATTTTACCTGGTGGAACGAAGCCTGCTGCATCGATTCATATTGCTAGAACGACAACAAGAAGAGCCGAGAGATTGGTGGTAAAACTATTAAAGTCTGATGCAAAGACACCAGAAGTAGCGCTCCAATATTTAAATCGTCTCTCTGATTATTTCTTTGCACTAGCAAGAGTGATCAATTATCGCATGAAGGTTAACGACGTGGAATATATTCGCAGTGCAAAGGTGTTCAGGGATGGAAAACGGAAAGATGAAAAGTAATCGTACAGGTAAACTAATTAGCTGGTTGGCCATGCTTACCGCTTTATCTGCCGTCGGTGCTGCTATAAAAATACCCGCAGTTGTAGGGAGTGTTGCCTTGGATGTTTTCCCCGCGCTGCTCGCTGCTGCCCTATTTAGCGGCTGGGCTGGAGCCATTGTTGCAGCGGCAGGCCATTTGTTATCAGCCATGCTTGGGGGATTTCCATTGGGACCGTTTCATTTTTTAATTGCGGTTGAAATGGCGATTCTTGTTTGGATATTTTCGGCCTTGTATAAAAATAATAAAAAGGTTTTGGCTGCTGGTCTATTCATCATTGGAAATTCATTGATTGCACCAATTCCGTTTATTTTTTTGTTAAATAAGGGCTTTTACTTGGCGATAGTCCCGTCATTGCTAATCGGATCCATTATCAATACTGGAATCGCGTTGTTTGCGATTCCACGTCTAGCCTTTTTAGTCACAAAAACTTTATCAAAGCGAGATGGAAGATCATGAGGGATATTATTTCGGTTCCCTTTGGCAACGAAGATACCTTAATTGTTGCCTGTGATAATAGCGGTGCCATCGGAATGAAGGAACAGGATCATGTTCATGTTCCATACGAAACCGTTGCATATTTTTCATTTCGAGTTGCGGCTATGGAATGTATAGCAGCCGGCGGGCAGCCGATGTGTGTCGTTCTCCATAATTTTTGCGGAAATGAACCATGGGATGAGCTTGTGATGGGAATTCAAAAAGGGCTAAAGGAATTGGGTTTGAAGGATATTCCCATCACCGGCAGTTCAGAAAGTAATTTTTCGTTACATCAATCTGCGATTGGTTTAATAATTCTTGGAAAAAGAACAGATTCAAAATGGGTGGACCTTCATTATTCACCCCAATTAAAATTTGCTGTTATTGGGCAACCCTTGGTAGGACCAGAAGTGGTTGAACAAGCAGAACAAATTGTGCCACTATCATTATTTCAAAAAGTAGCTAAACTCCAGGAGGTAATGATTTGGCCGGTAGGTTCTAAAGGAATTTTATTTGAGCTGAATCAAATGTTCCAGGATGTTACGTTTTCACTGGATATGGTCAGTGCAGATGTGGATATTTTAAAATCCTCTGGCCCGGCCACGTGCTTTATCGTTGTTTATCATGCTGATGATGAAGAAAAAGTAAAAAACAGTACGGGGGATTTTTTCCTACGCTTACAAATAGAGATGGTAAAAAAATAGCACGCTGCTTGCAGCGTGCTATTTCCCTATAGTTTGAAGTTTTTCAACCAGTGAATTTACGGCTTCTCCTATTGTGTAAAAGGCCTTTTCCATACTCTTTTTCCAAGCTGGAGCATGCTGTTTTATTGTAGTACCAATTTTTTGGGCATTTTCATTTAATTCCTTGCCAATTTTTTTTGCCTGTTCATTGATGCTTTTCTCTGTATTTTCCTGTCCTGCAAGCTTTGAGTTGATTGAAACGACTTCAAAGCTTTCTTTTGGAAGATAGCGACCAGACTCCCTCATCATTTCTTTGAAAATAGGGACCACATTTGCAGAACTTGCGCTCGGCAGGTAATGCTGCCGGTCTGTTTGGTCATAGCCTAGCCAAATCGCACCCACAAGGTTTGGGGTGTATCCAACCATCCATTGATCCTTTGTTCCACTCACATTGGCAAAGGGAAGCTGTGTGGACCCAGTTTTTCCGGCAATTTGCATTCCTGGGATATGGGCACGTTTGCCAGTTCCAGATTCGACTACATTTAATAACATCGAAGTCATTTCATTCGCGACGGCTTTTGAAGTTACTTTTGTCGTTTTCGCTTCCCGTTCCGCGATGATGTTCCCGGTTGGCCCCACAATTTTTGTAATCAGATGACTATCGTGCCGTTTTCCGCCATTTGGAAATACAGTGTATGCATTAGCCATTTGCAGCGGTGAAACTCCTTTACTCATCCCTCCGAGTGCTATGGCAAGGTTTCTATCTTCCTTTTCAATCGGAATCCCAAATTGTTTTAAAGAATCTATTCCTTTATTTAATCCCACTTGATCCAGCAGCCAAACGGCTGGAATATTCAAGGATTCTTCCAGTGCCTTATACATTTGAACTTTTCCTTGGTACGTTTTTGAAAAATTCTCCGGCTTGTAATTACCAAAGGTCATCGATTTATCCTCAAGTTCGGAAGAATAGTTATAGCCTTCTTCAAGGGCCGGTGTGTAAACGGCCAGCGGTTTTATCGATGATCCCGGCTGTGCTCTTAATTGGGTGGCCCTGTTAAAGCCACGGAAAACATGTTCGCCTCGACCGCCAACTAGTGCGCGGACACCGCCTGAGGCAGGATCCATTAACACCGATCCACTTTGGACCAAATTTCCGGCTTTTCCCCTTGGAAACAGTGCATTATTACTATAAACTCTCTGAAGTCCTGCCTGAAGGTTCTGATCCATTTCGGTATAGATTCGGTAGCCTCTTGTTAAAATCTCATCTTGGGTTAATCCATATTTTGAGATGGCTTCATTTAAAACAGCATCAACATAATAGGGATATTTCCGTTCAACAAAGCTGCCACCACCATCATGAAGATGGATTTTTTCTTTTTTAGCTTGATTGTACTGAGCAGTGTTGATAAATCCTAATTCTTTCATTTTTGCCAAGACGACATTTCGACGTTTCATGGCCAGGTCATAGTTTTTATATGGGTCTAGGTAATTCGGTGCATGTAGTAGACCTGCTAACATGGCTGCTTCACTGACAGTGACGTCGTTAATATTTTTATCAAAATATTTCTTTGATGCATTGCCGATGCCCCAAGCACCACTGCCGAAATAAACTTGGTTGAGATACATCTGTAGGATTTCTTGTTTTGTATAAACCTTTTCGATTTTAACCGCTAAAAATAGTTCCTCAGCCTTTCGCTTATAGGTTCGTTCGGGGGAGAGCAGAGCATTTTTCGTTAGCTGCTGGGTAAGCGTACTGCCTCCGCCGGTAATCCTTCCAGCGAACAAGTTGCTGAAAAAGGCGCGCGCGATTCCTTGAATATCAAAGCCGCCATGTTCATAAAAGCGTTCATCTTCAATAGCAACCACTGCATTTGGGACATATTTTGGCAGTTCCGCGACTTTTACACCCTTAGTTCGATTGGTGGCAACATTACTTGCAACCTTACCGTTTTTGTCGTAAATTACAGTCGGTTCACTTAATCCTTCTTTTAGCGATTGAACATTTGCCCGCATCGCCAACCAGCCAAAATAACAAATGGTCACGAGAACGACAACCAGAATGATTAATAAGAAAATTTGTGTAAGATGCTTCTTTTTCCAGAAACGAACGATCATTTCCCGAAACGGATGTAACTTTTCCATAATAACTCCTTTTTTTAGGGATTATTGATTTTATCTATTATAAATTTTCTTATGTAAAAAGACCAACAAAAGCATTTTTAGAACCTATTATCTCCTTCAATGACAACTTTTACTAAAAAATTTTTGAATTGGTGTAGGGATAAAAGCAGTATCACTCGTCTATTAGGGTGAAGTGTTTAGGAAGCAGGAGGAGAATATGATAAAAATAAAAAATGTAAGCCATGACTTTGTAATTGGAAAAAAAGGAAGACAAACGATTATTCCTGTGCTTAGGGATATATCGTTTTCAGTGGAGAAAGGGGAAATTGTCACTATCGTTGGAAGAAGCGGTTCTGGAAAATCAACGCTTCTTAATTAAATAAGTGGGTTTATTCATCCAAAACAGGGAGAAATTTGGATAGGTGGAGAAAAGGAGTCCTCTTTGAATGAAACAAAATTTGCTGATTTCCGTATCAAAAATCTTGGTTTCATTTTTCAAAGCTTTCAATTAATACCAAGTATGACGGCGTTTCAAAATATCGAACTTCCACTAATTTTAAAAGGTGTTAGCGAGAAAGATCGAAAAAGTCAAACGGAAGAAATGCTGCGAAAAGTGGGTCTCCAAGATTACAAGGAGCATTATCCCGGGGAGTTATCCGGTGGTCAGCAGCAGCGTGTAAGTATTGCCCGTGCACTCATTGTTAATCCGCCTATTATTCTAGCAGATGAACCCACTGGAAGCCTTGATAGTGAAACAGAAGAAGACTTACTCAAATTCATTCAGGAATTGAATCGAGATTTAGGGATCACGTTTTTAATTATCACCCACGATGAAAAAGTTGCAGAAATAGGTCACCGGACGATTGTAATAAAGGATGGCCGCATCGTTCAGGAGGCGTTAGTAGTATGAAACTAAGAGATCAGTTCCGCTTTGTACGACAGAACATGAAGAAAAATAAAACACGAGTTTTCATGACTATCCTGGCAACAGCAATGGGGTGTGCGTTTTTAATTGTCCTTGCCTCTGTAGGTTTTGGATTACAGAAATCGGTAGTGAAGGAAATTACTGAGCGCCGTGTCATCACTCAAATTGACGTTCATGGAAAAGAATTAAACGATGAGGGCTGGTTTCGTCCATTAACCGACAAAGATGTTCAACAATTTGAGAAGGTTAAGGATGTAAAAGCAGTAACTAGGCGAAAAATGTTACAACAAGAAAGCACCTATTCATTTGGAAAATATCAAGAATCGGCTCCAACTTTTGTAACGTACTTTCCAGCTGAATTTAAGGCAGGCTTTGAACTCTCAGAAGGGAGATTACCAAAAAGTAAAGATGAAGTGGTGGCAGGTTATAACTTTCCTCTTAATCTTGCTTTAAAAGATGCCCCTGACGATTTGTATGATAACAAGGGACAATTAAAAGAAAAATATCGATTCGCAGGTAATTTGTTAGGTGAAAAGCTTGAACTAACGGTTAGACAGTTTAAGGATGGAAAACAAATCGAAAAAACCATTCCATTAAAAGTGGTTGGGATCTCTAAAAAGCCCACAAAGGATTGGGCTGAGGATAGCAGTGTGTTTATTTCAGATGGAATGTTAAAGGAAATTGAAGCGTTTACAGGAACGCCTAAAGGAATGATGCTAGAACCAAATAATCAAAAGCCAAAGGACTTGGATGTAAATAAAGCTGCCTATGATGAAGTAAAGGTATACGCAAAAAACATGGAAGCTGTTCAAGGAATCTCGGACACATTAAACGAAAAAAAGTATGCTACATACTCTGTTGTGAATGAACTTAAGGAAGTAAATATGGTGTTTATGATCGCGAAGGTTGGACTCATTTTCATTGGAACGATCGCCATCCTGATTGCTTCGATTGGCATCTATAATACAATGACAATGGCTGTGACAGAACGTGCACCTGATATTGGGATCATGAAGGCCATTGGGGCAAATCCTAAAACAATTAAAAGAATATTTCTGCTTGAAAGCAGTTATATAGGGTTAATTGGCGCTTTTATCGGAACGATTGTATCCTATGGGATCAGTTATGCGGTTAATTTTGCAGTTCCATTAATTATCAAACAGGTGTTTGGGGAAGAAACACCTTCCAACCTAATCTTTAGTGAGATTCCTATAGTTTTACCGATTATTTGTGTAGTTATTTGTTATGGGGTAACGATTCTATCCGGGATGCGACCTGCCCAAAGGGCAACAAGAGTAGACGTGTTAAGAGCGATGCGAAGAGAAGTATAAAATAAGATTCATGTGATATTAGCGGACAACCATTTCCACACCAAGCATATGTTAGTAGAAAGGCTATCTAACATAGGGGAAGGGATGGTACGATGATTAACTGGAAAGTCCGTTTTCGCAATAAAAATTGGGTGATCGCATTTATTTCACAGCTGATGATAATTGCCCAATTAGTATTGGCGGGTTTAAATTCATTAGGGGTAACAGATTTTCAGCTCTCACATGCAATTCAAAATTCAATCTTAACATTAGTTAATGCTGTCTTTGTCATCTTATCAATGCTTGGGCTGGTACAGGATCCAACCACCAAAGGATTTGGCGACAGTGAAAGGGCCATGAATTATAAGGATCCAAATTAATAAAAAAGTCAGGTCCGGTAAGATAAACGGACCTGACTTTTTTTAGTTACCCTTTAACTAATTTTATTCAAATAAAGAAAAATAGGAAAATTCTTTACTTTTATCACTTAGCATTGTTTACTAGATAAGTAACGAAAAAAATAGGTGAGGAATACATATGAACAAAATAAGATCATATATTCTGCAATTCCATCCCATTGTTTGGGTCTTATTAATAGGAACAGTGTTATCACGAGGCTCTGCCTTTATGACGCTTCCTTTCCTATCAATATATTTAGCAAGGCATATCGATCTATCACCCATCATTATCGGATTGACCGTTGGTATGAGTTCATTAATGGCGACGGTGGGGGGATTTATTGGCGGTCACTTGTCAGACCGGTATGGACGGAAGCCGATCATGCTATCCGCCTTATTTACGTTAGCTATTGTTTATTATGGTTTTACAGTTGCAAACAGCCAGGGCTGGTTTATTCTTTTAAATGCAATTAACGGTTTATGTACTTCTTTCTTTGAACCAACCTCACAAGCACTTATGGCTGATGTAACAGACAAGAAAATACGGATGAAAGTGTATTCATTAAGGTATACGGCTATGAATATAGGAGCCTCAGTAGGTCCGCTTGTCGGTGCTTATTTGGCTAATTCACAAGCAAAACTATCATTCGCTATTACGGGTTCAACCTATTTATTTTACGGGATTATTCTTATATTCTTATTGAAAAAGTTTGTCATAACAAAGGGAGAGCAAACGAAAAAAGTGGTATCGGTTGTGGATGCCTTTGGCATTATTAAGACCGATAAGGCTTTAAGGTACCTGCTCTTTGGCATCATTCTAATCAACATTGGCTATGTGCAAATGGATTCCAATTTGCCACAATTCTTAGAGGGATCAGTGGAAAATGGGATAGCGATTTTTTCAGTATTGTTGACCATAAATGCAGTGATGGTTGTTTTTTTGCAAATGCCGATAAGTCATCTTGCGGAAAAATTCAGCTTAATGCAGGCTATGGCAGCAGGTTCAATTTTTATTGCGGCAGGATTATTAGGCTTTAGTATTATCAATGGGTGGGTAATGGCTATTTTCGCGATGGTTTTATTAACTTTAGGAGAAATCTTAATATTTCCGTCCAACAGTATGATGATGGATAAACTTGCTCCTGATCATTTGCGTGGAACATATTTTGGAGCGGGGCAGTTTAGAAAAATAGGTAATTTTCTTGGCCCAATTTTAGGTGGATTCCTCCTTAGCCATTATCAAGGGCAAATAATGTTTTGGGTCATCGCCATTCTATCACTTGGTAGTATTATTTTCTTCACGGCAGGAAACAGGTCCTATTTGAAAACAAAAATAATCACAACGGAAAAAACGGTTTAATATAGGCAAAAAGACTTGTACTAACTTTTTTTCTCCACATTTTTCCATTATTTTGCTAAAATAAAGTGTAGATAGAATTTTTCGAATAGAATGACAGTCTATTCGAGAAGGGGGTCCATTGAATGTGGTATTGGGCTAGTATCTTCGCTTTACTTTGCTGCCTATTTCTCATTATTGAGGAATTAATCTATTATTTATGGAATCGTTATGTATACGGACCAAATTTTGAAAGCCAGAACAGATGGAAAAAAAGATATAATGCGTTCGTTCGATTTTTTAAGAGAAAGACCAATACTGATATTCATGAAAACAATAATGAAAAGAGCTCACTTTGATTTGAGCTCTTTTTTATTTAATTTGAAGGAGGATTGTTTTGCTTTTTCTTATTTAAGTAAGCTCCTATAGAATCAATGAAAAAAAAGAGAATAAATAGAGATAGAATGATGTATTCCGCCGACTCCATAACCTTAAAAGGATTTATCGCTTTCAAAATGATGCCCTTGATACTTACTCCCATGGCCAAATCCAATGAAATAATTAATGTTAATAAAATCCCTGCCAATAAACAACTTACCAACAATATTTTCAAAATGTCACCCTCAAATTTAAATCTGTTAGTGTACGGTACCATTAATGTGTTAACACTTATTGTCTGTTTTAGAAAAGTTATTATCCTTGGATAAAATATATCACTTTGGGGAATCTATCCAGTATTGGTAATAATAAAGTTGAAACTTCTTTGAGTGAGGCGGAGATTACGTGTCGATTTTGTCTAATATTTTGAAAAAAAAGCAAAAAAAAAGACAGAACGATAATTTTAGGCAAATGCAGGATCCTGGAAAACCAGATGAATTGCCTATCCTAAGGGATTACAAAGATAATATCGCAAGAATAAAAGAAGAATATGGTAACAGTACCGATGTTTCGTATCGAGAATTTAAATTTTGCGGCAGCAGAGGAATCGCCGTTTATATTGATGGCCTTGCCAGTAATCAAATGATCAATGATTTTTTTCTGGAAACAGTTTCTGAAGAAGTGAGAGAACTAGTTGCCGACTGTTTCCAGCAAATGGTTGATTTCGCCGCTGGACTTGGTAATGTTGAAACGATTACAAATTGGAATCAGGTCCATGAAGCCATTTTAGTTGGGAATACCGTATTTTTCTTAGATGGATACCATAAAGCAATTAGTGTAGAAACAAAAGGCTGGGAAAAGCGTTCCATCACCGAACCATCAACCCAGTTAGCGATTCAAGGGCCGAAGGATTCGTTTACAGAAACACTTCGAACTAACACAGCCTTAATACGGCGCCGGATAAAAAGCCCAAATTTATGGATTGAATCAATGAAGCTCGGCACCGTTACACAAACCGATATTGGAATTATGTATATAAAGGGAATTGCCAACGAAAAAATAATTGGCGAAGTAAAGGAACGACTAAATCGCATTAATATTGATGCTGTTCAAGCTTCTGGATATATTGAGCAATTATTTGAGGACCAAACCTGGACCCCTTTTCCCACCACCCATCATTCAGAAAGACCAGATGTCATTACTTCACATTTGCTTGAAGGAAGAATTGCCATTGTTGTAGATGGAACCCCATTTGTGATTACGGTTCCGGCTTTGTTTATTCAATTTTTCCAAGCACCTGATGATTATTATGCTCGCTTTGATATTTCGACGAGTATCCGGCTCTTAAGGATTTTAGCATTTTTTATCGCCTTAGTTGGACCAGCTGCTTATATTGCTGGAACCACCTTTCATCAGGAAATGATTCCGACAACCATGGCAATAGCTATTGCAGCTCAAAGAGAAAATGTCCCTTTTCCGGCATTTTTTGAAGCATTAATCATGGAGGTTACCTTTGAAATATTGAGGGAGGCAGGGTTAAGACTTCCGCGTGCGGTGGGTCAAGCGGTTTCCATTGTTGGTGCATTAGTTATCGGGCAAGCGGCTGTTCAGGCAGGTTTTGTTTCGCCTGTAATGGTCATTGTCGTATCCATTACAGCGATTGCCAATTTTTCGACACCTGTATTTACCATGGCGATTGCTGCAAGATTGATTCGCTTCGTTATGATGGGACTTGCCACTATTCTAGGTTTTTATGGAATAATGCTGGGTCTTATGTTCATGTCCATCCATTTATGTTCATTGCGCTCTTTTGGGGTTCCCTATATGATGCCAATAGCTCCTTTTAATGCTAGGAACCAACAGGATGTGTTTATTCGATTTCCAATTTGGGCAATGAAAAATAGGCCCATGTTTATAAGCAAGGAAAATGTCGTCCGAGCAGGTGAAAATCAAAAACCGGGTCCTCCTGAGCAAAGTGACGACCAATCATCAAAGGATGAGTCATGATGAAAAAGTATTCTTTGCTAAGTATATGTATACTTATTCTTGTACCTTTGTTAACAGCTTGTTGGAATCAAAAGGAATTAACCGATTTAGCTTTTGTGATGGCGATAGGTGTGGATAAGGGGGAAGACAAAAAGTTTGATGTTTCATTTCAGCTCGTTAATCCTGGAAATGTTTCATCAGGACAGAGTGGTGGTGGTCAGGGGCTTCCGATTGCCGTTTATAAGAGTTCAGGAAACACTATTACGGAAGCTGCCAGAAAGGCTACCAAAAAAGTTTCTCGCCGATTATACTATGCTCACACTAATTTATTTGTTGTAAGTGAAGAGGTGGCTCGGGAAGATGTACTCGAGTTGATTGATGCATTAGACAGAGACCCGGAATTTAGAACTACAACCGAATTCGTGATTGCAAGGGGCATAACTGCTGAGGAATTAGTTTCGACAATTACCGTACTGGACAAACTTCCAGTCAATAAAATAACGAAAGAGCTAAAATCGACTGAAAGTATGTTGGGTGAAAATATGATGGTTAATGTAGATGATTTTATAAGCGGAATTATTAGTAATGGAAAAGAACCAATCGTTAATGGATATAAAATATCGGGAAAAGCCGAGGAAGGTGGAAAAGCCAGTAATTTCCAAACTTCCGAAGCTGCTGCCTATCTTGAAGCTAATGGAATAGCCATTTTTAAAGACGGAAAATTAACGGGATGGATTGAAAATAACAAAGCTCGAGGAATTGTCTGGATCTTAAATAAAGTGAAAAGCACGGATATCAATATCGATTGGAATGGAAAAAAAGATGCCATCACGATGGCACCCATTCGCTCTAAAACCAAAATTTCGGTTAAGTTTAAAAATGAAAAACCGGTCATTCACATTTCCATTGAGGATGAAGGATGGATTAGCGAAGCCAATACAGCGATTGATTTAACGGATCCAAAAGAAATTGATAAAATTGATAAACTGGTTGAAAAAGAAATACAAAAACAAATATCAGCCTCTGTAAAGGCTGTTCAAAAAATGAAGACCGATATTTTTGGGTTTGGTGAAAGAGTTCATCGCGCTAACCCAAAACTTTGGAAGAAAATACAAGGGAATTGGAACGACCGATTTGCTGAGCTTGAAGTACAAGTGAAGGTAGACTCATACACCCGCAGGGAAGGAATTCGGACAAAACCGTTCTGGTCTACTATGAAAAAGTAAGCCTTTGTGGGCAGGGAAGTGTAGTAAATGGAAAAGGCAAAAATTAATGCATCGCAATTGTTTGTTTTGGTGGTGCTATATGAAATGGGCAGCGCCATTCTTGTAGGGATGGGGGCCGGAGCAGCACAAGATGCTTGGATATCTATTTTGCTGGGAATGTCTTCGGGGATACTTCTTTTCTTAGTTTACTACCGGTTGTTTCTGTATTATCCTAATCTTCCACTTTCCAGTTATATTCAAAAAATTGCCGGTAAATGGATTGGACGCGTCATTGCCATTCTGTATGTTGTATATTTTATGTACTGCGCTTCCAGGGTACTACGGGATTTTGGGGAACTGTTATCGACAACCATCTATTCGAGTACACCTTTATTTGTCATTAATACCCTGATGATCTTAACCATTATTTATGCGATACATAAGGGTTTTGAAGTAATTGCGAGAGTTGGCGAAATTTATTTTGCAGTTGTCTATGTAATGGCGATAATTGGTTTCTCGCTAATTCTCTTTTCTGGATTAATCCATATGGAAAATCTATTACCCATTCTTGATAATGGGTGGAAGCCTGTTATCAAAACTTTCCTGCGAGAAACCATTACGTTCCCATTTGGGGAAATGATTGTCTTTACGATGCTGCTCCCGTTCATAAATGACCAGAAAAAAGTGAAAATAGCATGTATAGGAGGAATGATCCTTAGCGGGGTAAATATTACCATAACAGCTGTCATTAATATAGCAGCATTAGGAACAGATTTATTTACTCGTTCCAATTTTCCATTATTAACAACAATTGGTAAAATTCAATTGGCCAATTTTATCGAGCGGTTAGATGTATTATTCATGCTATATCTAGTAATAGGGGGATTTTTCAAAATAGCTCTGTATTATTATGTGGCTGTGGCAGGCGCGGCAGATATTTTCAATTTTAAGAATCAACGAAAGCTTGGCTTTCCAATAGGAGTACTCGTGCTATTTTCTTCAATGACTATTGCTTCCAATTATGCTGAACACATCAAAGAGGGTTTGGAAGTTGTTACTGTATACTTACACTGGCCCTTTCAAATCATCATTCCTAGTATTTTACTAATAATCGCTTTTTTTCGAAATAGGAAAAAAAAATCAAGCCCGTCTTAGACGGGCTTAGATTTATTTATTTGAGTATTTCTGTTTAATTGGCAATGTCATTGTTACAGAAGTACCTTCATTCTTCTGGCTATCAAACCGGATTGTTCCTTTATGGGATTGAACAATTTTAAAGCTGACGGTAAGGCCCAATCCCGTTCCTTTTTCTTTAGAAGAGTAGAAAGGCTCCCCAATTTTTTCTAATAGCTCTTTAGAAATGCCGCATCCATTGTCTTTTACAGCGATTACTACCTGTTCGGATTCTATTTGTTCAAGAACAATCGAGACGGTTCCACCATTAATGGAGGCTTCTATCGCATTTTTTATAATATTAATAAACAATTGCTTAAGTTGGTTGGGCTCACATTCAATAATGATCTCTTTTTCTGGATAAATGAATTCAAATTGAACATTATATAAACTCGCCTCAGTACTTAAAAGTGAAATGACATCATTTAATAGCTTATGAAGATCTGCGTTTGTATATTTTAGCAGCTGAGGCTTAGCTAACAGTAATAATTCACCAACTATGTGATTAATACGGTTTAATTCATCTAACATGATTTGATAAAAAAATTGATGTTTTTCATCTTCCATTTGTAAAAGCTGCACAAAACCTTTTAAAGAGGTAAGTGGATTACGTATTTCATGGGCCACACTTGCAGATAGTTCACCTACAACTGACAGTTTTTCTGTTCTTCTGAGGCGTTCTTCGGTTTGTCTTAAGGCAGTGACATCCCTGCCATAGCCAATGATTCCAGTAATAGTGCCATTAATAACCATTGGAAGGGAAGTGCATTGTAATGTAATCGTATTTCCATTTGCATGAGGGATATGCAGCTCATACATGATTGGCTTAATTTCTTTAACTAACGTAGAAATGAATCTATTTAAGAACCTTTTATATTTTTTCGGTAATAAAGTTCGAATATTGTTTCCAATCATTTCTTCACGCTTAAAGCCTGTGATTCCATCAAACTGTGGGTTTAGATTAGTAATTGTACCATTTAGGTCCATCATATAAACGATATCTGGACTGTACTCAAACAATGATTGATATTGCTGTTGACTTTCGGCTAATTGTCTGGCCATATTTTTTCTTTCCGTAATATCCCGGCCAATTATCACTAAGCCTTCTCTTGTCCCATCAGGGTGAAAAAGAGGGACTTTAATGGTATCAAAGGTTCTTGTCGTGCCATCAGGTACGGGCAAAACTTCTTCAATCCTTGTAATCTGTTTGTTGTTCCAGGCTTCTTCATCAGAAATTTCACAATATCTGAGTGCGTCCCCATAGAATTCGGTATATTCGGCTAGCTCAGAATCTTTTTTTCCACGGTAATCAACATTTTCGAGCTGAAATAATTGTAAACCAAAATCATTGGCCTCAATCCATTTGCCTTCGCCGTCTTTAAAATTAACAAAATCAACCATTGAATTGATTAATGTGGAAAGCCGTTTTTGATCTTCTTTTGAAGCACTTAATTCCTGTGTTTTTACGATTAAAAAGTAAATAAACCCTCCGGTAACAAAGATATAAACGATTTCTTTAAACCTGGCAACAAATTCAACTAAATTAACGGGTACATAGACATTGATTAGATAATTTGAACCATATATCCATATAATACTGACAAGGCAATAGAGGAAAATTAGTTGTTTTTTCTTCATGAAATTCTCCAGTTCCTTCAAGTAAATGAATGTCCTCAAATGTAAGAAAAATTTTCTTACATACTATAGTACTAGAAATGAAAGGGTTTTGGAATATTTCAATGATGGAAATCTTTATTTTGAAGCAAATTCCTTTACCATATCGACGGTAACGAATTTCCTAGTTGGGACAATTCCTTGTTTAGCTAAGTTATTTATCTGCTGTGTGACAGAATTTATTTTATCGGTCGTGAATTCTTTGCCTTGTTTGCATAATTCCAATGCTTCCTCTATGTATAATTCTCTCTGATTGTCTAGCAGAAGAAAATCATTTATTTTTTTGTTTTGTTTATTGACATGTTCTGATATAGCTTTATGTACACTCATGTGAAAAGCCTCCTTTTATATTCTTTTTCCAAGAATCAATAAATCACGTTCCACCCCGTCTAGTTCAGCTATATTCGGAAGGTGGGCCCATTTTTCAAAACCGAAGCTGTTAAAAAGCTTAACACTCGGTTCATTGTGAGCAAAAATAAATCCTAGCAATGTTTTGATATTTAGTTTAGGGCAGGCATCTAGCGCCGCTTGGATTAAATGTTTTCCTAGTTTTTTTCCTCTGAAGTCTTGGTGGATATATATACTAATTTCAGCCGTTCCATTATAGGCTGGTCTGCCGTAAAACGATTGAAAACTAACCCAAGCGCAAATACTGCCGTTGCTTTCAACAACCCATAGGGGGCGGAATGAGGGAGAATGCTCTTCAAACCATTGCATTCGGCTTTCGACACTCACAGGTTCCGTATCGGCTGTAACCATTCTGCCAGGAATTGTTGAATTGTAAATATCAACGATAATTGGCATATCGCTTAATTCTGCATCTCTGATTGTTAATTTTTCCAACATGATTTGTCACTCCAGTTCTTGTTTCACTAGAGATTATGTTATCGTTCATAGTAAAAAATATCAATAAAAAGAAAGACCTTTTCCCAATTATTAAATTGAGAAAAGGCTTTGGTTCTTAGCAGCAGAACTTTTGGTTGTCCTGCCGCTGGTTCGTTTCGAATACCCGACTCTTACCAGCGGTGAGCCTTGGCATTGCTCCTTAAGATGATCGCACTTTGCGTCAATTGAGTCTCTCCGTTTACCTGAGATCGGGCAAACTTCGGTCTCGTGTTGTTGTGGCAAATTCGCTCTGAGCGTGAATCTAAATGATCTTTGTAGCTCATCAAATATCACCTCATCCTAGGATTTGAAACGGATATTCTTTTTGGAATATCATATATATCATTTGTAAAAGTAAATAAAAATAGTCAATATAGAAAAATTTACATTTCTTAAAAATAAAAACTTGTATTTTCTGAAATTTCGCAATAAAATTAAATTAACATACCAACCGGTAGGTATGTTTTGAATTGTCATTGCATATTATTTTTAAGGGTAAAAAAAACTAGATTCTAAGAATAAGGATGGAGTGATAACTATGCATTTGCGTTTAACAGACGAACAGAAAATGGTGCAAAAAACAATTAGAAGATTTGTAGAAAAAGAACTAATCCCACTAGAAAACGATGTTCTTAGAAATGAACGTGAAGGCAAACCAAGTCTGCCGCCTGGGAAATTGAAAGAGCTGCAACTAAAAGCTAAAGAGGCTGGATTCTGGGGAATTAACACACCTGAGCAATATGGCGGTGCCGAATTAGGTCAGATGATGATGGCGATTGTATTAATGGAAGTTTCCAAAACATTCGTTCCGTTTTCTTTCGGGGGTTCTGCTGATAATATCCTTTACTATGCGAATGAAGAGCAAAAGGAAAAATACCTCCTTCCAACTATCAATGGAGAAAAGAAGTCTTGTTTTGCGATGACAGAACCTGGCGCAGGCTCAGACACACAAAATATCAAGATGACGGCCATTAAAGATGGAAGTGAATGGGTCCTTAATGGTGAAAAAACTTTTATTACAGGTGGAAATGAAGCAGATTTCGTTATGGCAATTGCCATTACTGATAAACAAAAACATCAGGAGACCCGCGGACGTGAAGGCGTAACCTGCTTTATTGTTGATCGTGATATGGGCTGGAAATCTGAGTATATACATACTATGGGTGAATGGGGTCCAGCTGGTTTGGTTTTTGATAATGTTCGTGTCCCAGAGGAAAATATTCTCGGTGAACTTCACAAAGGCTATAACCTTGGATTAGAATGGATTGGTTTTGCAAGATGGATCGTGGGTGCAAGGGCTGTAGGAGCTGCAGAACGCTTATTGCAAATGGCGATTGATTATTCCAAGGAACGGATTACTTTTGGTAAGCCAATTGCTGAACGCCAAGCCATTCAATGGCAAATTGCGGATTCTGCGGTTGAAATTGAAGCTGCCCGCTGGCTCGTTTTAAATGCGGCATTTACACTTGATCAAGGTGAAGATAATCGCCACTTGGCTTCAATGGCTAAATTATATGGTGCTAATATGGGTAACAGAGTCGTTGACCGAGTACTGCAAATTCATGGCGGCATGGGTTATACAAAAGAATTGCCGATTGAACGCTGGTACCGTGAAGCAAGACTTTGGAGAATCTACGATGGGACAGATGAAATTCAGCGGATGATTATAGCCCGTAATTTACTTAAAGGTCATGCAAAAGTAGGTCAATACGTTTAAAAGCTTTTTGAAAGCGTTATCTAATTAGAAATTAATTTTATTGGGAGGAAATAAAATGGCTGGAAGATTTACAGGAAGAGTTGCATTTGTAACAGGAGGAAGCCGTGGAATTGGGAAAGGCATTGTTGAGCTATTTGCCAGTGAAGGAGCAAAGGTTGCCATCATCGATTTAAATGAAGAGGCATTAAGCGAAACAGCCAATGAATTACGAGAAAAAGGCTATGAAGTTTATACCAAGGTTGCCAACGTTGTAGAAGCAGAGCAGGTGGAAGCGGCTGCCAAAGAAGTATATGACACCTTCGGATCTATTGATATCCTTGTTAATAATGCTGGTGTTATTCGTGATAATTTGTTGTTCAAAATGACAGATACTGATTGGCAAACAGTAATGGATGTTCATTTGAAAGGTTCATTCAATGCTGCGCGCGCTGCTCAAAAATATATGGTAGAGCAAAAATATGGACGTATTATTAATATCTCCTCTACCTCAGCACTTGGAAATCGCGGGCAGGCCAATTATGCAGCAGCAAAAGCTGGACTTCAGGGCTTCACCAAAACGCTGGCCATTGAGTTGGGGAGATATGGAATCACTGCCAACTCTGTGGCTCCTGGATTTATCGAAACTGATATGACAAAGGAAACTGCTGCAAGAATCGGTATTTCTTTTGAACAATTAATTCAAGCAAGTGTTGCTAATATTCCAGTGGGTAGAAGCGGCAAGCCTGAAGATATCGCAAATGCTGTTGCCTTCTTTGCAGATGAAAAATCATCGTTCGTAAGTGGGCAAGTCATCTATGTAGCCGGCGGACCAAAATGTTAATTAGGTGAGGTGAGGATGAATTGTTTAAAGATCAAATTGGCAAACAATCGAACAAGGTAAAAAATGTGGTTGAAAGAGGAGCTGTAAAGAAATTTGCGGAATCTATTGGCGACCTTCATCCGATTTATTTTGATGAGGAAATTGGCGCAAAGTCTAGATATGGAAAGAATATTGCCCCGCCAACCTTTCCAAGGGTTTTTGATTACGGTGTGATTGATGGATTGAACCTACCAAATAAAGGTTTAATTCATGGTGAACAAACGTTTCATTACGTCCGTCCATTATTTGTAGGGGAAGAAATTTACTGCTATTCAAAAGTAAAAAATTACTTTGAGAAAAAAGGAAACTTTGGTGAAATGGGCTTCCTTGTTCTCGAAAGCTATGGCGATGATGCAGCAGGGAATACGATTTTCAGTTCAACCTCAACGGTTGTCATTTCTGAAGCGGTGAGGAAGGTGTTGACCCGATGAGTACACTTACTGAATTAAACATTGGCGAATCGGTTAAAGAAATTCAGTTAGAGCCTGTATCAAGGATGGACCTGATAAAATATTCGGGTGCTTCTGGGGATTTTAACCCGATTCATACAATCGACGATGAGGCAAAAAAGGCTGGACTGCCTGGAATTATTGCTCATGGCATGTGGACGATGGGAAATCTGGCAAAGCTGTTTACGGAATACTATGAAGAAGGCTTCATCAAAGATTATTCTATCCGTTTTAAAGGCATGGTATTTTTGAATGATGTGGTTACCCTCAAGGCGACCTTAAAGGAAAAACAGGATGATAATCTCCGTTTTACCGTCCAAGCGGTGAATCAACAAGGCAACGATGTATTAAAGGGTGAAGTAGTGTATCACCAATACTAACTTGATAATCAGAAATTGAAAATTGAAATTAGAGCCCGGCATTAAAAGGATTTCTTCTTAATGCTGGGTTTATTACTATCGATAAAAAAGGGTGATGATATGTCTGCAAAAATGGTTTTGAGCTATAAGCAGCCAGTTTTCGCTTCATTTGAAGAGGAAAGGATGCATTTAAAACAAAAGTTAGCGGCCTCGTTCCGCTTATTTTCTAAATTTGGTTTTGATGAAGGAGTCGCCGGCCATATTACCGCGCGGGATCCTGAGCGGAAGGATCATTTTTGGGTAAATCCGTTTGGGATGCACTTTAGCCAAATTAAAGCCTCCGACTTAATTCTTTGTAACCATGATGGTGTGGTCGTTGAAGGCAATTATCCCGTTAATCGCGCTGCCTTTGCCATCCATTCACAAGTTCATGCCGCACGCCCTGATGTCATTGCTGCTGCCCATGCTCATTCGGTTTATGGTAAATCATGGTCATCTCTCGGCCGACTCCTTGATCCAATAACTCAAGACGCCTGTGCCTTCTATAATGACCATTCATTATTTGATGATTTTACCGGAGTTGTGTTGGACATTGAAGAAGGCCGTAGGATCGGAAAAGCGCTCGGAGACCGAAAGGCTTGTATTCTTAGAAATCATGGGTTACTTACCGTAGGGAAATCTGTGGATGAAGCGGCCTGGTGGTTTATAACAATGGAACGTTCCTGCCAAGCGCAGTTGCTAGCAGAAGGTGTAGGGTCTCCTGTGATTATTGAT
>NZ_JBCNAD010000047.1:0-136672 GCF_050477905.1 Neobacillus pocheonensis | reverse complement strand
CTGACCGTAGGGAGATCTGTGGATGAAGCGGCCTGGTGGTTTATAACAATGGAACGTTCATGCCAAGCGCAGTTGCTAGCAGAAGGTGTTGGGTCTCCTGTGATTATTGATGATTTAAATGCTGCTGCAACGTATGAAACCGTTGGAACCCATGAGGCAGGTTGGTTTCAATTCCAGCCATTGTGGAATCGGATTGTGAAAGAACAGCCGGATTTATTGGATTGATTTGGGTATCTGGAAAGATGACTTCGTCTTTTCAGAACCTTACATATTTTTTTGGAGGAATTCTAATGAAGATAGGGGTTGCAGGTACTGGTGCCGTAGGGGGATATTTTGGCGGACTTTTACAAAAGGCCGGACATGAGGTCATTTTTTTGGCAAGAGGTTCAAGTCTTGAAAGAATGCATTCAAAAGGTTTATTGATTGAAAGTGAAGTGGATCGATTTACGGTAGATGGAATCTTTACTGATCAATATGAATCATTTTCAGAGATTGACCTGCTTTTATTTTGTGTGAAATCAACAAGTACTACCGAGGTTGCTGCGAAATTTCTTCCGGTCTTAAAAGAATCTGCCCTCATTATGACGTTTCAAAATGGGGTAGATAATGAAGAAATTCTTGCTTCTATATTTGGTGAAAAACGAATTCTATCATGTGCCACTTACATTCAGGCAATTGTAACCGAAGACGGTGCCGTTAAACAAATTGGTGTTCCGCCAAGACTGTTGATCGGGGCTTTGGATGAGGAGCGAACTGAACAGGTAAACGAAATTTCAGCTAAATTTAATGCTGCAAACATCGAAACATTTACCTCAAGGAACATTTTAGAAATAAAGTGGAAAAAATTGCTTTGGAATGTCACCTTTAATCCTATAACAGCTCTAATTGAGTCTAAAGTAGGCGCCGTGTTTGAAAATGACGGTATACATTCTACTGCGGTCAAAATTTGTAAAGAGTCCATTGCTGTAGCAAGAGCACTAGGTTTTGAGATAGATGAAGATTTTTACGAAACCATATTTGCTCAAGGTAGCCTGGCGAAAAATCACCATACCTCGATGCTTCAGGATAAGTTAAAAGGGAAAACACCTGAACTTGAATCCATCGCCGGTTATATCATAAGAAAGGGAAAGGAATTGCAGGTGGAAACACCAGTCCTTGAAACAATCTATCATTTACTAAACTATCAAACAATTAAACAATAAAATTTTAGATTCCATTTGGAGAGGTGGAAGGTTTGATTATGGAGCACGAACGTCCCTGGATGGAACAATACCCCGAGACGACGATTCTTTCCTTTCATATCCCAGAAGTTAGTTTGTATTCACTTTTGGAAGATACGACAAGGAAATATGGTGACAAGACCGCTATCATTTACGATGAGGATAGTTTGACGTACAAGCAGTTAAAGGATCAGGTCGATCGACTAGCAGCCGCTTGGAAAAACCTAGGAGTTAAAAACGGGGATCGGGTTGGTTTAATGGTATCCAACCATCCCTTCTATGTGATTTCCTATTATGCTGCATTGAAGCTAGGAATGATTGTCGTTCAGATTAATCCGCTTTATACCCCAAGAGAACTTCTGGAAATACTTCATGATGCACAAATGACCTATTTAGTAACAGAACCACAGAGTCTGGAAAAAATATCACAATTAAAAAATTCCTATGCTTTTAAGGGAATATTTGTTACAGAACTTTCATCAAAAGAAGATGGCTTTTACAATATTCACGAGTTAATAAACAGTTTCAATCCACTGGTTGATTCATGTTTGATTAATGCCCAACAGGACATTGCCGTCATTCAATATACTGGTGGAACGACAGGGAAAAAGAAAGGGGCCATGCTGACACATTATAATTTAGTGGCGAATGTCCTTCAAAGTAAAGCGTTATACGGTGAAAATATGTTTTTTGGAGAAGAAACCATTTTAACGGCAACTCCTTTATACCATGTGTATGGGATGACAAGCGGGATGAACCTGGCCATTTACATTGGGGCAGCAAATCTGTTAGTTAACAAGTTTGAAATCGAAATGGTTTTAAAGCTTATTCAAACTCACAGACCAACCTTCTTTCCAGGTGTTCCAAAAATGTACAATGCATTTGTTAATTACCCTGAAATTGATAAGTATGATTTAACCTGTTTTAAAACCTGTTCAAGTGGTTCCGCGCCATTGCCAATTGAAGTCTTGAAGAAGTTTGAAGCGTTAACAGGTGTCTCCATTGGTGAGGGCTATGGACTATCTGAAACTTCTCCATCCACCCACCGGAATCCGCCAGATGGCTTGATGAAGGTTGGCAGTATTGGTATTCCTCTGCCGAAAACAGACTGCCGGATTGTCGATGATCATGGGGAGAATCTTCCGGAAAAAACTGTTGGGGAACTATTAATAAAAGGTCCCCAGGTGATGTTAGGTTATTGGAATAAGCCTGAAGAAACGAATCTATCCTTACGGAATGGCTGGCTCTATACCGGTGATTTAGCCACAATGGATGAAGATGGATATTTTTATATTGTCGGCCGGAAAAAAGAAATGATTATTGTTGGCGGCTTTAACGTTTACCCACAGGAGGTCGAAGGTGTGTTATATGAACACCCCGATATCCTTGAGGCAGCGGTAGTAGGTATACCTGACAGAGAAGCAGGAGAACTTGTTAAAGCCTTTATTGTACCCAAGGAAGGCAAGGGTATAAACATCAATGCCTTAAAGGAGCATTGCTACCAACTTTTAACTCGTTACAAAGTGCCAAAGCAATTTGAGATCATCGAAGCCTTGCCGCGGAATACGGTTGGTAAGGTTTTGAAACGAATCCTTTTAGAAGAATCAAAGAAAATGGTTTAACGAGTACTTTAGATGGACGGGGTTTAGAAGGAGGGATAACTACATATAGGGGATATCTGAAATCCAGAAAAATATCTTTGCTGCACAATTAGTAAAAGGATATAGCAAATTTAATCTAGGAGGGACTTCATAGTGGAAGAGATTGTAATTTTAAGTGCCGTTCGTACGCCTGTCGGAAGGTATGGCGGCGCATTAAAAAGCCTAAATTCCGGACAGCTCGCTTCAATTGCCATTAAAGAGGCTATAAACAGAGCTGGTATTTCAGCGGATCAAGTCGATGAAGTCATCTTGGGAGAAGTAAGACAGACTACCGAATCTTCGAATGTGGCCAGAGTGGCAGCGTTGAGGGCAGGGGTTCCTGAACGTGCGGCTGCTTTTACGATTAACCGCTTATGTGCTTCCGGCATGCAAGCAATTGCTTCCGGTGCTCAACAAATTGCTTTCGGGCAAGCAGAAATCGTGGTTGCCGGTGGAACAGAGAGTTTGAGCAATGCCCCTATTTATCTAAGAAACTCCCGCTTTGGCGGAGACCAAACGAAGTTGGTTGATTCGAACACAGAGGCGGGGCAACAACCTAGTGAAATCTATGGTAATGACCTTGGAATGGGGATTACAGCAGAAAATGTAGCGGAGCGATTTTCAATTTCACGAGAAGACCAGGATGCTTTTGCGCTTGAAAGTCAATTAAGGGCTGCTGCTGCGATTAAAAATAACCACTTCCAGGAAGAAATCGTTCCAGTTGAGATTAAAAGCAAAAAAAGTTCCTTTACCTTTACGGTTGATGAACATCCAAGACCTGAAACAACTATGGCTGCGCTGAGCAAACTTCGGGCTGCCTTTAAAGAAAATGGCACCGTTACGGCTGGAAATGCCTGCGGCAGGAATGATGGTGCAGCTGCATTAGTGCTCACATCTGCCAATCATGCTGAAAAATTTGGATTGAAACCGCTCGCTAAAATTGTTGATTGGACGGCGGTAGGGGTTTCTCCAGAAGTCATGGGAATTGGCCCTGTACCAGCGGTTAAGAAGCTTTTGGAAAGAACAAACTTTACTCTGGAAGATATCGATTTAATTGAGTTGAATGAAGCATTCGCCTCGCAGTCATTAGCTGTTATTCGCGAATTACAATTAGATACAGAGAAGGTAAATGTAAATGGAGGGGCTATTGGACTTGGTCATCCACTTGGGGCAACGGGAGCAAAGATTACTACGACCTTAATTCACGAACTACTACGCCGTGGGAAAAAGAGAGGAATCGCTACTCTTTGCGTCGGCGGCGGCCAAGGAATGGCATTGATGGTCGAGGTCGTATAGAAAGGAATATGGAATTGAACATAGCCAAAACATCATCGACTTTTTTTGATTATATGGGGTTTACTAGCACAGTGGCTGATAGGTTTGAACTAGATTTATCCTTGCAGCAGCATTTACTCCAGGACGATGGTACGATACATCCTGGTGTTTTTTCAACCATGCTTGATATTTCTATGGGTGCCACCATCTCTCTGGAAACAAACTCGTTTGCTACTACGATTAATCTAAATCTATCATTTTTCGACCTTTCACCGAAAGATTATTATCAGGCGGAAACGAAAATATTGAATCAAGGGGGCAAATATGTCACGGCAGAGGGAATGATTTATTCGCAAGACGGAGTTCTAATTGCTAAGGGAATGGGGACCTTTAAGGCAGCTCCGATTAAAAATGGGTAGAGAAGGGGGGGATAGGTTGCAGGTGATGGAAAAAGAAATGTTTAAAGGAATTAATAAAAACCCTTTTTTTAATCATATCGGATTTGAAATCGTAAGCAGTCAGGAAGACGAACTATTATTAAAGCTAGTAGTAAAGAAAGAACTATTAAACACAAACAATTCTCTTCATGGCGGTGTTCATGCCTCCATGCTTGACACGGTCCAAACCATTCATCTGCGCAAAATATATCAAACTTCTGTCTCAGCAGTGAATTTGGATGTGCATTATTTTGCCCCAACAAACACTGGAAATCTTTTTGCTCGGGCAAAGGTACTCCAACAGGGATATAAAGTAGCGACGATAGAATCAGAAATATTAAATGAAAATCATCTACTTATTGCAAAAGGAACAGGTGTCTATAAGATACTTCGATAATCGGAGTAAAAAAAATATTTTAAAAATATTAGATTAATATAGGATTTTTTGAATTTATTCATGAAAAGTAGTGTTAGTAGGTTTAATAAATATGTTTCTACTATATCAATGAGAAAATTGTCGAAAAGCAGACGGTTGAATATTCTAAAAATTATGGATATATTTAAAATAACAACATACCAACTAGTTAGTATGTTAAAGGGAGTGGTAATGATGAATTTCACATATTCCGATAAAGTGAAAGAATTACAGAAAAAACTTACAGAGTTTATGGATGAATTTATTTATCCGAATGAAAAGGTTTATCATGAACAAATTGATAAAAATGATCCGTTTTCAAAGGTTCCTCCAATCATGGAAGAGCTGAAAGAAAAAGCAAAACAACATGGGTTATGGAATTTATTTTTACCAGAAAGTGAATTTGGTGCAGGCCTAACGAATTTGGAATATGCTCCGCTTTGTGAAATTATGGGCCGTTCCAGTATTGCCCCTGAGGTATTCAACTGTGCTGCTCCTGACACGGGTAATATGGAAGTTATAGTACGTTATGGGAAAGAAGAGCATAAAGAAAAGTGGCTAAAACCTTTATTAAACGGAGAGATTCGTTCTTGTTTTTCAATGACTGAACCAGATGTAGCTTCATCGGATGCCACTAATATCCAGGCTAGTATTATCCGCGATGGTGATGAATACGTCATTAACGGAACGAAATGGTGGTCTTCTGGTGCAGGCGATCCACGGTGTAAAATTGCGATTGTCATGGGTAAAAACGATCCAACAGCACCAACTCATGAACAGCAATCTATGATTCTTGTACCTCTTGATACTCCAGGGGTCACAATTAAAAGAATCTTACCTGTTTTCGGATACGACCATGCTCCACATGGCCACGCGGAAATTGAATACAAAAATGTACGGGTCCCTGCTTCTAATATGCTTTGGGATGAGGGAAAAGGCTTCGCGATTGCACAAGGTCGTCTTGGACCTGGAAGAATCCATCATTGTATGAGAACAATCGGTGCTGCAGAGCGCGCACTTGAAGAACTTTGTAAGCGTGTTCAATCAAGAACAGCATTTGGAAAGAAACTTTCAGAGCAAGGTGTTATTCAAGAGTGGATCGCAGAGGCAAGAATTGATATTGAACAGGCTAGATTATTGACACTTAAAGCGGCATACATGATGGATACTGTTGGAAATAAAGAAGCAAAAGCAGAAATTGCCATGATTAAGGTGGTTGCCCCAAATATGGCATTAAAAATCATTGACCGCGCGATTCAAGCATTTGGTGCTGCCGGGGTCAGTGAAGATACTCCACTTGCAGCCAGCTGGGCGAATATCCGTACCTTAAGGTTAGCGGATGGTCCAGATGAGGTTCACAAGCGGGCAATTGCAAGATACGAATTGAAAAAATACCGTTGATGGTTTTATAGGGGGAAGTTGTATGCATGTTCAGAAGCTATTTGATTTAACAGGAAAAGTGGCGATAGTCACAGGCGGAGGCAGAGGTCTTGGCCAGCAAATCGCTGAAGGCTTTGCCGAAGCGGGAGCAAATGTGGTGGTTTGTTCAAGAAAACTTGAGGCCTGTGAAGAAGTAAGTGAAGGGCTTAAAAAACTCGGTGTCGAAAGCTTTGCGTTGAAATGTGACGTTTCCAATCCTGAAGACGTAAAAAATGTTGTTGAACAGACGATGGAACGATTTGGACGAATTGATATTCTCGTCAATAACAGCGGTGCTTCTTGGGGGGCTCCAGTGGAAGAAATGCCACTTGAAGCATGGCAGAAGGTGTTAAATGTAAACGCTACTGGAACGTTCTTAATGTCTCAGGCAGTTGGAAAAGTGATGCTAGAACAAAAGTCAGGAAAAATCATCAACATTGCCTCTGTAGCAGGTCTGCAGGGAAGCAATCCTAAATATATGAATGCGATAGGCTATAACGCTAGTAAAGGTGCTGTGGTTACTTTTACAAAGGATTTAGCGGTGAAATGGGGACCACATGGTATTTATGTCAATGCCATTGCTCCAGGGTTTTTTCCGACGAAAATGTCAAAAGGTTTATTGGATCAAGGTGGAGAAGCCATTTTGGAGGGCACGCCATTACGAAAATTTGGATCAGATACCGATATAAAAGGAGTAGCCCTTTTCTTAGCGGCACCTGCTTCTAATTTTGTAACGGGGGACATTGTGGTAGTTGACGGCGGTGCACATGCAATGTAAGAAAAAATGCAGATAATACAAGCCTCCTAGAAAATAGACAAAAGTTTTTAAATAAAATTAGGGGTGAAGTTAATAGATGAAAAGAGATGCAGTAATCGTTTCAGCCGTACGAACAGCGATAGGCAGGCAAGGAGGGGCCTTAGCGGGTGTTCCTGCTCACGTATTAGGTGCAGAGGTTATCAAAGAGGCATTAAGTAGAGCGAAGCTCAAACCTGAAATGGTCGACGATGTTATTTTTGGTAATGTGTTGTCGGGCGGGGGGAATATTGCGAGATTATCAGCCTTACAAACAGGGTTATCGATTGACTTACCTGGTTTAACAGTAGACCGGCAATGTGGTTCAGGTATTAATGCCGTCAATCTTGCAGCCCAAGCGATTCGTGCAGGGGATGGAGACATCTATATCGCTGGCGGCACTGAGAGTATGAGCCGCGCTCCTTATTTAATGGAGCGGCCGGAAAAGCCATATAGCTCCGAACCGCCAAGATTTACTAGATTAAAGGTATCTACTGAAGAGGCAGGTAATCCTGATATGGGAATAACGGCTGAAAATTTGGCTGAAAAATATCAGATTACGAGAGAAGAGCAAGATGAATTCTCATTTCAAAGTCAGCGCCGCATGGCGAATGCCATGCAAGAAGGCCGATTCGAGGAACAAATTGTACCGATCACGGTACCAGTAAAAAAAGGTGAACCAGTAATATTTAATAAAGATGAACACCCAAGACCGCAAACGACATTAGAGGGATTGGCGAAATTGCAGCCGGCGTTCCTAAAAGGCGGCACGGTTACGGCGGGAAGCAGCTCAGGATTAAATGATGCCGCTTCAGCTCTAGTCATTATGTCAAGAGAAAAAGCAGAAGAATTAAATCTGACCCCTTTAGCGGTAATTCGTGACTATGCTGTTGCGGGTGTTGACCCTAACATTATGGGAATCGGTCCCGTTCCTGCGGTACGAAAGGTATTAGAAAAATCTGGTTTATCAATTGATGCGATTGACTTGATCGAAATCAACGAAGCCTTTGCAGCCCAAGTTTTAGCTTGTAATAGAGAACTTGAGATGGACCTCGGAAAAGTGAATGTTAACGGGGGAGCTATTGCCCATGGCCATCCGCTAGGGGCAACCGGTGCCATCCTAGTAACAAAAGCTGTTTATGAATTACAACGCTCTGAGGGAAGATATGCACTGATTACCGCTTGTATTGGAGGCGGTCAAGGAATCGCTACCATCATTGAACGCGAATAATCTCAAAAATGAGCTTAATTCATTAGGAAAAGGAGGCAGGTTTTTGCCTCCCCTTCCTTCCACCGAGATTAATTAGCTGAAAGGAAACGTCCTATGAAGCGAAAAATAATGGAAACCGGTATCCAATTATTTCATCAAAATGGTTTTAAATCCACATCCGTCCAGGATATTGTTCAATTAATGGGCGTTACGAAGGGAACGTTTTACTATTACTTTAACAGTAAAGAGGAATTATTGAAGGATATCCACTTGTCCTATATTGAGGAGATTGTAAAGGAGCAGGAAGTAATTTTAAATAATCCTTCCTATGATTTTACCAAAAAACTTTATGAAATTGTCTTTATGCTGATTAATAACATTAAGACTAAAGGTCCAAGTGCAAGGATTTTCACCCGAGAAAATAGACATTTAAGCGAAAACCATGTTGATGAAATTAAAGAAAAACGAGCTAAATTTCGAAAGAATACGCAGAAATTGGTTGAGGAAGGAATAAAGCAAGGTGTTATAAATAAAGATTTCCGAGCAGACATCCTCACCTTGGGAATACTTGGAATGACCAATTGGAGCTATTACTGGTTTAACCCGGATGGTGAAGTTCCTACTGAAAAAGTTGTCGAGATTTTTCTAGATATGATTCTTAACGGTATTACTAGTAATGAGAGAATATCCAACATTATTTAACATTCTATTAAAAGGAGAGCGGAAATATGTTAACTCTTCATCACAAGTTTTGGCCAAAAATATCAAAGTCTTTGAAAGTCCCTGCTACGTCGCTTTATGACAACCTTAAAGTTAGTGCTAGCCGTTATCCTGATCAGGATGCAATCTACTATTATGGAAACACACTTACATACGAACAAATGGATGCTGAGGTAAATGCTTTAGCAGGATATTTACAGCATAAATTAGGAGTGCAGGCCGGCGACAAGGTATTATTGTTCATGCAAAATTCGCCGCAATTCATCATTGGATATTATGCTATTAATAGGGCAAATGCTGTAGTGGTCCCAATCAACCCTATGCTAGTGGCTGATGAACTAGAATTTTACATCCGCGACTGTGAAATAAAAACGGCGATAGCTGGCCAGGAATTAGATGATCGCATCCGTCCATTATTAGGGAGAACATCTCTTGAAAATTTGTTAATCGCTGCATATTCCGATTATATTGGAGAAGATTTCAAGGGAGCACTACCCCAAGAGGTAGAAAAACCCCGAGTATTCTTCAATGGACCAAACCATTTCCACTGGTATGACGCGATTGAGGCAAATCTGATTCCGTCTGAACACACCTTAAAAGGTGATGATCTTGCAGTCCTTCCCTATACCTCAGGTACGACAGGGCTCCCTAAAGGTTGTATGCATACAAACCGGACGGTACAAGCAAATACAGTAGGTTGTTATCATTGGTCCCAGTCAACTCCAAATGCGATCCATTTGATGACTTTGCCACTATTCCATGTTACTGGTATGGTACACAGCATGCATATGCCAATTTACAGCGGCAGCACCATTGTCATCATGACAAGATGGAATCGAGATACTGCTGTCGACTTAATAAAAAATCTGGGCTGTACCCATTGGGTCACGATTGCAACCATGATTGTTGATTTTTTAGCAAATTCAAAATTAAAAGCAGAAGATATATCTACACTAACTTCTATTTCAGGAGGGGGCGCAGCCTTACCAGAAGCGGTTGGTGAAAAATTATATCAATTATCGGGATTACGTTTTGTCGAAGGATATGGCCTTTCTGAAACGATTGCCCAAACGCATTTTAATCCAGCTGAACGTCCTAAAATGCAGTGCCTAGGCGTACCGTCCTTTGATGTTGATTCAAGAATCATCGAACCAACAACTGGAAAAGAATTAGGTGTCGGTGAGGTGGGTGAAATCATCGTCAATGGTCCTCAAGTAATGGTTGGTTACTATAACCGTGATGATGAAAATAGAGATTCATTTATCGATATTGACGGAAAGAAATTTTTCAGAACCGGTGATATCGGCCGTTATGATGAAGAAGGTTATTTCTTTATAGTCGACCGGGTGAAAAGAATGATTAATGCTTCTGGATTCAAGGTTTGGCCGACTGAAGTGGAGTCATACCTTTATAAACATCCTGCAATACAGCAGGCCTGTGTTGTCGGGGTACCAGATCCAAGAAGAGGAGAAACGGTCAAAGCATTTGTTATTTTAAATGAAGGCTTTGATGGGAAAGTGAGTGCGGAAGACATTATTGAGTGGTCCAAAGAACATATGGCCGCTTATAAATACCCAAGATTTATCGAATTTAGAGAGCAATTCCCAATGACATCCAGCGGTAAGATTTTATGGCGTACTCTTCAAGATGAAGAAAAAGCAAAAGCAGAAAATACAGTTCAATAAAAAAATGATTGGACAAGCAGTGATATTTCAAAAGGAGGAGAGCAATGGAGATTTTAATTCAGCAGTTATTTAATGGCCTAACAATTGGAAGCGTATACGCCCTTGTTGCGTTAGGATTAACCTTAGTATATGGTATTTTGCACATTCCGAATTTCGCTCACGGAGCATTATACATGATGGGCGGGTACGTAACCTTAACGATGATGACCAAATTTGGACTCCATTATTGGATTGCGATATTCGTTTCGATTATTGTTGTGGGACTTATTGGTGTTCTAATGGAAAGGTTGGTTTTCCACCCATTAAGAGAAGCACCGCCAATCCATGATAAGATTGCTGCGATTGGTATCCTCTTATTCTTAGAAGCCTTCGCTCAAAAGTTTTGGGGTGCTGATTACCAGTCAATGCCAACTCCATATGGCAGTGTTGTCCAGATTTTTGGATTAACCATTACTATGCAAAGGCTGTTAATTGTTATCGCTGCAGTTGTCGTCATGATCTTGTTATATCTTTTTCTTAAAAAGACCTATACCGGTGCAACGATCATCGCCATGTCGCAGAATCGTGAAGGGGCAAACTTAGTTGGGGTTAATACGAATAAGGTTGCCATGTTAACTTTTATGATTTCAGGGGGCCTCGCTGCTATTGCCTCGTCATTATCGGCACCTATTAATCTAGTATTTCCAGGGATGGGGCAGCTCGTTATTTTAAAAGCATTTGTAATCATTATCCTTGGCGGAATGGGAAGTATCCCAGGCGCGATTGTTGGAGGCTATATTTTAGGATTCAGTGAAAGTCTAGGTGCAACCTATATTTCTAATGACTATAAGGACATCATTGCCTTTGTCCTCCTTGTTATTATCTTAACAGTTAAACCGACAGGACTGTTTTCAAAGGGGGGCCAGCATTAATGTCAACGATCTTAAATAAAAAAATCGTCATTCCTGTTTTAGTCTTACTTGCTGTTTTCTTTCCTTTCATGACTCAAAATAATACTTATATTATTCACGTCATGACATTGTCCTTCATCTGGATGATTGGGGTTTATGGCCTCAATTTACTGGCTGGTTATACAGGATATCTTTCATTAGCACATGCTGGGTTCTTTGCAATCGGAGCCTATTCACTTGGAATTTTAACCGTTAAAGCACAAATGAATTTCTGGTTAGCCTTTTTGTTAGCGCTTGTTATTACAAGTGTCTTAGGTCTTATCGTTGGCGTAATTGCATTAAGGACGAAAGAGCATTTTTTCGCCATTTATACATTGTGCTTAGGCTATATTCTATATCTAGTGATTGATAAATGGGAGAGTCTGACAGAAGGTGTTCGCGGATTAATTGGGATTCCAGCCCCTGCAAATATTGGCCCGATTAAATTTGATAACGAACTATCAAATTATTATCTAGTTTTATTTTTCTTAGTCCTAGTTGTTCTGATTATGTATCGCATTATTCACTCATTATCAGGGAGAACGTATATTGCGATTCGTAATAGCGAAGATTTAGCCCAAACCATCGGAATTTCAACAATGAGAAACAAATTAACCGTATTTGTATTATCAACTTTCTTTGCTGGACTCTCTGGTGCCTTGTATGCTTCATTCGTACGTTTTATTGGCCCGGACATTGGTGCTATTCAAATTACGTTTGACTTATTAACTTATTTACTAGTAGGGGGGATTGGGACATTAAGCGGTCCGGTGGTAGGTACACTGCTCATCGTTTGGTTATCTCAATTTCTGCAAGATTTACAGGATCAGCGGATGCTCATATTTGGTCCAGTTTTAACTTTATTGGTTATTTTTTACCCTCGGGGTATCGTTGGAGGAGTTTCAAGTCTTTATCAAAAGATTATGTCGAAAGGCAATCAGAAATTACCTGTGCCTAAAACTCGAGCTTCAAAAGAAATTGTAATAGAAAAAAATACAATCTCAGATAAACAGGTAAAGGAGGGATAGGCGTGATTTTTTTAGAAACGAAGAATTTAACGAAGAGATTCGGCGGGAATACGGCTGTTAATAATGTGGACTTCACGATTGAGCAAGGGAAAATAAATGCGATTATCGGTCCAAACGGTGCTGGGAAATCTACCTTTTTTAACTTGATCAGCGGCTTCCATCAACCTACTTCTGGACAAGTTATTTTTAAAGGAGTGGATATTACTACCTTGCCATCCAATAAAATAGCTGAACTTGGAGTTGCCCGAACCTTTCAAACAACGAATCTTTTTGAGAAATCGACCGTTTTGGATAATGTAATTGTCGGACATAGATTAAGGACGAAATCAACTCTAGTAGATGCCATTTTTAGAACTCCTCGTCTAAAGAGGGAAGAGGCACAATGCCGAGATAAGGCTATGGAAGTGTTAGAGTTTGTTGGTTTGAATAACATCGCTGGTAACATTGTTGGCAGCTTAACTCAAGAAGAGAAGAAGCGGACGGCTTTTGCGCTTGCACTTGCCACAGATCCGGAAATTGTTTTCCTTGATGAACCAGCAGCAGGAGTTAACCCTGATGAGACAGAAGGATTAGCGGAATTAATGAAAAAGATGGTATCAAAAGGGATCACGGTTTGCCTAATCGAGCACAAAATGCAAATGATTATGAGAATAGCTGACAAAATTATGGTGCTCAACTACGGTGGAAAAATCGCCGAAGGAAGACCTGAGGAAATCCGTAACAATGAAACGGTCATTAAAGCTTATTTGGGAGGGAGCGCCATTGCTTAAACTTAATAATGTCTCTGTCAAATACGGAAGCTTTACAGCCGTCCATGACATTAATATAGAAGTAAACACTGGAGAAATCGTCGTCCTTTTAGGGGCAAACGGGGCTGGTAAGAGTACAACCTTTCGGACCATAAGCGGATTAAGTAAGCCATCAGTCGGCGAGGTTCTCTTTGAAGGTGAAAAAATCAACAAGAAGTCGGCTGATCAAACTGTCCAATTAGGAATTGGTCAATGTCCTGAAGGACGTAAACTATTCCCAGCTATGTCCGTTGAAGAAAATCTTAATATGGGTGCTTATGTACATCGTCGGAAGAAGGCACAAATCAAGCAATCTCTTGAACATGTATACGAACTATTCCCTATCTTAAAGGAGAAGCGCAATGACCCGGCGGGTTCTTTGAGTGGCGGACAACAGCAAATGGTCGCCATCGGGAGAGCATTGATGTCAAAACCAAAATTAATGCTCCTGGATGAACCATCCATTGGTCTTGCTCCATTAATCGTAGAGCAAATGTTTGAAGTCATTCAGAAAATTAATAAAGAAGGAACTACGATCCTCTTAGCAGAACAAAATGCCAACGCTGCATTAAAAATTGCTGACAAAGGCTATGTTTTTGAAAACGGCTCCATTGTCCTACAAGGTACTTCAGCCGAATTGTTCGCTAATGATGAGGTCAGAAAAGCCTACATTGGCGCTTAAAGTTTAAAGTCTAACATTGCCTTTAAGGGGGTGATGAAGGGATTATTCATCACAGTAAGTATCTGAAAAATTTGAATATTAATAGGGGGAAAACCAATGAAAAGAATGAAGTCATTATTTATTATGTGTTTTATCTTCGTTATGATTTTCAGTTTAGCTGCATGTAATAGTACAAGCGACAAAACAGCAAGCACAAAGCCAGCATCCAATGGCGGCGGAAGCAAGTCTGAAGACGTTGGCACAGTAAACATTGGTTACACTGGGCCATTAAGCGGACCTGCAGCATTTTATGGAAAGCGTACTTTAAACGGTATTACCATGGCTGCTGATGAAATTAATGGAGCCGGCGGATTTGAAGTAGGCGGTAAGAAATACAAATTGAATATCGTTTCTTTGGACGATAAATACTTACCGAATGAAGCCGGTGCAAATGCTAAGAGACTAATGCAGGAAAACAAAACGCCAATTATTTTTACACCGCACAGCGGAGGCGTTTTTGCTCTTCAAGTATTCAACCAACAGGATAAATTCATCATTGGTGCTTACACAAGTGAACCGAAAGTTTCTGATGTTGGCAACAAACTAACTGTTCGAATTCCTCCTCGTTATGATGGCTATCTAAAGCCGTTTACTGATTATGCAATGGACAAGTTCGGAAAGAAAATCGCGTTCCTTCCAACTGCATCTCAATACGGCAAGGACTGGTCTGCAAAGCTTAAACCATACTGGGAAAAACAAGGTGGAAAAGTGGTTTATAATTCTTCCATTGACTTTGCAAAAGAAACTGATTTCTTTACGATCGTTACAAATGCTCTTAAAGAAAAGCCGGATGTATTATTTATCGGTGGTGCATCTGAACCAACAGCGAAAGTGGCAAAACAAGCAAGAGAGCTTGGATTTAAGGGTGGTTTCATTGTTATGGACCAGGCTAAATTAGATGAAATGAAAAAGATTACAGGCGGTTATGATGCACTTAACGGAGCAATTGGTGTAATGCCATTAGTTGATTCTGAAGAGGCTGCTGTCCCTGATTATGTGAAGAATTATAAAGCTAAATATAATGAAGATCCAGGCTCTGAAGCAGGCTTAAATTACATTGGTATGTATGCATTTGTTGAGGCAATGAAGGCTGCGGGTTCAGTAGACGATGTTGAAAAAATCCGTGCCAATATGCAAAAGGGTCTGGATAACATGCCAGATAAAGCAAAGGTCTACAATATTCCTAAAATTGGCGAGGATGGCGGTTTCGAATCAGAGTTAGTGGTTGCTGCTGTTGAAAACGGTAAAATTGTGCCAATTAAAGTGAAATAATTTCCAAGAATAAAAGAGTAATAGCCAATTTAAAAAAAGTTGTCTCCCTTGTAGAAATTACGATAATGCTTCATCCGTGATTGACACAAGGGGGATTTTTATTTTTTGAAAAGAATAAATAATTTTCATAACTTGGCAGAAGTTTATCATATTATCCGATTGCAAGAAATATAGTTTTGATAGCAGATGGGTCAAACCTCCTGCTTATTGTAATGGTTAAATAATTTTTTTAGAAAGGAGGGGCAATGAATTGGTTAAAATCGTCCCCCTTGAATTGGAAACCCACTTTGCTGAAGGTACTGTGAATGCCTTTTTGGCGATTGGCGAAACAGTGACGTTAATTGATACAGGGAATCCTGGCAAAGAGTCATTTCATCAGCTCAAGACAAAATTACATAATCATGGCATTACCTTAAAAGATATCGATCAGATAGTTCTAACCCACATTCACATAGACCACGCAGGAGCCATTCCACATATTCAGGAAGAAGCAGATATACCTATTTTTGTCCATGAGCAGGCGAGGGGTTCGATTAATGCGCGATTATCCGAGTTTGAAGTAGTTCAGCAGTTTTTTACTCAATTTTTAGAGAGCTGTGGTGCTGATCCTCACCAACATATCATTCAACGTCGCTTCAGAGAGGAAAATTGGCGAAATGTTTTCTATTTAACTGAAGGAGACGAAATTCATTTGGGTGGACAAAGGTTTGAAGTAGTCCATGTTCCTGGTCATAGTCAATCAGACATCTTACTTTGGAATCCCGAATCAGGGGATGCGTTTGCCGGTGACCATCTAATAAAGGCTTTTTCTGTAAACGCATTTATCGAACCGCCTAATCTAGGGGAGACTACCAGGCCAAAGCCGCTCCTGCAATACCGCGACTCGCTCGAAAAAGTTAGCAAGCTCCCGCTTTCGATGATTTATCCAGGTCATGGAGAGGTATTTTCTAATCATGGATTATTGATTCAAACAAGATTGCTAGAGCAGGAGAAACGCTGTGAACAAATTTTACAAATCCTTCGGAGCGGAGAGAAAACTATATTTGCGATCTGTTCCGAAATGTATCCACGTTTACAGGGAAGGACGGTGTTTTTAGGGTTATCACAAATTCAAGGTCATTTAGATTTGCTCGAGGAAAGACAACTTGTCCGTTATGAACAAAAGGGAGCAATCGTCATCTACCACGCCAATTAATTATGGAATGGATTTTCATATTTTAAATAGGAGAGGATTCAATGAAGTTAAAGGACCTTTTAGAGACTAATATCGCTGAATTTGGTGAGTATCCTTTGTTATTTTTCAAAGAAAAGACTTTAACAAATGTGGAAACGAAACAATATGCAGACCATTTTGCAAATGGTTTACAGCAGCTTGGTATTGAAAAGGGTGACCGTGTGATTGTCTGCATGCCCAATTGTCCTGAAGTCCTTATTGCCTATCAAGGAATAACCAGATCCGGAGCGATTATTGTTCCTGTTATGTTCACCCTTCATCCGAAAGAACTACATTTCATTGCCTTAAATTCGGGAGCAAAAGCGGTCATTACTTCCTCCTATGTTTTTCAAAATATCGAAAAAGCTTTAGAAGAATTACTAGCGAAACCGCATTTAATTGTTGTTAATCAGCCATCTGATGATCGAGTTAAGAATTTTTATGACGTCATGGTTCCGGGTAGCAGCAGTGTGTTAAAAGATATGGAAGCAGATGATACAGCGGTTATTTTGTACACATCTGGTACTACAGGAAATCCAAAAGGTGTTCTTTTGACTCATAAGAATCTTTTTTCCAATGCGGCGAACTCTGCCAAGCACAATGATACCGAGCGAGGGACTACATTAGGTGTCCTGCCGCTTGCTCATGTCTACGGACTAACGGTATCCAATGTGTGCTTCCTTACCGGCAGCTCGATTGTCCTTTTCTCCAGATTTGATGTAAAAGAAGTATTTAGTGCGATCGAAAAATACGGTGTTAAAACTTTTTCTGCTGTACCAGCCATGATCCATGCGCTTGTATCTTTTCCCTTTGCAGACAGCTATGACACATCTAGTTTAGAATCTGTCGGTTCGGGTTCGGCACCTCTCCCTGTAGCCCTATTGCATTCATTTGAGGAAAAATTTGGGGCGAAGGTGTTTGAAGGCTATGGGTTATCCGAAGCAGCGCCAGTAGTCACGGCTCACCGGAAGGGGTTTGAAATTAAACCAGGATCGGTCGGAATTCCGATTCCAGGAGTGGAAATCAAAGTGGTTAATGAAAATGGCGAGGAGCTTCCTCTAGGAAAAGTGGGGGAATTGGTCGTTCGCGGTGATAATGTTACGCCTGGCTATTATCAAAATCCGGAAGAATCTATGCGTGTGTTAAAAGATTCTTGGTTATATACAGGAGACATGGCTCGGATGGATGATGATGGGTATGTTTACATCGTCGACCGTAAAAAGGACTTAATTATTCGCGGCGGCTTTAATGTATACCCACGTGATGTCGAGGAAATCCTCAATGCCCATGAACAAGTGTTAGAGGTGGCAGTTGTTGGGGTCCCTGATGAACGGATGGGAGAAGAAATGGTTGCTTGTGTAGTCAGGAAACCGGGAACTGATGTGTCCGAGGAAGAATTAATCCGTTTTTGCCAGGACAATCTCGCCAAAAACAAAACTCCGAGAAGAATTGTTTTCATTGAGGCCCTGCCTAGGAACGGAGTGGGAAAAATTTTAAAAACACAGCTTCGTAAAACAGCAGCCGATATTGTCATTAAACCGTAAAGGAAAAAAAGGAGGAATTTCTATATGGAAAAAAGAACCATATTGACAACCAGCAAGCGTGGCTTACTTGAAGATTCTTTCCCATATCGACTTTATCAAAAAGCAAAGCGGCTAGGAACATGGAATCCGGCCGATATCGATTTTAGCCAGGATCAAAGAGATTGGAAGAAATTAAATGCTGAACAGAAAGAAGATATCCTGCGGCTTATTTCTCAATTTCAAGCTGGTGAAGAGGCGGTAACATTAGACCTTTTACCCCTAATTATGGCGGTTGCTAAGGAAGGCCGTCTTGAGGAGGAAATGTTTTTAACCACCTTTTTATTCGAGGAAGCCAAGCATACCGAATTTTTTAGACTAGTATTAAATGCTATCGGTGAAAGAGGCGACCTTTCACATTTTCATACCGAAACCTATCAAAAGATATTCTATGAAATTCTCCCAAAGACGATGGATCGGTTGGTTACGGACCAATCACCGGAAGCAATTGCTGAAGCATCGGTTGTTTATAACATGTTTGTTGAAGGAGTATTAGCTGAAACGGGCTATTTCTCTTTTTATGAAGCCTTAGAAAAGTCCGGAATCATGCCAGGACTTCTCGAAGGTATTGGAAATTTAAAGAAGGATGAATCAAGGCATATCGGCTACGGCACTTTCCTTCTGCAAAGATTGATTTGCGAACACCCACATCTCTTTGATTTTGTTGCAGCCAAAATGGCTGAACTGACCCCATTAGCTATTCGGTTAAATCAAGAGGGCATCTCCGGAAGAACGGTTAGTTCATTCGGTGGAAACCCTGATGATGTAATGAATTTTACGATGAGACAATTGTCAGTGCGGATGGAAGTGCTAGCTAGAGCGAGGGGTAAAAAAATCGAAGAGATTTATAGAGTGACAGAAAGTGAGATTGGGGTTTTGTAGTGAAATTATTTAGAGGAGGATTTTACGATGACAGTTCAGGTAGAGGTGCCAGCTTTTCCCCATTTTATAAACGGAAAGTGGGAGCCATCTAGCAGTAAGGAAATGTTTGATGTGTTTAACCCAGCAACTGGAGAGCTTGTAGCAAAGGTTGCCAAAGGAACGCCTGCTGATGTGGATCGTGCAGTAAAAGCGGCTCGTGTTGCGTTTGACCAAGGTGACTGGAAAAATATGAAGCCAAAAGATCGTGCAAAAGTTCTATATGCAATTTCCTATCAAATTGCCGAGCATGCAGAGGAATTAGCTTATTTAGAAGCAATTAGCTCTGGCGGTACTGTTCGTCGCATTGGTAATAGCGATATTTTACAAATGGTTGACTTATTCCAAACTTTAGCAAACTTTACGCTAGAATATCCGTTTTCTGAGACTCTTCCGGTACCGCCATTCCCTGGTCCTGCCCATAACTTTATTTGGAGAGAACCAATCGGTGTCTGTGCGGCGATCACTCCATGGAATTTGCCAATGGTCATTGCGACTTGGAAGATTGCACCTGCACTGGCAATGGGGAACACGATTGTCATTAAGCCGGCAAGCTACACCCCACTCTCCACTCTGAAACTAGCAGAAATTATTTCAGCAGTGTTACCGCCTGGTGTTATTAACGTTGTCGCCGGACCAGGGGCAGAGGTTGGGGAGGCACTGGTCACACATCCTCACGTCGATAAAGTTGCCTTCACTGGTTCTACCGAAGTAGGAAGAAGGATTATGGCACTTGCCGCTGGCACCATTAAAAAGACTACCCTAGAGCTAGGTGGGAAATCACCAAATATTCTTTTAGAAGATGCAGATCTCAGCATTGCTCTTCCTGGTAGTTTGTTTGGTGTGTTCCTTCATTCCGGCCAATTGTGTGAATCCGGCACGAGGGTTTTTGTTCCAGATAAGCTCTATGATCAGGTCGTAGAAGGACTTGTCGGTCTTGCTAGCAAATTAAAGCTCGGTAATCCGCTCGATCCAACAACCGATGTTGGCCCAGTTATTTCGAAAATACAAAAGGAAACGATTCTTTCTTATATTGAGGCTGGAAAACAAGAGGGAGCTACACTAGTTTGCGGTGGTAAGGAAGTGAAGGTTCCGGGGTGTGTGGAAGGACATTTCATCGAACCGACCATTTTTGCCAATGTAACCAATGACATGAAAATCGCTCAAGAAGAAATTTTTGGTCCTGTATTATCCGTCATCCGCTATTCAGATTTAGATGAGGCGATTAAGATGGCAAATGATACGATTTATGGTTTAGCAGCTGGTGTTTGGACCCGTGACGTAAATAAGGCGTATGAGGTTGCGAGAAAGCTTCAAGCAGGTGTTGTCTGGATCAATGACTGGCATTTGCTTCGCAGTGATGCCCCGTTCGGCGGGTATAAACAAAGCGGAATCGGCCGTGAAATGGGGCAGCATTCACTTGATGCCTATACCCAAGTGAAGCATGTCCATACTTCTATGACACCGGAGCTTGAAAGACGCAACTGGTACGGTATTTTGTTCGGCCAAAACTAATGTAGAGGTGAGGAGTTAATATGAAAACAACCTTATCACAGTTTATGTTACGTACTGGAATTTATAGCGGTTCAAATTCACGGGCAATGGTCCCAAGTTTATTTGCTGGACTCGGTGCCAAACGTGTTCTTCTTTTAAGCGATAGAGGATTAGAGAAAGCAGGAGTCATCGAAAAAGTAGCCTCTATTTTTGAATTGACTGGGCATGGCAGCGGACCGCAGCTGGTAGGTACCTACCTTGACATTGCACAGGATGCCGAAAGCCGCTGTATTAATGATGCAGTCCGCTATGCAAAGGAAGTGGGCGCTGATAGTTTGCTTGCTGTTGGCGGCGGCAGTGTTCTTGATACGGTTAAAGGGGTTAAATATGCACTTCACAAAGGACTATCCGATATTAAAGAAGCCATTCCAGGTGGCTTATTGTATGAGTCTTTTCCAAAGGCTTCGTATATCCCGATTCCGCATATTGCGATTCCAACGACAGCAGGAACTGGATCAGAGGTTTCGCCGATTGCCGTTATTTTTAACGAAGACATACAAATGAAGACAAATATCATTAATCCGTTTATTAACGCTGATATGGCAATCTTGGATCCGGATTTAACAGTAGGGCTGCCGCCTGTCATCACCGCTTTTACTGGATTTGACGCATTAACTCATGCGATTGAGGCTCTCGCATCCCCGACTGCGACAGGCTTAACGGATGCTTATGCTCTTCATGCGATCCGCTTAATTGAGAAAAATCTACCTGTTGCTGTCGCTGATGGTGGGAATATTGCCGCGCGGATGGATTTATTGCAGGCAAGCTTAATGGGAATCACTGCTTTCAGTTTTGCCTTAAATGCTATTCCAGTTCATAATATGGCGCACGCCTATGGAGCTCTGTTCCGGATTCCACATGGTTTAGCAAATGCTGTCTTTTTACCGGTGGTCATGGAGCTTGTTCCACATTTGTATTTGCCTAAGGCTGCTGAGCTGGCACAAGCGTTGGATGTAGACGTGAAGGGAGATTCACCTGAAACAGCTTTGTCTAAGGTAGTGGAAAAAATTCGCTTACTTCAGCACAAGGTCGGCCTTCCAGCTGATTTTAAAGAATACAATATCACGGAAGAATCACTGCAGCTGACGATTCCAGCTGTTATGAAGGACCCGGCAGCCCTGAGCTTCCCGATGCCAAAGGAATTGATTGCTGCGATTGGACAAAAGGTAGTCCCGTTGACAGTTAAGTAATTTAGAGATAGTCCTAGCCAGCGGGTTTCGGAAAATTTGCTGGCTAGGTCGACTCGCAAATAAACCAGTGATTTTCGCAAAAAATCTAACAATAGACGCAGGAGGAAAAGAACAATGATGGATTTTTCATTTTCAGAAGAACAAGGATTACTAAGAAAGACAGTAAGACAGTTTGTAGACAAAGAAATAATGCCATTTATTCGCGAATGGGACGAAAAACAGATATTTGAAGCGAATATCCTAACGCGACTTGCCGATTTAGGTCTTATGGGTGTATGTATCCCGGAACAATACGGTGGCAGCGGCATGGATTATAACTCTTTAGCAATTGTCTGTGAGGAATTGGAACGAGGAGATACTGCCTTCCGAACAGCGGTTTCCGTTCACACGGGTCTAAACAGCATGACCTTGCTGCAATGGGGTACTGAGGAACAAAAACAAAAATACCTCACTCCACAAGCAAAAGGTGAAAAGGTTGGCGCTTTTGGATTAACCGAGCCTAATGCCGGATCAGATGTTGCCGCCATGCAAACAACGGCAGTCAAACAAGGCGATTATTACATATTAAATGGGTCAAAAACGTGGATATCCCTATGTGATGTAGCTGATCACTTTTTAGTGTTCGCCTACACAGATAAGAGTAAGAAGCACCACGGTATTTCCGCGTTTATTGTTGAGAGACAATGGGAAGGGTTTTCCTCCAAAGCCATAAAAGGAAAACTGGGAATTCGTGCGGGTAACACAGGCGAGATCTTTTTTGATAATGTAAGAATACCGAAAGAAAATTTGGTTGGCCAAGAAGGGGAAGGTTTTAAAATTGCCATGTCCGCCCTTGATAACGGTCGATTTACAGTGGCAGCAGGTGCTTGTGGAACGATTATGGCCAGCCTTGAAGCGAGCTTAAAATACTGTCATGAAAGAAGTACTTTCGGAAAAGAAATTGGCAAGCACCAGCTTGTCCAGCAAATGATCGCCAAAATGGAGGCAGGCCTTCAGCAATCACGTTTGCTTGTTTTTAGAGCTGGTTGGTTGAAAAATCAGGGCAAACGAAACACTCGTGAGACTTCATTAGCAAAATGGCAGGCGTGCGATTATGCCTATGAAGCCGCTAATGATGCTGTCCAAATTCATGGGGCATATGGTTTCTCCAATGAATATCCGGTTGAACGCTATTTAAGGAATGCTAAAGCGCCAGTTATCTATGAAGGAACGCGTGAAATTCATACAGTTATGCAAGCGGAATATGTTTTGGGCTATCGAGAAGATAAACCTTTATCCAATACGCTGCCAGCATGGCCATTTGAAGAAGCGAAAGAGACCGTGAAGTAAAACGAAAAAAGAAAAACCCATTATGGCAAAAACCATAATGGGTTTTATTTCATGTCTAATTTAGTATAAATAAGCTCTTTCATTTCGTTATATACTTGTTTATATGGATATTTGTCTAAGAGCATTGAATAATGCAGTGAAATTCCATCAATCAGTCCCCAGAAAATTTGTGCGATTTCATCTGTATGAACACTCGAGGAAATTTCACCTTTTTTAATTCCTTCTACCAGTATCGTGTTAAAAAGAGTTTTATACATCTCATACCGGTCTAACATTAAATCCCGTAAATCTTCTTTTCTTGTGGAGTACAGCCAAAACTCAATATGAACGCGGGTGGAATTGGCAAATTGCGGTTGTTCATTAAGTTGACTATAAAGCTGAAAAATATAATCCAATTTATCTTTTGTACAAGACAATTTTTCGAGTTCTACTTTGAGGTTAGAAATATTTTCGTTTGTATGTTGGTTCATTAATTCAAGATAAATATCATCTTTAGAGCTGAAATAATTATAAATGGCCCCTTTACTAATTTTTGAATGGGCAACAATATCGTCAATGGTTGCAACTTGGAATCCTTTTTCAGCAAAACATTCGAAGGCACTCTTGAGGATTGCCGCTTTCTTTTCTTGTTTATATTTATCGGAAACAACAGGTGGCATAAAAATCCTCCCCAAAAAATAACTTGACTAAGACTAATCTTAACAAAAAACCGCTTAAAATGTAATGCAAGTTTTTTATCAGAAAATATTGAAAAAAGACTTCCGATTTGATTTAATTAATATAAACTGAATAGTCGGTTTAAAGGATAGACGAGCCATAATTGAACCTTCCATCAGCACAGTCAGATCATATTGATGCATTTTATTATTTTTGTTAATAGGGGGAGAAGAAGTTGCAAATTACTTTTAAAAAATTAACCGAATGCACCATTCAAGACGTGGTAACTGCTTGGAACAGAGGATTCGAAGGTTATTTTGTCAAAATAGACATGACACCCGAACTCTTTTTCAATCGGGTGGTAAATGAGGGGCTTTCATTGAACCATTCCATTGTGGGATTTGATTCGGATGAACCAATCGCCATCTTGATGAATGGTTTCCGGACGATAAACGGTAAAAAAACTGCTTGGAATGGCGGTACGGGGATTGCAACTGACTACCGTGGGAAAGGTGTTTCTAAACTTTTAATGGAAGAGACCTTGAAAATTTATAGAGAAGAGGGTGTCGAGGTAGCAACTCTTGAAGCAATAAAAGAGAATGAACGAGCGATTCGATTATACCAAAGCTATGGATATGAGATAACGGATTCACTTGTTTATTTAAGTGGTGCATTAAAGGTTACTACCATGACTTCAATTCAAACCGATTCGATTCGACCGGAACAGCTCCCATTACTTCCATGTTATAAAGAGGACCTTCCATGGCAATGCCAGTGGCAAAGTGTAAAGTCAGGGGTAGCACAGGTTTATTATGATGAGGCGGGAAATCCTTTAGGTTATTCATTATTTAAAAGAGTGTGGAATCAGGCTGGAAAACTGGAAAAGGTATTTTTGTATCAGCTTGAACTTTTAGTTGATGTTAGTGGTAAAACCATAGATGGAATATTTACAAAGATAACCGATCATGTCGATGTTGCAGTTAATTTAATGACCATAAATGCTTCCTTAACCAATCCAGCCATTCAATATCTTTTAGAGAATGGGTTTACCAAAGCGACAGAACAAGTTCAAATGGTTAAAAAATAAGTTGTATTAAATTAAATATAAAAATCTGTTGATTGCAGCGGAAGGCGCGAAGACTCCTGCGGGATTACGGGGCAGGGGAGACCCCGCAGGAGCGAAGCGACGAGGAGGCTCCCCGTACCGCCCGCGAACCGCTCGCGCCTGGAGCGGAAATCAACAGCCATGTTTAAAAGAGTAAAAAAATAAACGAATAAATTTTTTTTGAATCCTTTTTCGTAATATTATATAATTTCCAATAGGGCCAATCTCATTTAATTGGATGGCCTTACATACTTTAATACGATTAGGAGTCATAAAAATGGAAAAAGTACTTATTTTCGGTCATAAAAATCCGGACACTGATACGATTTGTTCTGCGATTGCCTATGCAGATCTAAAAAAACAACTAGGTTTGGATGTTGAACCTATTCGCCTTGGCCAAATTAATGGCGAAACACAATTTGCGCTGGATAAATTCAATGCCGAGGTTCCTCGTCTAGTTGAGGCAGTCGCTGCGGAAGTAAATTCAGTTATTCTCGTTGACCACAATGAGCGCCAGCAAAGTGCAAACGATATTACCGAAGTCCGTGTTTTGGAAGTAATCGACCACCATCGGATTGCTAACTTTGAAACAAGTGATCCTCTTTATTACCGTTGCGAGCCTGTTGGCTGTACAGCGACTATTTTAAATAAAATGTACAAGGAAAACGGCAAAGAAATTAAGCCTGAAATTGCAGGTCTTATGTTATCTGCGATTATTTCTGATTCCTTGTTATTCAAGTCACCGACATGCACACAAGAAGATGTAGATGCTGCTCGCGAATTAGCAGAAATTGCTGGTGTCGATGCAGAAAGCTATGGCTTAGAAATGCTAAAAGCTGGGGCCGACGTACGCGATAAATCCATTGGAGAACTTTTAAGCCTTGATGCTAAAGGGTTTGAAATGGGCTCAAGTAAAGTGGAAATTGCTCAAGTGAATGTGGTTGATACAGCCGATGTACTTGCCCGTCAAGAAGAATTAGAAGCGGCGATTACAAACATCATTGAAGAAAAGAACTTAGATTTATTCTTATTCGTAGTAACAGATATTTTAACGAACGATTCAGTTGGTTTAGCGTTAGGAAGCAAAACGGCTGCGGTGGAAAAAGCATATAATGTAACTCTTTCCAACAACACAGCAACATTAAAAGGCGTAGTTTCTCGTAAAAAACAAATTGTCCCTGTTTTAACAGACATTTTTACTAAAGGTGAAATGTAAATTGTTTCGTCCATGCAATCATGCATGGACGTTTTTTTCTCTTATAAATAAATTCCTTCTTTACAAAAAGGGCGCCCCTACAAATAGTAGCGCCCATTTTTTATGTTTTGGAGATGACATTATACTCTTGTAATTTGTCTTTCATATAAGGATAAAGGTTTACTGCCAAATGAATATTCAAAAATTGTTGACTATCCGATAAATCAGTTGAAAGGATGTCTTCAATTCTCTTTAATCGATACATTAATGTATTGGTGTGAACATGAATCGATTCTGCAGCTTCTTTTGCATTTTGATTGTGTTCAAGGTAAGCAAATAGGGAAGGAAGAAGTTCACCCTTGCGAGATTGGTCATACTCTAATAGTGGCCCAAGTATTTCGCTGATAAAATCGATAAGTTCTTCTTCGCTATTTTGAAGCAGAAGTCGTTGGACCCCAAGATCTTTATAACTAATAACTTGGTTATTCCCTCCGTAACTACGAACAAATTGTAAACATTTCGCCGCTTCCTGCAAAGATTTTGTCACCTTCAATAAGCTTGAATGAATCCTTCCAATGCCGATTGAGACGGTCGATCCCCAATTTTTTAAATGAATTTCCTGTTGGAATTTTGCTACAAGCTCCTTAACCTGATGATGAGCATAAGTAGTTGACACATTTTGTTGAAAGGTTAAGAGAATAACGATTTGATCGTGGTGTCTTACGGCAATTCCCTTTAAGAAATTTCTTAAAAACAGCAGGTTGGCCAATTGGACTAGATGGCGGATAATGCTGTTTCGCTTTTGGATATTATCCAGTTCGTCCAAACGAATGATAACAGCCATATAGTCTCCCATAGGATCGAAATCCATCTGTTTTGTTTTTTGAAGAATGGTACTATCCATTTTTCCGGAAAAAAGGACATCGATAAATTCATCGTTCATTCTTTCCTGTGCATCAAAAATCGCCTGTTCTTTAACTAATTCAAGTGAAATAACCGTACAAGCATGCTCGAGTGCGGCAATCTCCACTTCAGGTATTTCTTCAGGTGTTACAATAATTAGGGAGCCGAAAAGTGTTGGTTTTGCCCCAATTGGCAGTACCGTTAAATACTGTCTTTCCTCATTTATTGTTATTTCAAGGAAAGAACGGGCTGTCCCAACATTTTTGATGGACTCTTGTGCCATTTGTTTAATCGTTAATAAGTCCACATTTGAAAGTGTGGCTTGCAAGGCAGACGAAATCAGTTCTCCAAGATCATCTAACAATAAAACCGTATTCCCGGTTGAGACATGCAGATAACTAATAATTGAATCAAGACCTTCACCGTTTAATACGAGTCTTGCCAGTCGCTTATGAATATCCACTGAGCGAGAAAGCATCTCGTTTTGCATAGATATTGTATTATTTAAGGATTCCAGCTGTCTTACCGTCTTTTCCTGTTCCCGATAAAGGCTTGCCTTCTCTAAAGCAACGGCCGCCTGGTGGGCAATCGCCGTTAATAGATTAATATCCTCAGGGATGAAGTGAAGCGATGGGTCGAAAGAATCGAGTGTAATTACTCCGATGCATTCTCCTTTTAGTAGAATAGGAGCGCAAATGGTTGAATATGGGACTGTTGGAATGGTTTTTAACATAAGTGCCATATTTTCTTTGGATAGTGTGGCTGTTGCTTTTTCCACTTCTGTTCTGTTATGAAAAATCAGGCATTTTTGCGCGGTAAAAGCAAGGCCCGTCATGGACTCACCAGGTTTTAGCCGCACATCCGAAATTTCCGATTTAAAGTTGCTATCAGATTTTGGAATAAGCAGATTTTGAATGGGATCATAAATAAATAATACACCACCGTGGGCTGCTTCAATCACCGAGACAGTTTGTACCATAATAGAATCGATTAGGGTATCGATATCTAAAGATGAGTTTAAAACATTGGAAACATGTATTAATGACTGCAGTTGGCGATGACTAAGTGTCTCTTTCATGTTGCACCTCACAATTCATTTGTCGAAAATAATAAAATATTTCATTTCTTTTGTCTATTGTAACAAAAATTGAAAAGAAATGTGTGCTTTTTATCAGGTATTATAAAGGGGAAGGGTGTTTTATATACTTTTTTTGTGTGTTTACACAAATTGTTTGTTAATAATTTTGTGCAAAAGAACATAACAAATATTCTGATAAGTTTTATAATTATAAATAATCAATAATAAAAATAAACGCCACTCCATTAAAGTGATAAACAACAGGGGACTTTGGCAGGAGGGATCGAACCTTGATAAACGAAGAAAGATTATGGAAGAGACTGCAGCTCTTAAGCGAAATTGGAAGAACAGAATCTGGTGGAGTTACTCGTTTGTCATTCACTAAGGAAGAACGGGCCGCAAAAGATCTTGTAGCCTCATATATGAAGGAAGCAGGATTAGAGGTCCGAGAAGATGAAGTCGGTAACTTGATTGGCAGAAAAGAAGGATTAAATCCAGAGGCTGCTGTTGTTCTGACTGGTTCCCATGTGGACTCCGTTTTTAATGGCGGAAATTTCGATGGACCATTAGGTGTACTCGCAGCCATTGAAGCATTACAAGTCATGAATGAACAGGGAATTGAGACTGAACACCCAATTGAGGCAATTGCTTTTACTGATGAAGAGGGAGCAAGATTTAGCTTTGGGATGATTGGCAGCAGAGGAATCGCAGGCACTCTTACGAGAGAAGAACTTCTTAATAAGGATAAGCAGGGCATCTCAATCGAAGAGGCATTCCTTTTAAGTGGATTAAACCCTGATGAGATTGGGAAAGCAGCCCTTAAACCTGAAGAGGTCAAAGCATATGTTGAACTTCATATAGAGCAGGGGAAAGTTCTTGAGGGATTGAATCTCTCAACAGGTATTGTTTCAGGACTAGCGGGTCCGTTATGGCTAAAGTTTATTTTTGAAGGGGAAGTTGGACACGCCGGTGCGACCCCAATGCCAATCAGGCATGATGCTTTAACTGCAGCAGCAAGAGTGATGCTCGTGATCGAAGAGGAAGCATCCAAAACGGGGACTACTGTGGGGACTGTTGGACAAGTTCTTGTTCTTCCTGGGGGAATCAACATCATTCCTGGCCGTGTTGAATTCTCATTAGACCTGCGGGATATAAGTGAAACAGTCCGTGATGAGGTTGAAAATCAGATTAGGAAAATCGCAGGGCAGATTTGTGAAAAACAAGGTGTTGAGTTAACTATTGAAGAGTTGCAGCGTGTTGCACCAGCACCTTGCTCAGACATAATCAAAAAGGCTGCTAGTGAAGCGTTTGAAAAGCTTGGTCTTGAAGCGCATTATCTTCCGAGTGGAGCAGGTCATGACGGGATGCAATTAATGGATTTATGTCCAATGGGAATGCTATTCATCCGCTCAAAGAATGGCATTAGCCATGATCCGGCTGAATGGAGTTCTAAAGAGGACTGTGCCGATGGAGCGAATGTTCTTTATCAAACCGTCTTGAATCTAGCCGTTCAAAAAGTAAATTTAACAATGAAATAAAATGGAGATGATATCAATGAGTGTTAATACAACAGTAGATCTTAATCAAATGGCTAGTGACTTAAAAGACCAGGTCATTTCATGGAGAAGACATTTACATCAAAATCCAGAGCTATCCTTCCATGAGGAAAAGACAGCCCAATTTATCTATGATACATTGCAAACATTTGGAAATTTAGAGCTTTCTCGTCCAACAAAAACAAGTGTCATGGCCCGTTTGATTGGAACACAACCTGGAAAAACCCTTGCTATTCGTGCAGATATGGATGCTCTTCCAATAGAGGAAGAAAACACATTTGAGTTTGCTTCGCAGACCCCAGGGGTCATGCATGCTTGCGGGCATGATGGACATACTGCGATGCTTTTAGGGACAGCAAAAATTCTTTCAGGACTAAAGGAACAAATCAAAGGGGAAGTTCGTTTCTTGTTCCAGCATGCCGAAGAGCTTTTCCCAGGCGGCGCGGAAGAAATGGTAGAGGCAGGAGTAATGGATGGGGTTGATTTAGTCATTGGCACACATCTGTGGTCACCATTGGAAATTGGGAAGGTAGGTGTGGTTTACGGCCCAATGATGGCTGCACCAGATACTTTCTGGATTACCGTAAACGGTAAAGGCGGACATGCCGCACTTCCGCACCAGACAATCGATTCCATAGCGATTGCGGCACAAGTTGTAACAAACCTCCAGCATATTGTTTCAAGAAATACAGATCCACTAGACAGTTTGGTTATTTCCGTAACCCAATTTGTCGCTGGGACAACCCATAATGTTATTCCGGGATCTGTAAAACTTTGGGGAACGGTTCGCACCCTTGATCCGAAACTGCGTGATTCGATTCCAGCAAAAATGGAACGCGTCGTAAAAGGGATCACTGAAGCGCATGAAGGAACTTATGATTTCAAATATGAATTTGGCTATCGTCCAGTTATCAATGATAACGAAGTGACAGCAGTAATAGAAGAAACAGTAAGAGAAGTTTTTGGCGAAGAAGCACTTGATATGATGAAACCAAATATGGGTGGAGAAGATTTCTCGGCATTCATGGAAAAAGCTCCAGGCTGTTATTTCTATGTTGGGGCAGGCAACGAGGAGCAAGGGATTACTTATCCGCATCATCACGCTCGTTTTACAATCGACGAGGATGCGCTAGAAATCGGAGTTAAATCATTCCTTCATGCAACCTTTAAGTTTTTAGCTTAAATTTTTATAAAAAAAGGCATCAATATTATATATAAATGGGGGTTATATTATGAAATTACATCAGCTTCTTGCACTTTTACCTTTCATTGGGTTACTTGGCGGCGTACCCTTTGCCAATAAAGTCACTCCTTATATTTTCGGGATGCCTTTTGTACTTTTTTACATCGTTTTGTGGGTTGTACTAACTTCTGGAATTATGGCTCTCGTATTTAAAATGGACCCAGCAAATAAGGAGGAGGAGATCTAATGAATACAGCATTAATTATTATTTTCGGATTTTTAGCATTATCTATCTTCCTTGGTGTCCAAGCGCAAAAAGGGAAGGAGATGAGTCTTGAGCAATGGTCAATTGGCGGCCGTGGATTTGGAACAATCTTTGTATTCCTGCTAATGGCCGGTGAAATTTATACAACCTTTACCTTCTTAGGAGGAAGTGGCTGGGCCTACGGAAAAGGCGGTCCAACATATTATATTTTAGGTTATGGCTGTTTAGCCTATATCATGTCTTATTGGTTACTTCCTGCTATTTGGAAATATGCAAAAGAAAAGAAATTGATGTCACAATCTGATTTCTTTGTAAGCAAATATAAAAGCCCTTTACTTGGTGTTTTTGTATCTTTAGTTGGTGTTGTTGCCCTAATTCCATATCTTGTTCTTCAATTAAAAGGTTTAGGAATTATCGTTTCCGAAGCATCAGGCGGTTCCATTTCATCAACAGCTGCTATTTGGATCGGTGTCATTTCCGTAACGGCCTACGTTATGATTTCTGGAATTCACGGTTCAGCCTGGACGGCAGTAATCAAAGACATTATGATCCTCGGTGTCGTTTTATTCCTAGGTATCTATTTACCAATCCATTATTATGGCGGCTTCCAGCCAATGTTTGAAGCCATTGAGGCTGCAAAACCAGGCTTCCTTGCTCTTCCTGATACTGGATTAAGTGTTTCTTGGTTTATTTCGACAGTGCTTTTAACTGCACTTGGTTTCTATATGTGGCCACATACGTTCGGGTCTATTTATTCAGCGCAAAGTGCTAAGGTATTCCGTAAAAATGCAATCATTATGCCTCTTTATCAGTTAGTATTATTGTTTGTATTCTTTGTAGGCTTTGCTGCAATCCTTCAGGTGAAAGGATTAGAAGGCCCTGCAGGTGACCTTGCCTTATTGAAGCTATCGATGCAGACCTTTGATCCGTGGGTAGTAGGCTTAATTGGAGCAGCCGGCCTATTAACAGCGATAGTTCCTGGCTCAATGATTATGTTATCAGCAGCAACATTGCTCGCGAAAAACGTTTATAAGGTTTTTGTTCCAAAGGCTTCTGATCAGCAAGTATCAAAATTAGCTAAAAACCTTGTACCAGTTGTGGCAATCATCGCACTTTACTTCACTTTTAAAGGTGGGGACACGCTGGTAACTTTATTATTAATGGGCTATAGCCTTGTAACACAACTGTTCCCTGCAATGGTATTCAGTTTAGCTAAAAAGAACTTTGTGACTAAGCCAGCAGCTTTTGCTGGTATCGCAGTAGGGGTGTTTACTGTTGCCTATATTACAATTAGCGCATCAACAATCGGAACACTTTTCCCTGCTCTCCCACAATTTGTTAAGGACTTAAATGTTGGGGTAATCGCACTAATCATAAACTTAGTCGTTACCATCGTTGTCAGCCTTGTGACAAAACCCGTAAGTTCTACAAAAACGACATCTGAACGCGTGGCTTAAAATAATTTACTAACCAAAAAACCTCCCAAAAGTATTTGTCTTAATGACAACATGGGAGGTTTTTATATTCAGTAATGTGAATTAGGATTGATCTGGCTGATTTTGGATTTCATCCTTCTTTTTATTTAAAAGGAAAAATGTTAACGGCTGATCTGAGCCGGTCATAAGTTTATATACATAGGATGAAGTTACTTTATAGCCATCTTCTATTTTTGTTGCTAAATAATTCGCTCGTTCGAAGAGAATCGAACGGATATGGTTTAGCTGCAGTGATAGTTTGTCAATTAACGCTTCTTGCGTATCTAAACGCTGCAAAACCCCGCCTTGGAACTCTTCTTGTTTGGAAATTTTATTATTAAGTTCATTTAATGATTCGATAACCTGGCTCTCAAATTCCTGTTGATATTGGTTTCTTTCCCTCAAGTCATGTAGTTGATTATCAACGTGTTTCCAATGATTAACTTCCGTTTCTAGTTGCCGCTCTGTTTGGATTTTGAGTTCATTCAATATTTCTGTTAAAAAATCCTTGCGTGAATATGTTTGATTAGGTTCTTTAATAGTTTGTTTATTTTTAAAAACCTCTGGGTGCTCACGATTGTTAATATATAATCCCATACCTCACCCCAACCTTTGTTTATATAGTTATCATATTTTATGCCTTAAACCCATAAAAGGGACAAAGATGGGCTATGGTCTATTTCTTTGCGATTCATTTGAGAATAAAATGGTGGTAACCAATAGATGAAGGTGAATGAGTGTGTCTATTTTTAATTTCTTCAATAATAAATGCGCGATATGTTAAAGAAAGGTTAAGCCTCTCCGCACGTATATCAATGATAAAGGAGAAACAATGAAGGTGTGTATACCTTGTTCCCAGTATGCTGAGCGAAGAGCCTATCGGATAAAAAAATAAGCTCCAAAGGAAAAACCAGGCAACCTAGCCTGGTTTTCTTTTAGTTATATATTTTACTTGATACCATATATTTTTTTACTTTGTCCAAATCAACTTTATAACCAAATCCAAGGGATGAAGGAACCTTGATCGTCCCATTTTCCACCGTTACTTCAGGTTCAATGATATCCTCTGCCCAATAGAGAGAGGAGCCAGCCGTATCTCCAGGGAGCGTAAATCCAGGCAGGGTAGTTAAGGCGATGTTATGGCCTCTACCGATACCCGATTCAAGCATGCCGCCGCACCAGAGAGGAACGTTTCGTTCTAGGCAGTAATCATGAATTTTCTTCGCTTCCGTCAAACCGCCTACACGGCCAACCTTAATATTAATGATTTTGCAACTTCCTAATTTCAGCGCTTTTCTCGTGTCCTCTAAGGAGTGGATGCTTTCATCCAGACAGATTGGTGTTTTTAATTTTGCCTGCAGCTCTGCATGATCGATAATATCATTGTAGGCGAGGGGCTGCTCAATCATCATTAAATTGTAATCGTCAAGGGCTGCTAACATTTCAATATCCATTAGTGTGTAAGCAGAATTTGCATCGGCCATAAGGGGAATATCAGGATAGACCTTTCGAACTTTATCAATTAACTCAACATCCCAGCCCGGTCTAATTTTTAGTTTAAAACGTTTATATCCTTCCTCATGACGTTTTTCAATAATTTCTAATGTTTCATCGATGGTATCTTTAATTCCAATGCTTACTCCAACGTCAATCGTTTTGTTAGTCCCGCCGAGTACACTTGCTAACGTGGCGTTCTGCTCCCGGGCATATAAGTCCCAAACAGCCATTTCAAGCGAAGCCTTTGCCATATGATTTCCACGGATGTGAGCGAAGAACTTTTCCGAAAGCTCATCGGGATGATGAATTTCATTGTTTAATAAGATTGGAATTAAAAAATCCTCAAGAATATGCCAGTTGGTTTTTACAGTTTCTTCATTATAATAGGGTGTTGGCATGGCGACATTTTCTGCCCATCCTGACTGGCCGTCCTCGTTTATAACTTCAACGAGAATAAAATCTCGGTCATATTCTGTCCCAAAACTAGTCGTAAATGGATAAAGTAAATCCATTTTCATATGACGTAAAACTACTTTTTTTATTTTCATCTTATTATCTCCTTGTTAGAACATAAAAATGAACCGGAACATTAGGCTCCGAGTTTTTGATAAAACCAGTGATCTGCCAATCTTGTTGAAAAGCATGCTGATAAATCTCTCTTGTCTTCATTCGCCATTCTTTTGCAAGTTCCAGATTGGTTTCTTTAATGGTCCTGAAAGCCTTAGGGACAGGAACATAGACAGTTTTTTCACTTTGCGGGAGAGGAAGGGGAGATAAAGGTACTGGCAAGCAATCATGATTCATATCCCATTCGATAAGAGATTGGCTTATGACGCAGTCCGATGCCACCTCAATTTCAAATGGTCTTTCATCACGAATATACCATTCAACTAAGAAGCGGTCTGAAGCGATTCCATTGTTTAATAGATCTTCCATCTCGCCATAGCAATTTTCGATATAAGTGGAAACTCTGCCACCCAATTTCGCGATATTCAAATATCCATTAATACTTTCTAACGGGTCGTAAGTCCAAGTAATTAGAGAGTAACCAAGCTTCAATGCTTCATCTCGTTGAGCAAGCTTGAGTTTTTCTCCAATTTTTTTATTCCGATATTCAACATCAGTAGCTAAAACATGAGAGCATAGATAAGTCATTTTTCCATTAAACCCGGGAAAACTATATTGGAAGCCAACCAATCTTTCTCCGTCATAAGCTCCTAAAACCAAACCGCCGTTTTTCACGGCGGTAATGGTTTGGTGAGTAGGGATGGAGTCGGCTTCTCCCCAAATTTCGCATTCAAGCCTTCTTACATCCTCAAGCTCGTCAATCTGTTGAAGGGAACGGATTTCAATCTTATTCATAGCGATTCCCCCTTGAAAAATTATTCTCTGCTGAAATCTGCCTCTTGTAATGGCACCATCTTTGATTTTTTAGTAATTTTATAGCTTAAGTAACCCATTATGAATAATGGAAGTCCAATATAAGAGACAGCGATTCCATACCAGTCAACCTTGACACCGATAAATGCTCCGTAATTCGTTCCAAGCATCGCTACTAAACATAGCACAGTTGCCAAAATCGGTCCTAATGGGAACCATTTCGCTACATATGGCAGTTCATTAAAATCTTTACCTTGTGCTTTAAAAGCTTTTCTGAATCGGATGTGAGTTACTGAGATACTTAACCAGGAAAGGTAGCCTGCTAAACCTGCCGCATTCAATAGCCAAGAATATACAGTTCCATCACCAAAAAGAGAAGTCAGGAAGCACAGCATTCCTACAAGGGTAGTAAGAATGAGCGCACTAACTGGTACTCCGCCTTTGTTAACTTTTTTCAAAAATGCAGGAGCTTTTCCTTCTTCTGCTAATGTCCAAAGAACTCGTGAACCCACATATAATGATGAGTTACCAGCAGATAAAACGGATGTTAAAATAACAGCATTCATGGCAGCAGCTGCAAAAGCAAGGCCGGCATGTTTAAATACAAGTGTGAACGGGCTAACAGCGATATTTTCAAGATCGCCACTTAATAAGTTCGGATCTTTGTAGCTGATTAAACAACCGATAATAAAGATCGCTAATACATAGAATAATAGAATGCGCCAAAAGATTTGCTTGATCGCTTTCGGAATATTTTTTTCTGGATTTTCACTTTCCCCAGCCGCAACTCCAACCATTTCTGTACCTTGGAAGGCAAAGCCCACAACCATGAAAACACTGAAGATAGATAATAGACCACCCTTGAATGGGGCCTCTCCTTTAGTGAAATTGTCAAATCCACCAGTATGGCCGTTCATAATGCCAAATATCATCAATACACCCACTGCGATAAAAATGATGATGGTGGCCACTTTGATAATCGAAAACCAAAATTCTGATTCGCCATATCCTTTAACGGATAAAACATTTAATCCAAAAATTAGCGCAAGGAAAATTGCACTCCAGACAATACCAGGTACATCCGGCAGCCAGTATTTCATGATTAAGGCTGATGCAGATAATTCAAGAGCTAGAATGATAGCGTTGTTGTACCAATAGTTCCAGCCGACTGCAAATCCTAAGGCAGGGTCGACAAATCTTGCTGTATATGTACTAAATGATCCAGTGATAGGGATATAGGAAGCCATTTCAGCAAGGCTTGTCATTAGGAAATATACCATAATCCCTGCAATTAGATAGGCAGCAAGCGCTCCTCCAGGACCAGCATCATGAATGGTCGTCCCACTGGCTAAAAAGAGACCGGTACCAATAGTTCCCCCGATAGCAATCATGGTTAGATGTCTTGTTTTAAGCTTGCGTTCTAAGTGCTCTTTTTCAGTTCCAGAAGTTTGAATAACAACGTCAGATTTACGAACAGTATTTTGCATAGAAACACCTCTTTTATTTTGAATTTATTATTCTTCTAAGGCTAATAAAATGGTTCTTATTAAAATATTTGCTCCATATTGTAAGGCATCTAAATTAAATTTCATTTGTGGGTGATGAAGACCTGGTGATAGATCACAGCCTAGTCCAACCATCGTTGCTGCTAAATCAGGATTATCGACAGTGTAAAAATGAAAATCCTCACCTCCTTGAGAAACAGTGGCTGGAATCAGATTTTCTTTTCCTAGTTCGTCGATGATAGCGGTTTCAACAATTTTTATTGCACTTTGATGGACAGAGGCAGCCGGGACAAATTCTTCCATTGACCAATTGATTGCGGCACCAGATTCTTCCATTGTCTGTTCCATAATCTTCTTTGTCATAGATTTAAGTTCATTCATTGTCTCATTGGTTTGCGCTCTGGCATCAATCGAGAAGGTGGCTGTTTCTGGAATTACGTTCGTAGCCGCATTTTCAGTTTGGAGCTGTGTCATTTTAATAGAATAAGGGGTCTTCGTAATCAAATCAATCTCTTTAAGTTTTTGAATGAGCAAAGCAGCTGCTTCAATGGCATTGATTCCATCTTGGGGACGGGATGCATGTGCCTGAAGTCCTTTGATCGTTCCTTTTATGGTTCCGGCTGCACCATGTATGATAACAGGGGAAGCTTTCATAAAAGGGACCTCAACATTTGGACGGACATGAATTCCAAATAACATGGATACATTCTGTAAAGCTCCATCCTTTATCATTTGAAGGGCACCTTCACCTTTTTCTTCAGCAGGTTGAAAAATAAAGCGAAGCGTGTGTTTCGGTTTCATTCCACTTGAAGCAAGCGAAAGTGCTGCATATAAAACCATGGTGCTATGGGCGTCATGTCCACAAGAATGATTTGGTTTTACCACACTATCGACTTCCTGAACAAGCGCATCCATATCAGCCCTTAATGCAATCACTTGGTCTGATTCTCCGGGAATTTCTGCTATGATTCCAAAATGGTTCGGAAATGTCTTTACTATGAAGCCAGCTTGCTTCAGACGGCCAGCCAAATAGTGAGAAGTGTTCTTTTCTTCCCAGCTTGGTTCAGCCAAGGTATGTAATTGATGATACGTTTGAAGTATGTTCTCGTTATTTTTTTTAATATAATGAAGAAATTCCAAAATAGAAGCTCCTTAATCATTGAATACATTAAAACTAGAATACATTTTTTCCAGCTTTTGTTGGTGGTGATGAATTCGTTCTTGGTCTTTTTCATGAATGCCTTCAATAATTAAATCAACTAAACTAATAACCGAAGCAATAGAATTGCTACCGGTTTCGGCATTCTCCTCTGTCGTAAGAACAATATCTGAAATTCTACCAACAGGGGAAAGAAGGCGATCGGTTACGCTAATTAAACACACTTCATTATCTGCAACAAACTCAGCTAATTTAATCGTGTCGTTAGAGTATCTAGGGAAGGAAAAAACCACTACGACAGATTCTTTCGTAAGATTAGAAAATTTTTCGAAAAACTCTCCAGTCGGGGAGACAAGCGTAACATGATTTCTAATCGACCCAAGCATATAAGAAAACCAATAGGCTGCTGCATGGGAAAGCATATGCCCGGCTATTAGCACTTGATCTGCCTTAATGATGGCATCCACGGCTTTCCAAATCTCCTCGACGTTGGCCCTGTTGATTAATTGCTTTAAAAGTTGAATCTCATTTAATATCACTCTCTTAAAAGGATCGCTGTTCCTAAAAGGCAAGCGGATACTATATTCATTTTCTGCTTGATTTTCCTGGATAAGCCCTTGTTGTATGGTTGTTTGCATTTCGCTGAACCCTTCAAATCCTAACGCGTAAGAGAGACGTATCACTGTGGTTTCACTAACGGCTGCATGCCGGCCAATTTGAAAGGCGGTCTTAAAGGCAGCTTGATTGAGGTTTTCAATCAGATATTTGGCCACTTTCTTTTGACCAGCTGATAAATCGGAGAATTTATTTCTAACCAACTGTTGAAAAGAGATTTGTTCCATTCTCCCATCCTTTCCAAATGAAGGGAATCCTTCATTTAAAATTTTTGTTGCAGTCAATCCTTTTTCTGATATATACACTATCATAAGTTCAGAAAAAATAGAAGGAGTATTTTTATTTTTTAGATTATTTTGAGTAATGTAAGAATATGGGATGTCAGGATGTGAACTGGTCGGGTCTAGATAAAATGGGGAAAATGGATGATAATAGAAGGGAAAGAAAGAAAAAGGGACGTGAAAATATGAATAGATGCGGTTGGGTGAATCAAGATCCCTTGTATATCGATTACCATGATCATGAATGGGGAGTGCCTGTCTATGATGATCGCTTGCTTTTTGAGTATTTAAATCTCGAGGGGGCACAGGCTGGACTTAGTTGGTATACGATATTAAAAAAAAGGGAGAATTACCGGAATGCCTTTGATCAATTTGAGGCGGATAAAATTGTTTCTTACGATGAAAAAAAGATTGAAGAGCTTTTACATAATGAAGGAATCGTTAGAAATAAACTAAAAATCAATGCAGTCATTACGAATGCAAAAGCTTATTTGAAGGTAATTGAGGAATTTGGTTCTTTTAGTAAGTACCTATGGTCATTTGTTGATGGCAAACCTATTCAAAATCACTTTAAAGAATTAAAGGATGTTCCAGCGTCAACTGAAATTAGTGATAAATTAAGCAAGGATTTAAAAAAACGCGGCTTTAAATTTGTGGGCTTGACGATTTGTTATGCATTTATGCAGGCAGTAGGAATGGTGAATGACCATATCGTTACCTGTGACTGTTATCAACATGCAGCGTCATAAACCTAATAAAAAAGGCGATCATCCCTAAAAAGAGATATCGCCTTCTTTTCTATTTACTTAGTTTGTTTTCCAAAAGGAAATCTGAAGTTGGCAGCGAAATTACTTTACCACCAATCTGGACATGAATGGTATCGTGGAAAATGGCTTTTACAATCCCTTTTAAAGAAATCGTAGAATTTACAGAGACTTTTTTTGGTTCAGCTTGATTTGCCAAATTAACCAACACCTTTCAAATTATTCAGATTTTGATAAAAGAAAAAAACCACTAAAGTTACACTATATTATTCGAAAAAATATTTAAATTTCCTTCTTCTGCATTCTTATTTTGAAAAATTTTTATCTTATAATTAGGCTCTGTTAAATTTGTCTGTTGATTTCCGCTCCAATCAACTAGCATTAAAAATCAACAATGTTCTTTAACATAGCTTAAAATTAAACCGATTATACAAATGTAACGTCAATTTGAATGATTTCAGAGCGGCTGCCAATTCGAAGTGGAGGACCCCAAAAACCAAATCCTGATGAAACAATCGTATGAAGCTGGTTTTTCTTTAGATAACCCCAGTCTACTTCAAACATTCTCTTAGTGATCAAATGGTTTGGAGCCATTTGTCCTCTGTGAGTATGACCTGACAATAGCAGGTCCACATGATTTTTTTCGGCTTGTTTTAGTTCAGCAGGTTGATGGTCCATCATAATGATCGGTAGATTGATCTCGGTATTCATTAATAAGTCTTCAATCGGCATTCGATCACGATCGGTTTTATCTTTCCGTCCCACTAAATAAAAACTGTCTGCGATGTTTGTTACCTGGTCTAGCAAAATCGTTATCCCGATTCGATTCATTTCGGTTAAATATCTTGGAATGCCGCCTCCATAATATTCATGATTACCAAGGACCCCGAATACTCCTAATGGAGCAGATAAATCCTTCATCACATCGCCAAAGTTTTTTTGAATGAATGGCTCTGGATCATCATCAATGATGTCACCAGGCATTAAAATAAGATCTGGTTTAAGTGCGTTGACTTCACGAACAAGCCTTCTTGCGTGTGATATACCCGACAATCTTCCAAAATGCATATCAGATGCCATGGCGATTCTCAGTTTTGTAAGCTTACCCGCGTTTTTGGGAATGGCAAGGGAATATTTTCGTACGACGGGGCTATAGGCATTAAATGATCCATATAAAAATAGAACAATAAAAGCAGCTAGTACAAATGCTCCGACCCATTTGACGATTGTTGTGGTAGGAAGGTTAAGGTAGATCAATACCAAAGCGATGAGATTTGCTAGCGGCAGAAAAAGAATGGCATATTGTAATAAGCCAAACCAATAAGCACCAATCACTTTAAAAAAGGGGATTCCTTTTAGGAAATGACCAATAATGTAGGAAAAAGAAATGAGTTCGAGAATGACTCCGAATATCCATTTGTCCTGAAGTCCAAATGCAGTATGGAGCCAAATCCAGCCATTCCAGCCAATATAAAACGTTAAGGCTGAATAAAGTGTAATAATTAAAGCGAAATTCATGATTATCCGTGGCTTCATAGAAAACTCCCTTTTATTGATTTCATTAGGAGAAGAACCTGAAAGGTAGTTCAAGTATTGCATGGTCAAAAGGTCCTGTCAACAAATCAGAACTGCAGAAAAAATAAGACCTGACAACCAGCCAAACATAAATTTTGGGCGGGTGTCAGGCACCGAGATTTATCTATAATGAGGCTAAATGGTGTGCTCTTCTTTCAATATAGTTTAAGTGTAATTTCCGATCCAAATTTGTAAGTATTTGTTGATATTTAAGATGATCTCGCTCTCTTCGTTGTTCCACTAGCATCCTTACTCGATGGTTTCTCCGATAAACCTCGTAACAAACTCCATGGGCTTTCATCATCGCTTTTTCCATTTCATTTGTGTAATTCAGCTTTAAATAATGAATAACGAATCCCTCCGGCTATGATCGCTCTTAGCGACTTATTGTGTTGCACAGTTACTATCTTAGCATCAAGGATTATGCTGCACAAAGTCGATAAAAAGGGGAGAGGAGGTATATGGAGGACTGAGAGAGCATCACAATAAAATACCTCTTGTATGCTTAAAGATTGACCCAAATCCTTCCAATATGAGCATGTTTGAGATGGTTTCATTCCCCGAAGATTATAAATTAAAATGTATAAGGGAAAATTACATTGACAAAATAGGGTAGGGGGGTATAGTATAAAAGTATAAAACAAACAATAAAGCATCCAACTAAGGTTCCATAGATAGGGGGAAAGATTATGAGTTCTATCACGAAAGAAGTACAATTACCGATTACAGGGATGACGTGCGCGGCTTGTGCAGCCCGAATAGAAAAGGGTTTAAATAAACTCGAAGGAGTTCAAGAGGCTAACGTAAATTTGGCGCTTGAAAAGGCGACAATCAAGTATGCGGAAGAACAAACGGATGTGGATAAATTTGTTCAAAAAATTAATGACCTAGGCTACGGAGTAGTTACCGAAAAAGCGGAGGATCAGCGCGAAAAAGAGATTGAAAAACAAAAAGGTAAATTTGTTTTATCACTCATCTTATCCTTTCCATTACTTTGGGCAATGGTGGGCCATTTTGAATTTACCTCATCTATCTATCTGCCAGAAATGCTCATGAATCCGTGGGTGCAATTAGCCCTTGCAACACCTGTTCAGTTTATTGTTGGGAAGCAGTTTTATATCGGCGCCTATAAAGCCCTTCGTAATGGAAGTGCCAATATGGATGTCCTGGTGGCGCTTGGGACATCGGCTGCCTATTTTTATAGCTTGTATGCTTCAATTCTTTCAATCCGAAATGGTCAGCAGTCAATCGAGCTTTATTTTGAAACAAGCGCCATCCTTATTACGCTGATTATATTAGGAAAATTGTTTGAAGCTCGTGCCAAAGGCCGCTCATCTGAAGCAATTAAAAAATTAATCGGCCTTCAAGCAAAAACCGCTACAGTTTTCAGAGATGGTAAGGAACTAGCGATTGCAATGGAGGAAGTAGTGTCAGGCGATATTATTTTTGTAAAACCTGGTGAAAAGGTTCCCGTCGATGGTGAAATAATCGAGGGACATTCTTCACTTGATGAATCAATGATAACCGGGGAAAGCGTTCCGGTTGATAAAACAATAGGTGATTCCGTTATTGGCGCAACGATGAACAAAAACGGTTTCATTAAAATCAAAGCGACCAAAGTCGGCAAAGATACTGCCTTAGCGCAAATTATTAAAGTCGTTGAAGAAGCACAAGGCTCGAAAGCTCCTATTCAAAGATTGGCCGACAGTGTCTCAGGGATTTTCGTACCTATTGTGATTGGGATTGCCTTGCTGACATTTTTCGTGTGGTTCATCTGGGTAAAGCCGGGAAACTTTGCGGAAAGTTTAGAAAAAATGATTGCGGTGCTTGTCATTGCTTGTCCATGTGCGTTAGGACTTGCGACACCAACTTCCATTATGGCAGGCTCTGGACGTGCGGCAGAGGCTGGCGTGTTATTTAAGGGCGGCGAGCATTTGGAAATGACTCATCGACTTACAACCATTGTCCTGGATAAAACAGGAACTGTAACGAATGGCAAACCGGTGCTAACAGATATTGTAGTAGAAGGTCAGTTTAATCAAGAATCATTCATGCAATTGGTTGGTTCGGCCGAGAAGCAATCTGAACACCCTCTTGCGGAAGCGATTGTAAATGCCATGAAAGAAAGGGGGATTCGTTTATTAGAAACAACCGAATTCACAGCGATTCCTGGATATGGGATTAAAGCAACCGTCGCCGGAAAGGAAGTAATTATTGGCACGCGAACATTATTAAATCAACATTGTGTTATTTTTCAATCATTAAATCAAAAGATGGCTGCCCTTGAGGAAAGTGGAAAGACTGCCATGTTAGTAGCGATAGATGGTAAATTCGCAGGCATGGTCGCCGTTGCTGATACCGTTAAAGAGACTTCAAAAGAGGCAATCAAGAAATTAAAAGATATGGGTCTTGAAGTGATCATGATGACAGGCGACAATATCCGTACGGCTCAAGCGATTGCCAAAGAAGTTGGTGTTGATTCTGTCATAGCCGAGGTTTTACCAGAAGGAAAAGCAGCGGAAGTGAAAAGGCTTCAACAGCACGGAAAACTCGTTGCGATGGTTGGAGATGGTATTAATGATGCTCCAGCCCTAGCGATCGCTGATATCGGAATGGCAATTGGAACAGGAACAGATGTCGCCATGGAAGTTGCCGATATCACGTTAATGAGGGGAGACCTAACAAGTATTGCCGATGCCATCTTGATCAGCAAGCAAACCATTAACAATATTAAACAAAATTTATTCTGGGCATTTGGCTATAATACGCTTGGAATTCCAGTCGCTGCAATCGGGTTTCTTGCACCGTGGCTTGCCGGAGCAGCGATGGCCTTCAGCTCCGTTTCAGTTGTCATAAATGCCTTAAGACTTCAAAAAATAAAACTCTAATCATAACGGAGAAATTAAAATAGAAACAAGGTAATGTCACTTGATCTTCATCGAATTACGGTACCGGGGTATGATATAATGTGAAAAAAGGAGGGCGGGAAAATGTCTTTAGAAGATTTTCACAAAGAGGAAGTATCATGCAGTGAACATTGTGAGAGCCATCGGAAAAGCCATCATTCAGATAAAGTAAAGAATAATTTGATCACAAGACTAAATCGGATTGAAGGCCAGATCCGCGGCATTAAAGGACTCATCGAAAAAGACACCTACTGTGATGACGTCATCAACCAAATTTCCGCCACCCAATCGGCGCTAAATAGCGTTGCAAAGGTTTTACTTGAAGGTCATATGAAAAGCTGTGTTGTGGAGCGCATCCAAGAAGGAGATTTCGAGGTCTTGGATGAAGTGCTAACAACCATCCAAAAATTGATGAAAAAATAATGGAGGAATAAAGATGGAAAATGTAACATTAAATGTTAGTGGTATGTCTTGCGGCCATTGTGTAAAAGCCGTTGAGGGCAGCGTAGGAGCTCTCCAGGGTGTAAAGAAAGTAGCTGTTAAATTGGATAAGGGTCAAGTGGACGTGGAATTTGATGGGAATGTAGTTTCACTAAACACCATAAAAGAAACCATAGATGACCAAGGGTATGATGTAAAATAATTTGTTGAGTAAGAACGAGCGATAAAGTTCGTTCTTTTTTTATTTGCTCTGTTAAACGATATTGTTGTTTTTTATACTCTGTTGATTGGAGCGGAAGGCGCTCGACTCCTGCGGGAGTACGGGGCAGGGGAGACCCCACAGGCGCAAAGCGCCGAGGAGGCTTCCCGGCACGCCCGCGGGTTTGCTGAGCGCCTGGAGCGGAAATCAACAGCCAAATTTAACAGCGCCTTTTTATTAACATTTTTTCTGAGACAAGCTGTAAAAGAGGAAGGAATAATTCAGAAAAACGTCGAATATTATATTTTAAATATTCAGATAATTGTGAGGTGAGGTATATTAAAGCCACTAAAATTATTTTTTGGTTGTTATCCTTACTGATACTAGTAATTTGTTTTTATGTATACTCACAATTTTATGGAACGCCATGGGAGAAAAAACAACAAGCAATGAACATGGAAAATTACTTAGAAGAAAAATATCAAGCTGAGTTCGCAATAAAGAAGACTAGTTATAATTTTTTGAGCGAAAGGTATCAATCCTATGCCTATCCAAAAAAGGATTCTCAACTTCTTTTCATGGTAGAACAAGATCCAGATACGAAAGAAGGCTATACAGATACCTTTTATAAATTGAAATAAATGACCTCGGTGAATAGAACCGGGGTTATTTTAAAAACTTGAAACTAGTTAATTTTACCTATTGAAGTTTCAAAATTAAATTAGGAATTTTCCCAACTAGATTTGAATAGTAATAAAGTACCGTCAAGTAGATATGAACCAAGGAATGAGGATGAAGACTTATTTACAGGATTTTTGGATGGTACGCTTGTCAAATTCAAATGGGAAGAATATATCTTATCTTTTATGTGGGTAAAGGAGGAAAACATGAAGAGAAGAGATTTTGTAAAGTATGCTGGGGGCGGCATAGCATCATTAGTTGTAGGGAGCGTTATGCCATCATGGATCTCTAAAAACCCGCTGCTGGCTACCACTGCAAAACAGGTTCAAGAACTAAACTTCACCATTACAGATGCTGTAAAGGACATGGTCACACACAATTCTATTAACAAAGCACAATGTTACTTTTGGTTCTATAAGGAGAAAAATTTCCCTGCAGAGGTTCCAGGCCCCCATATTTTTACAACTGTAGGAAATACAGTAAAAGTGACAGTCACCAATTCCCTCGATGAGCCGCATGCCTTTTACATAAGTGGATTGGTAGATAGTGGTCCAATTCGGCCAGGAGATACGAAAACTTTTGAATTTACCCCGCAAACGGCTGGGACATATTTATATTACGATAATTTAAATGCCCCTGTGAATCGAGTGATGGGGCTGCATGGGGCGTTAGTAGTTATGCCATTAGCGGCTGTTAGCGGTCATAAATTCACCCCATACTCTAAACCGACACCGGGAGTTCAAGAGCTGTTTGATGATTTTGGATCTTCTGCCCATTTTCCAGGATTAGCCTGGGAGGAAGGAGACACGACGACCCATACACCTGCATTTAGACAGTATGTCTGGGTTCTTCATGAAGCCAGTTCCCGTTTATTTGCGGAGGTAGGGAATTATACCCCTGGTAAAGATTATCCGGCCGCACAATTTATGAAGGCCTTTCAATATGATCGGTACAGACCAGATGGTTTAAATAAAAAACCGGAATTCTTCACCATCAATGGACATTCCGGTTGGTTCGCGGCTCATAATCCCTATATTACCCCTAATCAAAGGGTGGGGGAACCGGTTGTGGTTAGAATACTAAACGCAGGTCTTTCGATGCATTCTTTACACATTCACGCAAACCATGTTTACCTAATCGGTGTAAATGGTATCGCTAATGAGAATCCGATTTGGATGGACACCTTAACCGTTAATCCACTGGAAATATTTGAATGGGCAGTACCGTTTATTAGACCACCTGATGTTCCGAATGAACGTGGTATTGGGCTTCCAGATAAGCCGTTAATATCGATACCAAATCCAAGGATTGTTGGTTCTACACCTCACCCGGTTTGGCCGCCAACAGAAGAACTAGGCATGCACATGCCTGACATTGGTGAAAAGGTCGGGGATTATGATTTAGCTGTACAATTATCACCGATTTGTTATCCGATGCATGACCATTCTGAAGCAAGCCAATCTTCTCAGGGAGGGAACTACGGACTGGGTATGATGAGCGGAATTCATTTTATTGGGGATCGGAATACACCTGGTGGAGTAACGACTTTTCCGAATGCTCCAACCTATCATGGACCGGATCAAACGGGAACCGCTGCAGGACCAGAAATGGGGATGGGTGATTCGCACACGATGTCTTCCAATACCACAAATAGTAATGCAAGAACGCAGATTATCCAGGCCCCTATTAAAACGGATCCTGTTAAGAATGAACATCAATCGCATGAAAACTAGTTAATATATTTAAGAATATTTAAGTTTAGAAGAGAATTCATAATTGGGCAAAGGAGAAAAGCTATGTCATTTTCAAAACCAGGTTATCTAATCCCGCGCAGATCAGTAAAGGGCCATGAATCCGACTGGGTTAAATCGTTCAACCCACCCAAGGCTAGTCCACCCACTCCAGAGCTCTTGGCACCAACGAATCCAGTACCAGCATTTGTAGCTGCGAATGTTCCGGGTGCAACAATGGAAATTCCTAACACGCAACGGGTTGACTTAATGCATGGCACTGACTTAACAACATGGGACGGGAAAAAAATGGAATTTTTTCTTATTGCAAATCCTGATGTCCCAGAAGCAGCGAATGGAATCTTTCCAGGTCCAACGATTCGGGTTCCTCGAGGTGCCGTTTTTCATAGTCAAGTGAAAGGGCATGGGCAGCCTCCTCATACTATCCACTGGCATGGCATTGAGCCAACGGCTATTAATGATGGGGTAGGGCATTGCTCTATGGAAATAGGCGACTATGCCTATCAATGGCAGCCGAATCATATCGGCAGTTACTTTTACCACTGTCACAGGAATACCCTTCAGCATTTTGAATATGGGCTGTATGGCTTTCTGATTATCGAGCCGCCAGATGCTTTTGATACGGGTGTTGGTAAAAATCCAGGTGGTTATCCGCGCCGTACTGCCGCAAACCTTACTAATTTCCCTAATTTTCCAGGTTTTGTTGGCGGTAGTCTTGAAAGCGGTGACCCTCATGCGATGACCGTTCCTTACGATGTGGAGGCCTTATGGGTCATAGACGATATTGATTCTGTTTGGCGTGAACAGGCAGAGGATGCGCACCAGACCTTTCCAGAGCATGGAGATCAGCCAGGAGTAAATGATGATTTCCACACGAATGACAGTGGGAAATACAAATTCTTTGCCTTTAATGATTATAATCCAGATTACTTCGTTGTTACGGGTGAGTACTTCCCTGGTCGAGTGGGGAGTACAGCAACAATGCGCCCTGGAGTAACTGTCCCTGCCGGATATAATAGCGGGGTTGCAGGAATGCAGGTTTCTATTAATGCGAAGGTAAACCAGACAGTCCTTGTCCGCATGCTGTGTGCTGCCTATGTGAAGATAAAAATTACTTTCCCAGTGGATGTTATTGTTATTGCCTGTGATGGACGTTCATTTGGCGTCCCGCCGTTTGGAAAGTATAATCATCCATACACGCTTAAGGCTGGAACCCCATTTGAGATGAGTACCGCTCAGCGCTGCGATGTTTTGTTCAGGACTGAAAAACCAATGAACACTTTTGCTCAAGTTGAGTACAGACATCACTTGAGTGATGCATTTCTATTAAATGGACAGATCCCAATTACGGTAGAATAGATACTTATTTACTAGCTTCCCATTCCATTGGGGGGCATTTTTTAAGGATATTTGTCCTAGTTTATAAAATTGAGGAATAAATTTATTTATCAGAATTTTCTAAAACAAGGAGGATTTGTGGGATATTTTGAGAATTAAATAAGATAATTATCCTTAATTCTAGCTTACGTGATGATAAAAGTAATATTAGTTTAGCCCTATACATATAAATTTTTGTAGTGTTTTTATCCATCCATTATGCCAAAATATGAAATTAACTTATTGGGAAACTTTTATCTTTTTAATAAAAGGTGTGTGGTCTTATATTGGATAGAAAGTCACTTTTCATGCTAGTGTTTAGCCTAATAATCTTAATGACCATTTCAGCCATATCCGTTGTTTATATCATGCAATCATCTAAACCACCGCAAGTGGTAGCCTCTGAAAAAGGTATAAATTCAGCTGTAAAAAAGGTGTCAACGAATCAAAGTTTAGCGAGCATACAAGTGCATTCTAATAGCCACATAAATCAACCCGTGACCAATAAAGTTTCTTCGGATCAATCTCAATCTAGTAAACAAAGCCTTCCAACACTAAAAACGAATGCCACTAAGGCGTATACACCTTCATTAACGGAATTAACAAGTAATTTACAGAATAAATGTGAAAAAGGCGCACGTGTTCGTTATTACGAAATAGTAGCCATGAACATCGACATGGTTTACAACAAATTTTCTGCTCACGATCCAAATGCCAAAATTTATGCCTTAAAAGAAGATGTGGAAAAAATACAGAGCGCAATCGAAAGAAATCCTGGGAAACCAGTCAAGGAAGTGGAGCCCCTTACCATTCGGGCAAACAAAGGTGACTGTATTGAGGTTTCTTTTACCAACAAGTTAAAAGAGAAGGCCTCAATTCATATACAAGGTGTAGGATATAACGTTAAAGGGGCAGACGGTACGGTTGTTGGTTATAATCCCGATTCTACGGCTGCTCCAGGCAAAGAGATTCACTACGTTTGGAATGCAGATGAAGAAGGGACCTTTATGTTTTCCAATGGTGCTGATTTTACTTTCTTTACCGACCCAATGCATGGTAAAGGAACAATGGGAGACGGTTTGTTCGGTGCATTAATCGTGGAACCCATTGGGGCGAAATGGACTGATCTGCAAACCGGGGAAGAGATAAAGAGTGGACTTTACGCCAATATTGAACTACCTAATCAACCGGATTTCAGAGAGTATGCTTTATTTTTTCATGATGGGGTAGATGCCATTGGTGGTAATTTGCAGCCAGGTATTCCAAAACCAAAACCGGATGAAGGACCAGATGGCACCACTGAGCCACCTGATGCTGACGGAGTTGAAGGGGCAGGAATTGAAAAAGAGCTTTATGCGGTAAATTATCGAGCCGAGCCTTTAGATGAACGAATGCAAAATGCCATGACGGAAGATGGCAAAGACGCTACTATGTTTTATTCTTCTTGGGTATATGGTGATCCGGCAACTCCCATAACCCCTGCCTACATTGGTGATCCAATTAAATTTAGAATTATTGGCGCCAATCAAGAAGAAAACCATGTGTTTCATCTTCATGGACATCGTTGGAAAAGTGAAACGAAAAAGACGAATACGGTGGACTCTGAAACCCTGAATATCGGTAGTGCCGAAACGCTTGATTTGACTAATAACGCTGGTTATATCCAGGATGGGAAGGGGGCACCAGGGGATTATTTATGGCATTGTCATTTATTCCCACATTATTTACAAGGCATGTGGGGACTCTTAAGAGTTTTTGATAAGCGGCAGCCTGATTTATTGCCGCTAAAGGACAGAAAGGCTCCTGAAGACCCAACTGAAACAAACCCAGGATTTCCAAAATACATTCCTGGAGAAATTGGGAAACGTGCTCCAAAACCGCCGGACCCAGAACTTCGTCCTGCAACTGATGGCGAAAAAGCAGCGCTGGGAGCATTAGTACCTGGGGCACCAAATTTTGATCGCTGTCCAAAGAATTCACCAGTCCGGAAATATAACATTGTAGGGATTGAAACGGACATTGTCTATAATAACGCTGGGGATCATGATCGAGAAGGACGAATGTATGTATTGAAAGAGGATGAAGCGAAGGTCTTAAATGGAACCATGAGGCCTCGTCCACTAGTCATTCGTGCGAACGAAGGGGATTGCGTTGAAGTGACCCTGGAAAACCATTTATTCCAGGCTAAAGAGCCGAATAGGCTGTCGATCCATATTCATTTTGTTGGCTTTGATCCGCTTGGGTCGGATGGAACAGCCGTTGGTTGGAACTATAACCAGGGTGTCCTGCCGGGTGAGAAAATTCGGTACCGCTGGTTTGCAGATGAAGAGGGAAATATCTTTTTCCATGATCATATGTCGGCTGGCGAAAAAGGGTTTCATGGAACATTTGGGGCATTAATTGTTGAACCTAAAGGCTCCAAATGGTTGCATCCTAAGACCGGACTCGAGATTCAATCAGGAACGGAAGCGATGATTGTACCGCCTGACAAGGAGGATTTTCGGGAACAGGTACTTCTCTATCACGATTTTGCCCGAATGTGGGATAAAAATGGAAAGTTGCTTCCATTAGAGGCAGATCCATCAGAGGTTTATAAAGCCCATGGATATGCCGCTGTGAATTACTCGAACGAACCATTTTTCAGGAGGAATAATGCCGACGCTGCCTATGTATTTAGTTCGTGGGTCCACGGCGACCCTCAAACTCCGATTATTGAAAGTTATCCAGGTGATCCAATAAAAATACGGTTAATTCAAGGTGCCCATGAAACGCAGCATAACTTTAATGTCCACGGATTGAGTTGGAAAAAAGAATCAGGGAATCCAGATTCAGAAATATCCTCCACTCAGTCGATTGGAATGTCTGAACAGTTTTCGATGGATATTCAACCAAATCCAGTGGGCGTAAAACAACGAGACTACCTATGGTCTTCCCAACCCATCGAAGATTTATGGAGCGGACTATGGGGCTTTGTTCGAGTATGGGGCGAACAAAATGCCAGTTTGAAAAACCTGCCTGACCGTCAACAATTGAAGGGCAAAACAGATCCTGAAAAGGTTAAACAAATGAAAAAAACGGATCGAAAACCGCTGCAAGCGAGGATCGCCGGGAATATTTGTCCTAAAATTGCACCTGTAAAAAAATATGATATTACAGCCTTCATGAAGGACCTTCGATACAATAAAGCGGGGGACCATGATCCATTTGGCATGATGTTTGCCTTAACCCAGGACGTGGCCGCTATTCAAAAAGGGACGAAGAATGCAGAACCCCTCGTCATAAGGGCAAATGAAGGCGATTGTATCCAAGTAACGTTAAAAAATAACTTACCTTTTAATCCGCCAGAAAATAAAAATGACCCAGACTTATTAATGGCTGGTCAGGTCGTTTGGAAGAACTCAAACCGTGTATCTTTGCATCCGCAAATGGTTCAGTACGATGTCCAGGGCTCTGACGGTGCAACCATTGGTTATAACCATGACCAAACTATCGGACCAGGAGAAATCATTACCTATAATTGGTATGCAGACAAAGAGTATGGGGGAACAATTCTTTATGATTATGGCGACATACGGAGTCATCGCTTACACGGTGCCTATGGGTCACTCATTATTGAACCAAAGGGTTCTACGTACAGAGATCCACTAACAGGGAAAAACTTACTCTCTGGAGCACGTGCCGATATCATTGTTCCGGAAAAACCTGATTTCAGAGAGCAAGCACTGATGTTTGCCGACGGTCTTTATACGATTGGAAAAGATGGCAGTGCGCCAACCCCTGGAGAGGTAGATCCGAAAACGGGTGAGCATGCTGATATGGAGGACCGAGGGGAAAAAGGGATTAATTATAGTTCAGAACCATTTAAACATCGTCTCGCTGCAAATCCTGATAAGTCCTTGGTATTCAGTTCGGTCATTCACGGAGACCCTTCCACTCCGATTCCGGAGGCCTATGTAGGGGATCCGATTCGATTAAGAGTTATGCAAACGGCCGATCGTTCCAGAGGAAGTGTCTTTACGCTCCATAGTAACCGCTGGCATTATCAGTGGACGGATCCGAATTCCAAGCTTGTCTCAAGTCAAGGGTCCCTGACACCTGGAGAAACGCTGGATATTATTCCGATTCAAAAAGAAGGAATCTTGAACCCTGCAGGGGATTATCTCTATCGTGAAATGAAACTAAGAAGATATTTAGAGGGCGGATTATGGGGGATTCTTCGCATACATGACAAGCCAGAATATCAATTGCTTTCATTGCCTGACCGTCAGCCGAGCCCTCCGCTAAATGTAAGAGTGGCAAAAGAATCCAAAACAATTGCTTGGGACCTTTCAGAAAACAAAGAAATTGTCGGGTTCAATATTTATCGGAAAGCGGTACTTGAAAAGGACTTCAAGAAGGTAAATGAGGAGATACTCAATACCAATTCCTTTATCGAGACAAACAATCTGCCTTTTAGTAATTATTATTATGCGGTTACGGCAGTAGACCGTTTTGGAAATGAATCACCATATAGTAAGGAAATCATCATGAATCCATCAAGGATAAAAACACAGCTGAGCAAAAAAATGGTTTTATTTCTTGCGGGTCAAATGATAAACAATTATGGGATGCAACCTGATGAAGATATCAAGATAAAAAGTGAGGATACTAGATTCATAGCACCTATTCTCCAGAATTCTAGAATCGAGAAGATTAAAAAGATAGGAAGGGAATTTCCAGGTTTCAGTAAACCGATTGAGGAACGGGATAAGAGAATATAGAAATCCCGAAAAGAGAGATTTTTATAAAATTATATATCTAATAGTAAAGGTGGGCGGTTATATTTGGAACCAAGGAAAAATACCCATTCTAGAAAAAAAAGGTACCGGAGAATAAATCCTCTAAAACGGTTGTTTTTAGTGACACTATCCGTGCTCATTATGCTTAGTGGTGGGATTTTTGGGGCTGAGGCAGATACTATTACAGATCCTGGTTATAGACTAAAAGCATTTGGTCCGCTTGACGCGGATAATAAATTTCCAGTGTGGTATAAAGATGACCAGGGTACAAGGTTACAGCTTTGTTTAGACGTAAATGACCCAAATTGTGCTTTAGCCCCAGAAGAAATTCCTAACCCTGATGCACCAATTTCACTTGAAACAAAAAATTTCCCAGAAGAATCATTTTATCAGTTAGCTAGTTCTGTGATTGATCTCCCTAATGGTAGAGCGGTTGGAACCTTTGCACTTGAAGCTACTTGGGCTAATGGTATCGTTCAAGATGGGGATCAGATTGTCTTCGGAAGGATTCGCTTTCGGATTGATGGACTAGTAACAGGGCAGACATACAAAATCACACATCCATATGGTGTCGATGAAATAGTGGCTACATCTGCGGATCGGGATAATCCAGAAAATGGAGAGATTAGATTCGTTGAAGACATTGGCGTTACAGGCGGGTTTGGTGCTTCCATGAAAAGTCGTGTGGGAAGATTTTTAAAATGGGATACGGGTGCCCCTGATGGATATATTGGTGATCCAAACCAAGAACATACGATTACCGGCGGATTTGTAGACAAATTCAAAATTGAAGGGGCGGGGGTTGGAAATACATGCGGAACGAACTGTGCTGAAACGAATCTTTTTAGTTTAATGGGAAAAATAGCTACTACAGCAGGTGTTGATGTCTTAACACCTACTTATAGCCACAATGTTGATAGTAATGGCAATGTGACCGGTGGAACCATTGATGTGTTTGCCTCCACTGAAGACGATAAACGCTACAACATTGAAGTTTCCACTGGGATCGAAGGAGATAAAGTTGTGCAAATGAACGGGGGGACGGGTAAATATTATGCCCGGATTGATTTTACAGGAGAAAATCCACCGAAAATAACCGTTACGAATAGAGATGATAAACCTGTTACGATTAAAAAAGATATTACACCTGTAGATAAAATAACAGGGAATGCCATTTACAATTTCTCAACAAAGGAACTTACAGTTACCGCTGAATCTAGTGATAAAGTAAACCATCCAGATTTGTATGTTCAAGGTTTTGATAAATTGGGACCAATACCTAAAGCTGGATTAAAAATACCTGAATTTATCCCGCAAACCATTACAATTAATTCTAAAATAGGTGGGTCTGCTACAATCCCTGTAACATTTGATGGGGATCCTTCTGGTCCACTAAAAGCGAATGCAGGAGTTGATCAAACCGTTTTAGAAGGTGATAGAGTTACACTTAATGGTAAGCAATCACTGGGTGTTGGTGCAGACACTACAATTGAATGGGCACAATTACCACCTATTACAAAACAGGTTGTATTGAATAATGCTAACACGTTATCACCATGGTTTACTGCAGAAAATGGAATGGGTGATTTGCTTTTCCAACTAAAGCTTACCGGACCTAATGGGGTCTCTGAAACTAGCACTGTTAAAGTTACTGTTAAGGATAAGGTCATTGATCCGGCTCAAGCAAATGCTGGTCCTGATCAATCTAATGTAACGCAGGGGACAAATGTTACATTGGATGGAAGTAGCTCATTGAATGCAATTGCCTATACTTGGACCCAGGTTGACGAGCCAAATGTACCAAAAGTAACTATTAATTCACCAGATTCAGCACATCCGACATTTACTTTTCCTAAAAAATTTACTCCGCTGAAATTTAAGTTGCAAGTAAAAGGACAGGATGGCTCTATATCTGAGGATGAAGTTCTCATCACTCCGGTCCCTGATGAATTGACCGTTGTGGCTCCAGCAGAATACCGCACGAGGACAAGTGAGTGGAGATTAGATGGAGCTACAAATATAGCTGGACCAGGTGTAACCGTCACCCTTTACTTCTTAGATCCTAATGTAAAGAATGCGGACGGTACGATAAAAGAACAAAAAATTGGATCAGCAGATGTAGATCCTCTAAAAGCTTGGAGATATAGAGGACCAGGTCCAATATTTACTAGTGGCACAATCAAAGTTTATTCAAGTTCAGGAGATGTTTTTGAATCTGTAAGTATTGTTCGAAAATAATGAAGCTTTTTATGATCCCCTTTGAAGAGGACTCTTGTAGCTAGAGTCTCCTATTCAAGGGGATTTTTTTTCAAATTTCTTCGAACCGTTTGGGATTACCTTACGTTTCCTATAACGAAAGCCCAATTCGGAAAAAGAAGGAGTTGTAAGTTTATGAAATTTCGTTTTACCTTTATTACAGTATTTTCGTTAATATCTATGATTTTATTTGGTGCAGTTGCTTTAGCGGCGACAGATTTTACGCAATTCGGATTCCCTAAAGTAGTAGCCGAAAAGGAAATTGATGCAGGGAATGCAGCCAAAATAAGTCATAGTGGGATTAAAATTGATATTCCAGAAGGAGCATTTACCACTGACGTAAAATTTCAATTACTTGAAGGGGATAACAGTCATTTCCAAGTAAATGCTCCTGCAGGAGAAACTGTCATTATGAATTTTGCCTTTAGAGTAGTAGATTCCAAGACAAATGAAATCATTGCAAAGTTTAATAGGCCAGTTATGTTTAGTTTTAAAGATAAGGATGTTAATCAGTGGAGTATTTATAATAACGTAACAACGGATGGGATAATTGCTCCGAATCAGTTGCCGGCCGTCATTGACGGTAGAACATTAACACATCCGATTGCTGGAGCTCCAGTTGGATGGGTGATAACTTCACCAACACATAGCGTTAAAAAGTAACGATACTTATGAAAAAAGCCCATGCTTCTCATTTACGAGATTCATGGGCTTTCCACATTTAAGTAGTACCAAGCACCTTTTTTCCACGGGGCTGAGTGCCGTTGGCATCTGGTTCAAGTGACACACCAATTGCTTCAAAAGCCAGGTGGTTATCATTAATTACATAGGAGAGCGAGCCATTTCCGTTTTGATCTACTTGAAATGTTCCTGCACTCATCCGTTTACCATCATGGATTAACCACACTTGATAGGCTTCCGAACCTTTAGTTGAGGCAAGACCTTGAAACTTAAAGACCATTTGTTTTTTATCACCCTGTTTGTAAAGCAATGCATTTCCTTGGGCTGTTGCTACAAGGGGGTCAGCCGATTTTAACATATAACCCTGAACGACTACTGGAAGGGGGAGAGTTTGTTCTTTTACTTCCGCTAATTCTTCCCTTAACTGGAAATTGTTCCAGATGATGCCTCCAAAAGATAGGAGAAAGGCAGCAGCTGCAATTCCATAAAAGGTTCTACGAATACCCCCAGCCGATTTAGGTTTAGTTATTGTTTTTGTGCTATTTTCTTCCTTGTCGATAATGGGAGAGTCTTCATCTTTAAAAATTGCATTCATCACCTCAGCCTTTAAATCAGAAGGTACTTCTACGTCATCCAATTTAAAAGGGATCAAATTCCACGCCTCCCGCATCTCTTGGACTTCAATCCGACAATCTGAACAAGTTAGAAGGTGTTCTTCAAATAGATTCATTTCTTCTTCAGATGCTTCACCGAGCAAATAAGAGACTAAATCACTGGAAAATGAACAGATGTGATTGATCGTCATTTTTTCATTCCCCCCATCTCCGTTACCATTCGAGTTCTTAGGATTTTAAGTGTTTGATGCAAGCGGCTTTTAATCGTCCCGATTGGTTCTTGTTTCATTTCTGCTATTTCACGGAGAGTATAGCCTTCCCAATAGAGCCACTGAATAAGCTCGATTTGATTGTTTGATAGATATTGGTAGGCTTTCTGTATTTGCTCTCTGAGGAGTTTTCTTGAAACGATTTCAGCCGGATTATTGCTAGGATATCCTGGTATTTGTTCCAATTGCTCCTGCCCCATGGAAACGAAGACATATTCCTTCTTTTCTTTGCGATGATGGTCAATGGTGATATTTCGTGTAATGGTTAATAGCCAATTCACAAACAGACCTTTGTCTGGGTTGTACCCATTTTCAGTCGTCCAAATGCGAGTAAAGACGGCTTGGACAATCACTTTTGCTTTCTCAGGGTCCTTGGTCGCTTTAAGACTAAACGAGTATACCAGTTTAATATAGCGATCATATATCTCTTCTAAGGCTGAGCGGTGTTTTTCTTTAATCAATTGCATCAATTCGGCATCACTCTTATTTTGCATAAAAAAGGCAATCCCCCTTGTTTGTTCCTAGGTCCCTTTACATAAATAAACGAACCAAAAAGAAAATCGGTTTGTTTCATTATATTGAATTTTAGATAAATTTATGGTGACAAGCCTCATTTTTTTATAAATAATAGACCTTGCCGGGGCAAGGTCAGATTGGTTTTATTGAGAAATTGAATTTGATTTTGAAATGGTGTTGCTTTCTGGCACTCGGAATAGTATGAGACCGCCAATGATGAATAAGACGACTAAGCTGAATACGCCGCTGTTTGTATTGCCTGTCATATAGGCTGTAAAACCCATTAGGGAAGGTCCTAAGATCGCGGCGAATTTGTAGAAGATGCTATAAAAGCCGAAAAATTCATTTGCATGGTCTTTTGGTACAAGCTTTGCAAAATAGGAGCGGCTTAGTGCCTGAATTCCCCCTTGTGAAGAGGCCACAAGCATAGCAAGAATCCAAAAATCTAAGGTGGTTTTTAAAAAATAGGCGTACGTACATATGACGATATAAACAAAGATCCCAACAAGAAGCATCGTTTTTGCTTTGAATTTATCGGCAAGTTTACCATATAGAACAGCAAATGGTGCGGCAACGACTTGTGTAGCAAACAAGATAATTAGTAGATTGGTAGAGCTAATGCCTAAATCGGATCCGTAGGTGGTGGACATGGTAATGATTGTGTTAACACCGTCAATATAAAAGAAATAGGCAAGTAAGAAGAGAAACACAGGACGATACAATTTAATTTTGGCAAAGGTTCCAAAAAATTGTTTAAACCCATTCACTATTGGGTTGGGAACACGTTCTTTATAATAAATCTGATCAACATTTCTTAGCATTGGGATGGTGAACAACCCCCACCACAATGCTGTGATGGCAAAGGAGATTTGACTGACGACCGTGACCGAGAGGGGCAGGATATTTTGCTGCGCTAATATGATGAGCGCAATCCCAATAATGAACGGAATCGTACTTCCGATATAGCCCATCGCATATCCTTTGGATGAAACCTGATTCATTCGATCTTCAGTTGTTACATCGACGAGAAAAGCATCATAGAAAATATTCGTCCCGCCAAATCCAATAACCGTAACCATATAACAAATTAAGAGAATCAACCATTGATTACTAGGGACAATTGCAAGTAAAAGCGTAAAAATAATGCCTAATGCAAAAAAGAAGGTGAAAAATCGTTTCTTAAAGCCTTTAAAATCGGCAATGCTTCCTAGAACTGGTGCACAAATTGAAATTAGCAGTGTGGCAAACGAATTGGCATAACCCCAATAAGCCGTTGAAGTTACAGCAGCAATTCCGGCTTCTTTGGCCGCTGCTTTGAAGTACAATGGAAAAACGGCTGTGGTAATCATAATCGAATATGCGGAGTTAGCCCAGTCAAATAAAACCCAGCTCTTTTCTTGTTTAGTCATCCGACTCATCTCTTATCCCCCTTTATTTTATAGATTTAATATTTCTTCAATCACACTTCCATCAGTATTGCCTAAGCTAACACCAAGAAGCCTTGCGAAGGTAGGGCCTTCATCGATGAGACGGATAGCAGGGAGGGTAGTATGGTGAATCCCTTTACCAGCTGCCATTAAAATGGTGCCATAATTTTCTTTTTCTGGTGAATAGCCGTGGGTGGCGAGCGTATATTTCTTATCTCGGGTTACATCATCGGGGGTGATAGTTTTTAGATAATCTCCATTGAAGTCTTCTAAAAAGTAATACCCTCTTTGTGCTTCGAGCATAAAAGCACAAGAGCCATCTGCCCCTTTTTCTGCGGCTTGTTCCCCAGTGAGTATGGACTCAATTCCTGAATTAGGATCTTGAAGCAAGGAAGTTACCAGCTGTTTGACTGCTTCCAACGTTTCAGAATCATCCCGATCCTTTACATAAATATATGCGGAGCCATCACAACTTTTGCAGTAGGCCTTCCAATTAATTAATTTGTCTTTCGAGTTCGTGGTAATTAGTTTTTGTTTGTGTAAAAGAACATTCGGGTTAAGCGCTTTAGTTTCATCCATAGCACTATGGTCCCCTAATATCACGACAGTAGAATCCTGGTAAATACCACTTTCCTTTAGTGCACTAAGAATTCTACCGAGACGGGTATCATGGCGATGAATCGCTGCGATTGCTTCATCGGAGGAGAATCCGTGATAATGACGCTGGGAGTCTAAATCCGTAAAGTGAACCATTATCAAATTAGGCTGTTTTGTTATAATCGTATCTACCGCTGACTCTAAAACAAAATCGTCTAACTCCGGTTGATTCAATCCATTGCGAATATGTCCGAACCGTTTATTGAGATCCCATTGATAACGGGGAGTGCCGCTCATTAGGGAAACGAGGATTTGATTTTGCCATGGGCGGTTCGCAAAAATCTCGGGCATATTATAGTCAATATTTGCTTTAGCCGTAACAGGCCATAATAGCGCAGCTGTCGTCATGTTGGCTTTTTTTACTTCATCATACAAGGTTGTCCCTTTTACGGAATCTCGGAACCAATTCCAGTCTGGGGAAAGCCTGCCAGGCTGAAGGAGTGTATTATTCACGACGCCATGGCGTTTCGGATAATTACCAGTCACAATGGTGGCATGGCAGGGATAGGTAACAGATGGGTAAATCGATTCAACATGCTGGACGTAGGCACCATGATTAAGAATTTTCTGGAAGTGTGGTAGGTCCTGAATGATGGGATAATCTAGTGCTGAAAGGCAGTCAAAGGAAATAATGATTAGGTGATCGGTAAGTCGATTCATGAAATACCTCCGAATAGGTTGTACCTGTCACTTCAATTGTACTACAGGATGATAGAATTGAAAGAATTGTTACAAAATAATTACGAAATTTTAGAAAAATTAGCCCTATGTTGGCTTGGAAATAATATGTAAAAAGGGATTTTCTAGTATAATGTATGTAATAGATCAAAGGCTGAAAAGGGGAGCGGAATCGTGCCTAGTTTGAAAAGTTATTTTTTAGAAAAAGTAATTAAGCTATCGGTTAAAAGAGTATTGGGCAAACGTATGCTGAAATCCGGAATAGAGGAAAGGCGGCAAAAGCTTGATAAGGCGGCCTCAAGGTTAAAGATGCCGAAAAACAGTATCGTTGAAGCATTTCAGATTGATGGTATGTATTCAGAGTGGCTTTCTCTTCCGGATATTCAAAATGACCATGTTATTTTGTATTTGCATGGCGGTGGATATGAATATTGTTCGGTCCATACCCATCGAACGCTCGCGGCTGGTATTGGAAAGGCAGCAGGTATCAAGGTTCTTCTCCCTGATTATCGTCTTGCGCCAGAACATCCATTTCCTGCAGCAATTGAAGATGCCGTTCGCGTTTATCATTGGCTGCTTGAGCAGGGCTACCAATCTTCTAATATCATTTTTGCAGGGGATTCTGCTGGAGGGGGATTATGCCTGGCTGCCGCTCTGGTATTAAGAGACCAAAATGAACCGCTTCCGGCTGCGATTGTTTGTCTTTCACCATGGGTGGATTTAACAAGTAGCGGTGAAAGCTATATTAAAAACAAAGAAGTGGATCCCTATTTAAATGTCGATGGTGTTAGAAAGGTTGCGAGCGAATATGCAGGCGGTGAGTCTCTTGATCATCCCTTGATTTCACCTGTTTTTGCTGATTTAACAGGATTGCCTCCAATGTTTATCCAAGTCGGTAGTCATGAAATTTTACAAAGTGATGCGGAACTGCTTGCAATTCAGGCCCATAAAGCAGGGGTTCCAGTTTCCATTAAAGTTTGGAACGGGATGTGGCATGTTTGGCAAATGAGTGGGGATTTGTTACCCGAATCGAGGAGAGCGATTCAGGAGATTGGGGAATTTGTAAAGAGGACACTTAATAAGTAGGCTGAAAAACTCGATCTTTAATTGTAATAATATTGCCAATATTTATGCAACGAATGCTTAGATTTGGATTATATAATAAAATTGAATAACTTCCTAGTATTTAAGGCTGGTTCTTTTGTAAAAAAAGGAGGGTCAATAAAATGAAAAGTATCATTGTTTATTGCTCATCCCATGGGACTACAGAAAAAGCCGTAGAGTTTTTAAAAGGACAGCTTATAGGAGAGGTTTTGGCGGTTGATTTGAAGAGGGATCATGTTAAGTTGGAGTTAATGGATTTTGATACTGTCATCATTGGCGGTTCGATTCATGCCGGCAACATCCAAAGAAGGATTAAACAGTTTATTAAACAACACCATGACGAACTTCTTGAAAAAGACTTTGGGCTCTTCCTATGTTGCATGCGCGAAGGGGATACAGCCATTGAACAATTTAACAACGCCTTCCCACAGGATTTACGAAAGAATTCGGTTGCTTTGGGCTTGTTTGGCGGAGAATTTCTCTTCTCAAAAATGAACTACTTTGAAAAACAAATTGTAAAAAAAGTGGTCGGGGTTACAACGGAACAATCAAACTTGGATTTTGAAGCCATTCGAGAATTCGCTTCGAAGATTAATAATGTAAAAACCTGTGTTTAATACGTTTCTGCTTCTGCAGAACGTTTTTCTTTTTCTAAAATAATTTTTTGTGTTTTTATGATTATAAAAATGGATGTGTTGGCAATAATGGAAAGGTCTAAAATTACAACATGAAAGAGGATTCAGATGAAGATTTGGTTTAATCGTTGGTTTACGACTGTTTCGCACTATATGGATTTGATTCGTGCGAACGAAGACGGCAGGAAATTTATAATTTACGGAACAAGTCCTAATAAAGATGCGTTATATCTGCAGAATTGCGATTACGCCTTTTTAGAACCTGATATTTCTGGTGATGAATACATTGACTTTTGTCTTGATTTTTGTAAAAAGCACGGGATCGATATTTTTATCCCTCGGAAAGAAAATGTACTGATTTCCAAAAGGTTGGCTGATTTTACGGCATTGGGAGTTAAAGTGTTAGTATGCCCTGATGCAGAGTTAATGGAAACAATGGATAATAAAGCAGCGACCTATCAAAACATAGTGAAACAGGTTCCTTCTATCATAATTCCGGATTATTATGTGGTTAATAATATTGAAGGTTTTAAACAAGCATATGAACGGTTGAAGGAAAAAGGACATGAGGTTTGCTTTAAACCTGTAATAGGCGAAGGGGCTCAGGGGTTTCGTGTTATCAAGGAAGATATTGATTCCATTAACCAACTTCTTAGACATGGGAGTAGAAGTCGGATACCGTACAAATATGCATGCGAAATTTTTAGCCAGCAGGAATTCTTTCCTGATATATTAGTGATGGAATACTTAGCCGGAAGGGAATTTAGTATTGATTGCCTTTCATCTCAAGACGAATTATATGCAGCTATTCCACGAATGAAAGATGATGGCAGGGTAAGGGAGTTAGTGGAAAGTGTTGAATTAATTAGTCTCGCCAGTGCGTTTCATCAAGAATTTAAAGTGCCATATGTCTATAATATTCAAGTGAAAAATAATAATGGGGTACCAAAGTTGCTTGAAATTAATCCTAGGATGAGTGGCGGATTGCACTTTAGCTGCTTATCAGGTATCAATTTTCCCTATTTAGCAATTAAGATATTACTGGGAGAAAAAATTCAACCATTGATGCCACACTATGGAATTCGAGCCAGTCATCTTGAAAAAGAAATGATCCTGAAATACCAGGATATAGGGTAAATAAAAAAATGTCTTTCTATGGTGACAGGCACCAAAGAAAGACATTTTTGTGTTTTTGTCCGCCAAGGGTGGACAATGTGAGTCGTTTGATTAGCTTACTTTTGAAAGGGACTGTTGTTCTTGTTTTTTTGATTTTAATACCAGGTAGACTGGGATTCCAATTACGGTTACTAGTATGGACAGTAATTCGTCAACTGGAATGGATTGGGAAACACCGCTATCCATATTAAGGATTTGAACATCTCCTTGAAACAGACCAAACACCGCAATCAGGATGATCGGAATCAATTTTCCAATGGTTGAAATGTTTTGAATAAATCCACCATACTGTGTGCCTAGTAGATTCATGAAGCCTAGGAAGAGGATTGTTATGATTCCAAAAATAGTGTTACTTTCTTCAGAAAAACCAAACAAGTTTGCAACGAGCAAACCAAAGTAGAGTCCAAGAGCTCCCATGATGGCAGGACCATAAATTAATGTCTGAACCCAGCCGCACAAGAAACCCCAGAACTTTCCGTATACTTCTTCAATATAAGCATACAAACCGCCTGTTTTTGGGATTTTCACACTTACCTCTGCAATTGTTAGACCACTTGCAAGCGTGATGATTCCACCGATAATCCATGCCCATAGCGCAAGAGTTGAGTTTCCTGTAGAAGATATAACGATTCCAGGTTTCATAAAGATTCCAGAACCAATTACTGTACCAACCACTAAAGATGTCGCAACCGCAAAGCCAATATTTTTCTTTAAATGTGCCTCATTCCCCATAAGTCCGCCTCCCGTAAACAACTGTATTATCTAGATTTCCACGCATTATAGCATGAAAACATTCCTTTTTATTTTTTTGAAATATTTAAATAATTATAGAAGAATAGTCTGTTATCTGAAGGTATAAGGGTAGATTCACAGATTTTGGTTATGATAAAAATTATCACTTTGAGAGAATCGAGGTTGAGTTTTAAATGATATTTTTTATAAGGACTCAAGTTCTTGCACTTTTGTTTTCATTTTTTTGGGTTATCTATCTCTATATTTTGGGGTATTTTAATCAACCTGGCCGTGCTCTTCAATATATCAACTGGTTTGTGTATGGATTCGCCATTCTGTTTGTGGTCATTTATATTCTTTTAACTAAATATTTGATAGGTCGAAAATGGCTGGCTGTTCCATTAGTGCTCATTCCATGTTTATTCATATACCAGCCCATTCTGGAGGCTATTCTTTTAAGATAGTGAATGAAAGCAATCGGATGATCCTAAATTTTCTATCTCTTTCAACAGGCTCTATAAAGTTTATGGCCATTATTTTTGGATTAATTTTTGGCATCATTTTCACCAAGATAGATAAAGGGAAATAGTGAGAACTGGTCCGAATTTTGACCAGTTTTTTTATTAAATCTTTCAAATAATAAAAGATTGTTATAAATTATAAATAAGATCCTGACAATCAGAACAAAGGGGGAAGTTTTTTGACTTACACGGAATTGGAACTCATCGCCGAATCCAGCCATGGTCACGTAAGTAATGTGAAGCTATATGATTACTTGGATCAGGCAAGGAAGGAATGGTATCACTATTGCACCTTGCTAGGCGTTGAAGGGGTTGCTGTACATATTAGTGTTGATTTTAAAAAGGAAGTGTTCCAAGGAGACAAGCTATTTATTACTACTTCGTTGGAACGTGTGGGAAATTCAAGCTTCACGCTCCTTCAAAAAATAATTAGAGACCAAAAAGAACTGGTCGTTTCTGCTGAAGCAGTACTTACTGCCATTAATCGGGAAACAAGAGAAAAAACGCGCGTGCCTGATGAAATTCGCAGTCTCCTCAAAAATGATGCTGTTCTTAACCATAGTGAACTCATTTCAACTACTAAGTAAACAAAAAGGACAAACTCCAACCCTAATTGGTATTTGTCCTTTCTTATTTTAATAAGGTGTATAGTCAACATTTGCGGTATAGATATTAGCTGCGTTCCATAGTAAATATTCATCGATTCCCTGTGAATGGAGCGCACGGATTTGATCTTCAATTTCCTGCTTTCTATATACCTTATAGTTTCCTTTCCCAAGCCAGGTCGCTGTGAAATCCTGAAGCCATGGTCTTGAGGTTGGTGGTGTGGCTAATTTATTTAAGCGTTTTTTTTCCACTTTCGCATATTCGGAAACTAAACGAAAGGGCTCTAAATCAGGCTTAGTAATCCCGAAAATGCCGGTCCAATGGCTTGGATAAATCATCGCAGAAATGACATCCACATGCTCCGCAATGTTAGAGAAGTTCTGGCCAATTCCGGGCGCCTCAGGTATGACAGTGGTATTGCCAAACGTATCGACTGACATTTTTACACCATATGGCGTTAATTTTTCTTTAGCATATTTAACAAACCCTGAAACCGCTGTTACTCGGCTGCTTCCTTCCTTTTGTCCTGTATAAGTCAATGAACTCTCAAATGTTGCAAATTTTTCTGGAAATCGAACATAGTCGAATTGAATTTCTTTGAAACCTAATTTCGCGGCCTCAATTGCCATGCCGATATTATAGTCCCAAACCTCTTTGACAAATGGATTGGTAAACGAATCTCCCCGTGAATTTTTCCAAATACCTTGAGTCGTCTTAAATGACCAGTTTGGATGGTTATTCGCCAAGACAGTATCTTTGAAGACCACAATTCTGGCTATTGGATAGACATTATTTTTCTTCAGTGTCGTCATAAGTACAGCAGTGTCTTTAATATATGGTCGACTGGCAGCATAATAGGGTGAATTTTTTCCGGGTTGGAAGGTTAGGTTGCCATTATCATCCTTAATATCGATTACCATCGCATTTAATTCTGTTTGGTTAACGAGGTGCAGTAACTTTTCAAATTTTGGACCATTCGTGTTCTCTGCCTTAACATAAATTCCTCTAATTGGTTCTTGTGCGTTTGTTAAATATGGTTTATTGATTGAAAAAGCAATCAGGAAGATTAATAACATAAAGACTTTTCTCACAGAGTCACATCCTTTTCCATTATTATTATCGTTTACCAATGACAACATTTTTTATGTATAATGTGACTGATAGGAGTGAGTGACGATGGAAGGGAAATGGCTGATCGCCGATCGCGATTTAAATGAGCGCGAAGGATTAAAGTGGTTATTGAAAACCTCTTCAATTCCAGTAACCAATATTTTTTTAGCATCGAATTTTCAGGAATTCATCGTTTTGTTTGAAAAAGAAACTCCTGATGTTGTGCTGATGGAACTTGATATGATTGGCAAGCAGGAATGGTATAACTTCCGTGAACTCATGCAAATTTATGACCCTATTCTACTTTTTACAAGTGCCGAGGCGACTTTTGAAAAGGCGAGACTGGCGATTGATATGCTGGCATTGGAGTTAATGATTAAACCTTTTTCGACAACCAAGGTCAAGTCTGCTTACCAAAAAGCTTCGCGAAAGCTTGGGACAAAAAACGCCACCAATGGGAGTTATCATACGAGCTCATATAAAGACATGTCGTATGAGGCATTATTTATTCCACAGGATTCTGTGTTAGGGAATTACCATATGGCCGCATTCCAAACAGAAAGTATCGAAACAATTGATAAATTGTACTCTTTTTTAACGGAATATCCATTCAAAGATTTACATGGGATTTTTGCCATTAGTGATATGGTCGTCCTTATATTTAAGGAAACTTGTCCAAATGTAACGGAACAATGCCAAAAAGTGATGAGAAAGTGGGAGGAAGAATTCTCTGACCCACTTGCCATTGTAGTTCATAAGGGGAACAATTCTACAAAAACGCTTAACCAGAAGTACATGCAAACGAGAAAAATGCTTGAGTTTACTTATTATAAGGGTTATCAACAAGTGGTGGAGCTTGATTATTCACCCGATTGGGTCCATATTGATCCTTTCTTAGCTCCACCTGAGCAGAGAGCCTGGGTGGATATGCTCGCAAACTTTGATTTAGAAAAAATTAAAAAGTGGCTTTATGATGAGTTTCTTCAATTAAAAGAGCGGTATCCAGACCCAGGCTTAGTTAGAATCAGACTAACAAGCATTCTAGCACAAGTGAGAAGATATATGATGACCTATAATCTTGATGAGGATCAAAGCTGTGAACAGGACTATCGCTATATTTTTAATTCCATTTTATATGATGCGGTCCTGTACCGGACGGTCCAAAACCTTATCCTGTTTATTCAAAAATTATTTTTAGCGGCGCAGGCAAGCATTCGCAATTTTAAGCAAGACCCGATTGAACGAGGGATCGCCTTTATTGAGGCTCATTTTTCGAACAGCCATTTAAGGCTAGAGGATGTAGCTCAATATGTGGACCGAAATCCGTCCTATTTTAGCCATCTCTTGATCACGAAAACGGGCTCAAGCTTTACTGATTTTTTGACGAGGATAAGAATGAAAGAAGCGAAACGATTATTAACAGAAACAAATATGCCGATAAAAGAAGTTTCAAATCAAGTGGGTTTTCAAAATGCTAACTACTTTAGCAGAATGTTTAAAGAAGCCATTGGCACCTCACCAAGAGAATTTCGTATGAAAAAAATCAATATGCTTCAAGATGAATCAGGCTCGGAATAAACTGAGTCTGATTTTTATTTCTAGGCTCTGTTAAACGATATTGTTCATTTTTTATACTCTGTTGATTGGAGAGGAAGGCGCTCGACTCCTGCGGGAGTATGGGGCAGGGGAGACCCCACAGGCGCAAAGCGCCGAGGAGGCTCCCCGGCACGGCCGCGGAAAGCGAGCGCCTGGAGCGGAAATCAACAGCCAAATTTAACAGAGCCTATTTCTAAAAAAATTACATCTATCTAAAAATTTTATAGTTTTATAGGGTTGTCCTCTAAATATCTTCTAGATTAAAACATAAATATTATCCTTCATCCAATTTTTCATTCGTATTTTTCTGAAGATTTTATTTTTATAATACTTATAGAATCTTAATTAGGAGTGAAATAAATGGAAACGACAAATACTTCAAAACCACGCTTAATTCAAAATTATAAAGGAACTGAACTTCACGCCAAGGGCTGGATTCAAGAGGCTGCGCTTCGCATGCTTTTAAATAACCTTGACCAAGAGGTTGCAGAAAGACCAGAAGATCTAGTGGTATATGGTGGAATTGGGAAAGCAGCTCGGAACTGGGAATCTTTTGATGCAATTGTGAAAACGCTTTTAGAGTTAGAGGAAGACGAAACACTTTTAATTCAATCAGGTAAGCCTGTTGTTGTGTGGAAATCCCACAAGGATGCACCACGCGTATTACTTGCAAATTCAAACCTTGTACCTGCTTGGGCAAACTGGGAACATTTCCACGAGTTAGATAAAAAGGGTTTAATGATGTACGGGCAAATGACAGCAGGAAGCTGGATTTATATCGGCAGCCAAGGTATCGTGCAAGGAACTTATGAAACTTTCGCAGAGCTTGCTCGACAAGAGTTCGGCGGCTCATTAAAACACTCCATCACATTAACAGCAGGTCTCGGCGGCATGGGCGGCGCTCAGCCTCTTGCTGTAACCATGAACGATGGTGTATGTATCGCCATTGATGTGGATGAAACAAGAATTGACCGTCGTATTGAAACAAGATACCTTGATGTAAAAACCAATGATCTGGACGAAGCTTTGAAATTAGCTTTTGAAGCGAAAAAAGAAGGTAAGGGACTTTCTATCGGTCTTCTTGGCAACGCGGCAGAAATCTTACCATTAATGATTGAAAAAGGTTTCAACCCAGATGTATTGACAGACCAGACATCTGCCCATGACCCGCTTAACGGCTATGTGCCAGTTGGCTATTCATTAGAAGAAGCGGCGAAGTTAAGAGCTGAAGATCCAACATTGTATGTGAAACTTTCTAAACAAAGCATGGCCACACATGTAAAAGCGATGTTAGAAATGCAGCAAAAGGGCGCCGTTACATTTGACTACGGAAACAACATTCGTCAGGTAGCAAAAGATGAAGGTGTTGAAAATGCATTCGACTTCCCTGGATTTGTTCCAGCTTATATTCGTCCTTTATTCTGCGAAGGCAAAGGACCTTTCCGTTGGGCTGCATTATCTGGCGACCCTGAAGATATTCGCAAAATTGACGAAGCATTACTACGTGAATTCAAAGATGATGAGCACCTTTGTAAATGGGTAAAAATGGCTCAAGAAAGAATCTCTTTCCAAGGTCTGCCTGCACGTATTTGCTGGTTAGGTTATGGAGATCGTGCTCGATTTGGTAAAGTGATCAATGACATGGTTGCTTCAGGTGAGGTTTCAGCACCTATTGTTATCGGACGTGACCATTTAGATGCTGGTTCAGTTGCATCGCCAAACCGTGAAACGGAAGCAATGAAGGATGGTAGTGATGCTGTTTCTGACTGGCCAATTCTAAATGCAATGATTAATGCTGTCGGCGGTGCAAGCTGGATTTCCTTACACCATGGCGGCGGTGTTGGTATGGGTTATTCTCAACACTCTGGTATGGTGATTGTAGCAGATGGTACAAAGGATGCTGAGGTTCGCTTACAGCGCGTATTAACAACGGATCCTGGTATGGGTGTTGTTCGTCACGCAGATGCCGGCTATGAACTAGCGATTAAGACAGCAAAAGAAAAAGGCATTAAAATGCCAATGTTGCAACAAGATTAATCTTGAAAGGAATTGATTACGAATGAGTAAAGCAATTTTTATTAGAAATGCTTCTCAGCTCGTTACCTTACAGGGGAGCTCCAAGGCTCCCCTTGTTAAGGGTGCGATGTCTGAGCTTAACATAATTGAGAACGGCAGTGTTTGGATTGAAGATGGTATGATCCAGTCTGTTGGTACAGATAAAGAGCTTGCGGTCAAGTATGGGGCACGCATTGCAGAAGCGGAAGTTGTAGATGCTTCCGGTAAGCTTGTAACACCAGGACTTGTAGATCCACACACGCATGTTGTTTTTGCCGGAAGCAGGGAAAACGAGTTCAACATGCGTCTTCAAGGTGCTACGTATATGGAAATTATGAATGCCGGCGGGGGCATTCATGCTACAACAAGGGCTACCCAGGCTGCAAGTCATGAGCAGCTTTTTAGTGAAAGTTATGAACGTTTGAACGTGTTCTTACGACACGGTGTTACCACGGTAGAAGCAAAAAGCGGATATGGGATGGAATGGGCAACGGAATTGAAGCAGCTTGAAGTGGCAAAAGATTTGAACGAAAAGCATGTAATTGATGTTGTCTCTACCTTTATGGGTGCGCATGCGGTACCGAAGGAATATAAGGAAAATCCAGATGCGTTTGTGGATTTATTGATTGATGAAATGATTCCAAAGGTGGCAGAGCTCGGCCTTGCAGAATTCAATGATGTATTTTGCGAGCATGGCGTGTTTACTCCGGAGCAATCTCGCAGGATTCTTGAAGCGGGTAAGCGCCACGGTCTGCTGGCAAAAATTCACGCTGATGAAATTGAGCCATATGAAGGGGCGGAGCTAGCGGCCGAAGTTGGCGCCGTTTCTGCTGACCATTTATTAAAGGCATCAGAAAAGGGCATGAAAGCGATGGCGGAAAAGGGCGTTGTAGGCGTGTTGCTTCCAGGAACAGCATACTTTTTAATGGCTGAGTCAGCGAATGGCCGTAAAATGATTGATCTAGGTGTACCGGTTGCCTTATCGACTGACTGTAACCCAGGTTCTTCACCAACTGTTTCATTGCCATTCATAATGAGTCTAGGCTGTTTGAAAATGGGGATGACTCCAGCAGAAGTTATTACGGCAACGACGATTAATGCGGCACATGCAATTAATCGTGCGGGTGAAATCGGCAGCTTGGAGGTAGGCAAAAAAGGCGATTTGACGATTTTTAATGTGCCAAACTATATGAAGCTTCAATACTCTTATGGGGTTAACCATGTGGACACTGTTGTGAAAAATGGTTCAGTGGTTGTCAGGGGAGGTCAGCTCAGTGAAGAGCTTTCTTTATCCAAAAATTAACTCTCATAGCTTTACATGGGTAAGACCGGAGGGGCGTATTCCGGAAAAGGTCCATGAATGGATTCAGCCGATAGATTCAGCGGCAGATCCTGAAAAGAGCAAAGAGGCAGAGATTGTGGTTGTAGGTGTGCCATTATCCCGTTCATCGATAAGTGCTTCCGGGGCATCTGAATTTCCAGACGCATTTAGAAGGGCTTGGAAAGGATTTACAACATATAATCTGGACGAAGATGTTGATTTGGCAGAAATGACCGCATTGGATGTGGGTGACGTCCCAATGCATGTCACTGATATTCCTCGTTGTCATGAAAATATAATTGAGGCCTCTACAGCACTTCACAGTCATTTTGTCAATTCCAAAGTGTGTGCAATTGGCGGTGACCATTCCATTACCGCAATGATGGTGAAAGGGCTGAAAAAAGCGAAACCAGAGGAGCGTATTGGGATCCTCCAGTTTGATACTCATTTTGATTTGCGGGATATGAGCGATAACGGTCCATCGAACGGAACACCGATGAGGAATCTGATTGAGAGCGGTGTTCTGAACGGAACAGACATGTACAACATCGGATTGCACGGTTTTTTCAATACGAAGGAATTAAAGCAATACGCAGATGAAAAGGGTGTTAACTACATTACATTGGGCCGTGCACGGAAAAAAGGCATCGAAGAGACTGTTCTTCAATGCTTAGAAGAGCTTTCAGCTAAAGTTGATACGATTTACCTAACGGTCGATATGGATGTTCTTGATATTGCCTACGCACCGGGGGTACCGGCATCAACACCAGGGGGTATGACAACAGCTGAACTGCTAGACGGGGTACTAGCAGCAGGTCGCCATCCAAAAGTAAAAGCCATGGACATCGTCTGTCTCGACCCACTAAAAGATACAGCCGTCCAACCAACTGTAAAACTAGGAACGCATGTATTCCTAACCTTTGTAACTGGGGTAATGTTACGATAGGTGAGAGGCCACATTAAAAAAGATAGTCAAAAGCATTTGTCCGCCTAAGGTCGACAAATGCTTTGCTATCTTTTAAAAATAAAATACATAATAATGTTATGTTAACTGATAATCTTGAATTAAATGAACCCAGCAAGTTTTTTGGCATATAGCATATTGGTTTTAAGGATTTCATAGTAAAGGTCAGGGAATCCGGCAACAAGAGCTATTTCATGGGAAGGATTACGGTGCTGGACATCTAAAATCCAAATATCTTCATTCTCATCCACCTTAATATCCACACTTGCATTGGCAAAGTGGACACCTTTTTCCTCGATTACCCTTACCGCTTCAATCGATTTATCGGAAATATCCTTCATCATCATCGCCGTTTTTACGTCATTAAGATCCCAAACTTCTTGCAGTGTCTCCTTGCCTAATTCCACATAAGGATAAATATTACTTAATACAGTCCCTGGTTTACCTTGTCTGGCAAACATGTTCATGACCTGCCATTTACCATCGGGATTCTTAATGACAATCACCCGAAAATCAATAGTACGGTCATGCGTCGTTTGTAATTCTATGGATTGTTGGATCATATACTGTCCATTTTTAAAATACTTTGAAAACAATTCATAGACTTGTTCTTGTTCAGAGAATTTTATTTTTTTAGATTCGCCTTTTTGTGGATGGGTAATCACGAGATAGTTATTTTCTTTCGAGATTTTGTAAATGGAGGAATCCTTAGAGGTGCTAATCGATTTAACCATTATTTTAGAGTATCTCTGTAGAAAGGAATAGAGATCATCAGGAGATTCGTAAAGAATGGAATGTGGCAGAGATTCCTTCACATTATAAGATGTTTTTAATATCTTATGGATATTCCATTTATTATAATGAAAATCATTAAAAACAGCGTCACCGATAATAGATTTAAAATGCTTAATCCATTTAGAACTTGCCTTTTTCGTCAAGACAAAAATTGAGGATGGATAGGGATATGTCCCTTTTTCCCATTGTTTAGATTTGGGATTATAAAGATAACCATTGATCGTTTGAGTTTCCTTATTGACTCCTTCAATTGAAAAAACTAACACAGCTCCCTTTATTTCTTTGTAATATAATAAATAATCCAAAAGATCGTCCAGTTTTTTTTCGATAGATTTATCCGTATTTCCGGCTAGTAAACTGATAAAGGGTCCGAAGTGAATTTCGTTACCTTTTAGTAGAATTTCATAATGACAATTGAGAGGAATGTTTAATTCATCGAGTAAATCAGAAGATATGCTTGCATAATTTTCCTTAAGGCTTTGAGATGTATAAACAATTGCTCGAACCGATTGGCTGCCAAAGCAAATTAACCTTTCAGCTGGGCGAGTGATACCTATGAATTTTGCAACTTCGGGATGCAGGCTCATTACACCTTCGCCAACAGTATCCCTCCGTAAGCGAAAAAAACTTTCCATAGTTAACCCCCTAACATAAATGTGGATAAGTTATTATATGAATACTTTATTAATATTGTTTTAATCTGAACAAAAAATGGGGGACAAGGGGGTTAAATTGGTCATTAGTTTATTAGTTTTCCTTTAACTTAGCCTTGATAATGACAAAAATAAAGCGTGTGACTAATTGTCACCCGCATTATTAAGAAATAATATTTATTTCCCTTGTATTAGAGAAACTCGATATTTATGTAATTCTGAAGTCATGATTCCGTTGGAAACAGCGGGGTCATGATTCATAATGGCCTCAGCATTCTCCCATGAATCTGATTTAAAAACGCAAATCCCAAATGCTCCGTCTAAACAAGGTCCTGCCATAATTAATTTTTCTTCTGCTAATAAATCTTTAAGGTATTGAAAATGGTCATCCATTAAATTAGCTTCTTCCTGTGTCATCGTTTCAATAAAATTACTGCGGTTTGGTCGAATCAAATAAACAAACTCCTCCAAAGATAACCCTCCTATCAAAAAAGTTAACTACTGATAGAGTAAGATCAATTTTAGGCTTTGTAAAGTCATTTTAATTCAAACAGCTACAATTAAAATAAACCATCTGCGCCACTGCTTAAACACTTGTCCATGCAATAATTACTAGTAAACATATACTATAGTAATTCGTTTTAAACGAAGAATTCTGCTGTAGTTAAAGGTATAGATTCATCACATTAGCTAGAAATGAAGAATAAGCTATATAGATTTCCCTTGAACGCAGCCAACGAAAGGAGGAGATCATGAATGGCTGCTATACAAAAGAGTGTAAATACATCCAGTTTAGCAGAGGTAGTTGACCGCATCTTGGATAAGGGTGTTGTCATTGACATTTGGGCTGTCGTTTCATTGGTTGGCATTGAACTGCTAACAATTGAAGCCCGGATTGTCATTGCCAGCGTAAAAACATGGCTGAAATATGCCGAAGCGGTTGGATTATTAAAAGATAGTCCTCATCATTTATTTGAAGAGGGCAGCGAAGTAGAATCTGCATCGTAAACAATTGGAAAGGTGAAGCCAAGGCAGGTGACGCCTTGGCTCCTTTCTTGAAAAAAACAGTGAATAGGAGGTGTGATGATGTTCGTCAAGACTGAAAAAATAGAGGAAATCATTACCAAGACGATAAAGTATATGAAAGCCGGTTATCCAGTTCATTTTGTTGGACCATCGGGCATTGGAAAAACAAGCTTGGCAGTCCATATTGCCTCTCAATTGAACAGGCCAGTTACTATCATAAGGGGCCACCATGAATTATCGAATAAGGATTTATTAGGCCAACATTATGGGATAACGAAAAAAGAGATCATCGATAATTATATTCACTCCGTTTATAAGCGAGAGCAGGTCATTAAACCCATTTGGGTCCAAGGACAGCTTATTGAAGCGGTAAAACATGGACATGTAGTTATTTATGATGAATTTTCACGTTCCCTTCCTGAAACGAATAATATATTTTTAGCCCTTTTAGAAGAAAAAGTCTTGCCTCTTTATGGGAAAGAAAAAGACTCATTTATTCCTTGTCATCCTGATTTTGCCATCATTTTTACCAGTAATCCGGATGAGTATGCAGGAACCTTCCATACTCAAGATGCTCTCCTCGACCGATTAATCACCATCAGCTTAGATACATGTGACACAGGAGATGAAATAAAAATTCTTCACAATAAAACAGGAATCAGCCAGGAAGAGGCTGAGGAAGTGGTGCGGATTGTTTCTAAGCTACGATCCTATGGAAAGGGATTTTGTCCAAGTTTACGGGCTTCATTGATGATTGCAACGATAGCCCAGAAAGCAAACATTCCAATTATATCAGAGGATAAACAGTACCAAGCGCTTTGTCTAGATGTATTAACAAGACCGGTTATGCAAATTTTACCTGATTTGAATCATAAAGGTGTTCAGGAGCTTATTATTAAAGAATTGAAAAGGAAGGAAGAGCAGCAATGAATAGCCAAAGTGGGGTGTATGTTTTTTGTGCCATAAAGGAAAATGTTCCAAAGCAATTTGGAAAAGTAAATTTCAATGGTTTAGAAAATGACGTTTATACGATTCACTACCAGAATATAGCCATGGTGGTGACAAAGGTGAATGGGGATCTTTTACCTGACCGAAATAACCTATTTGCCCATCAGCATATTATAACTGAAATCATTAAGCAATACAGCATAATCCCAATGAGCTTTGGAAATGTATTTCATTCAGAAGAGGATGTATTGCTGATCACAAAGCATATGCATGATGAATTTGAAAAATTGTTTATCCATTTGCAGAACAAGATCGAGGTCGGATTGAAGGTTATTGCCAAAAAAGATTGGATGAAGGAAGAGATGAAAAATAATCCGCTTTTAAATGAATGGCAGTCCTCGAAAATAGACATTTCAAATCCTGCTTCTTTTTATGACCAGATTCAAATAGGAGAGCAAGCCCATAACTTTGTTTTAGGGCTGGAGAATAAGGTAGAACAAGAAATCTATCACTCATTACTAGAGTTAGCGGAAGCAGGGAAACAAAATGCAACCCTTCCAGGAAAAACTCTTTTAAATGCCGCCTTTTTGGTCGACCGTGATAAGGAAGAAGCATTCGATCAAAGGGTAAATGATCTATATGAATTATGGAAGGATAAGGTAGATTTTAAGTATACCGGACCATGGCCGGCATATAATTTTGTCGATATTCGATTAAGGATAGAAGGGAAAATATGATATTCAAACTATTCACATTACCATTCCGTTCCATCATCAAGCTCGGTGAAAAAATCCAAGAAGAAGTTGACCAAGAATTGTACGATCTCCATATTATTCAACAACAGCTCATCGAGTTGCATATGATGTACGAATTGGAGGAAATTGATGAAGAAGCCTATGTTCTTCGGGAACAGGAATTGCTTGAAAGATATAAAATAGCCAAAGAACGTGAAAAAAATGAGCTATTAGAAGATTAGAGCATTTATAAGGGGGATGCATTATGACTCTAACAAAGATTGGAACAGACTTTTTATATATGTACGGGGTCATTTTAACAGAGGAACTCCAATATTCAGAGGTCCCTTCAATCAAGGGAATTGACCAAAAACCCATTTATACGAAAATTTACAAAGATTTAGCTGTCGTCCTTACACCGGTTAATGCCCCTGATTTTTCTCAGCAGCAACTTGACCTTCTAGTTAAAAATGCTGAATGGTTAAAGGAAAAAGCCTTTCACCATCATGAAGTTATCGAAGCTGTCCACAAGCAAGTTACCGTCCTTCCCATGTCCTTTTGCACCATTTTCCAAAAAGAGGAAACGTTAGAAAGCTTACTTTCTGAGCAATATGATGTTTTTTACCAGAAGCTCCTTTCCCTCAAAGGTAAGCAAGAGTGGAATGTAAAGATGTTTTGTAATAAGGAGAAAGCCTTAGCATATGTCATAGATCATAGTCCAGCTGTTATGGAATTAAAAGAAAAATTAACGATGATGCCAAAGGGTAAGCAGTTTATTATGAAGAAAAAGCTGGAAAATTTGATTGCATCCCAATTTGAGGTAGAACAAATGAAATGGTGGCAAGAAATCAATCAAGAACTAATGCCATTTGTCCACGATATAAATTTACGGAAAAATTGGGGGAAAGAAGTAACCGAACGAAAAGATGAGATGATTATTAATTGTGATTATCTATTAGAAACTAATAATGTTGATCATTTTTTAAACAAAATTCAGGACATAGAAAAAACATACACACCATTTGGGTGTACATTTCATATTACCGGTCCATGGCCGGCCTATCATTTTTCAAAAATGGTGAAGGAGACCTAAGTATGGAGCGGAATCATCTTTTTGAAAATAAAGAAATGACCTTGTTGGATTTATTGGATGGAATCATTGATACAGGGGTCGTGGTTCAGGGAGAAATATTAATCTCGATTGCCAATATCGATTTAATCGTTGTTGATCTTAAGCTTTTGATTTCATCAATTGAAAGCGCCTTTGGCACTAGAGATCGGAAAAATGGAGGGGAGGTCATCGTTAATGGAACGGATGCCCTTAGACTCGAACACGGTAGAGCAAGGATTGGCAAAATTAGTACTTACGATCATTGAACTGCTTCGCCAGTTAATGGAGCGACAGGCTATGAGACGGGTGGAAAGTGATTCCCTCACGGAAGAGCAGTTGGAGGAATTAGGGTTAACATTAATGAGGCTTGAGGAAAAAATGGAAGAATTAAAAGTGATTTTTGGTTTAGAACATGAAGATCTCAATATAGAATTGGGCCCGTTGGGAAGACTTCTTTAAACCACTGACAGGAGAGATTTTTATGCCCATTCAGCATGTATCACAATCCACAAATTTACTGGAAGTTTTAGAAAAAATCCTTGATAAGGGAGTCGTGATTGCAGGGGACATTAAAATAGCTATAGCTGACGTCGACTTGCTCACGATTAAAATCAGGCTGCTGGTCGCATCGGTTGATAAAGCGAAAGAAATAGGTATGGACTGGTGGGAAAGTGATCCGTATTATTCTTCGAAGGGAAGATTGGCGGAAAAAGAGCGTACTCAATTACTGGAAAGAATCGATCGCCTTGAACAGCTCGTTGAGACGAAGGCAATCCCTCACGAAGTTGATGATCATGTTTTGATTGGACCAATAAGTGAAAAGGGCATACATTCAACGGATGAAAAGGTAATTCCACAGATTCCGGATGAGCCTGAGGAAGAATCGAATAAGGCTAATTCAACAAAAAACGAGAAAGAGAAGGACTTACAAAGTAAGAAATCAGATAAGAAAAAGCCAGGAAAACATTAAAATGAAAATTTAGTGCTGTTGAATGAAGAAAACCTTGGATTTCAAGGTTTTCTTTAACATCATATACTATTTATTTTTCGAATAGTATTTATATATTTTCTTTACTAACTTAGTAAGATTTTCATTTTGTTCCTTTATTGCCAATAATTCATTTTTTATTTCTGAAAAATCATTTGCAATTTTCTCAAGCTGTTCCGCTAAAGAAACAAGTTCTGGATTTTCTTGTTTTTCTTCTTTTTCAGGAACTTCAGGCTCAGCTTGGGGTTGGCTCTTTTTACTAAGTTCAGTTAAAGAACTCAATATTGCATCATTATTTAGAAGATTTGTTGCAGCTCGCATAATAGAATTAAAATCAAGCGAATTTTGGTTATTTAATAAACTGTTTGATAGGTTCTTTAAAGGATCCATGCCTAGTTGCTGCCCCGTACTCTGTTCGTTATTTTCATTGTTTTTATTATTTTTATTACTCATTATTTAACCACCTTTTTGTTTAAATTGTAATACGTTCAGACATTCCTTATATCTTATGTCGCTTGACGAATGTTGCATTGTGTTATTATCCACATAAAAGCAAATATTTTTTATTTCACATTCATCCCTATCATATCGATTAAAATAGACCCCCCTTAGGCTTGGCTAAGAAGGGTCTATTGCTAGAATGCGCATTGATCACTGCCCTAAATTAAGAACAAGTAAACGCAGTTGCGATTGCATCGGATACTGCTGCTAATGTTTCTGGACGAGCGCCGAGAAGACTGCCCAGTAAAAATGCTACAACTAAGACTAGTCCAACAACAATATCACCAAGAGTTGGACAAGCTGGAAATACAATTGCCATGTGTGATCCCCCCTCTCTATCTTTTTATAAAAGGAAGTTTATTAAACTCCTTATATTAGACAAGTTATGTTGAAAAGATAGATTCGTTCTAGTTAAATAGCTCATTTTGATAAAATAATACGTATTTGTTAATATATTCACAATTATTTAACCATAATCTGAAAAGGGGCTGCCTCTTGAGGAGAATAATCTCCCAACTCACTACGACTTGCAACTATAAATATATTTTGTTTCGAACTTTTCTTGGGATTGGTAGCAAACAGCTTCACATCAGGAAAGATTCCTGAAATAGTTGTGTAAAGCGTCTCCAATCGTTCATCATTTCTTACTTTTCCAATATAATTCATGATTAGAATCCCATTTTCGGACAACTTATCGTTTGTCAGCGTAAAAAATTCTTTTGTTGTTAGGTGATACGGGGTCTCAGTGCCGCTGAACGCATCCAAAATAATGAAATCCTCCGAGTGTGAATCTTGGGTTTTTAGGAGCGCTTGTCCATCACCGACTACTACGTTCTTTCCAGTATGTCCAAAGTATTGCTTGGATACCTCAACGACAATCGGGTCTATCTCAGCTGTCAAAATATTTCGATCTGAGTAGTGGGAACTAATGGTGCCAATTCCATGGCCAATAATGAATCCATTTTTAAAAGCTGATACAAAGTGATTAATAAGATCCACTAATACTCGGATGTAAGAAACGACGAGGTATTGTTTCTGATCCAAATTGATTATTCCTTGAACATCATTTGAGGAAAATTGAAGTAAACGGAACTTTCCTCTCATTCCTTGGAATTCACTTCGTTCGGTAACGTAGATATTTTGATATAAGCTAGAAGTCTTATAAACTAACGTTGACCCGAAAAGCAAAAAGTAGCCTTCTAAACTTTCATTCTTATTTTTTGAATTCATGTTTAAACCTCCATAGCATGTTTACTATAGAGTATTCATTTGGTCTGGCACATGAGTGAATAAATAGCATAGGATTTGCGCCGATCCATTAAATAAGATGGACATAAAAAAAACGTAATGGATGAATTCCCATTACATGTTGTCTTTCCTAATTTTTTGTTTTTTAGCAATTCTCCTCAAAACATAAACTCCTGCAATCAAAGCAAGTAGATTCAAGGAATCTCCAAAGTTAATTGTGAGGCTGAAATTATTATTCACTCGAACACTATTCTTATTATTGTTAGAACCTGGCTTCGATTTCATGTCTGGACCACCATCTTTTCTCATTTGACACCCCCATACTATAAATATATTATATTTCTATCCACAAAAAATTCCAAATATATAAAATAATTCTATCAATCATGTCAATTTGAGATTGTATAGATGAAAAATGCAAAAAAAGTCGAATTATTTCAAGAATGAATTTATTCTAAGCTTTTGTTCAGAGGGATGGTAAAATAGCTCTATACTAGGCTTTGATGCATGAAAAAAACTGAGGAAATATTTTTTATTCCTCGGGAAAGCGCAGGAACAGACATTTCTCGTGTTTCTTTGTCGCATGAAAGCGCTTTAATTGTTGCTATTAAAGGGGTGAAGTGGTTGATAAAAATGATTGATGCCCATATACATCTGATAGAGAATGGATATTATATTTCTGTAACACCTGATATTGATATTGTTTATAAAGAAAAATTAAGCAATTAGTGAAAGCCTATCCTCTTGAACAAACAATGATTGAAACTTATGATCCATGGCCATTTGAAGGACTATTTATAGGGAAAATGACACATACAATCATAATGAATGAATCGATTCGTGAAATATCAAAAATTAAAAAATTGTCATTTGGAGAGGTTTCTGATAGATTATGGCGAAACACTATCTCATTTTATGACTTGGAGGAGAAAATAAAAAATGAGCAAGCAAGTAATCGTTTATACGACAAATGACTGTATTGAATGCACAATGGTCAAACAAGTACTCACACAGGAAGGAATTTCATTTGAAACCAGGAATGTTTCGACGAACCCGGAGTATCAAAAGGAAGTAGAAGCGTATGGTTTTTTAGGAGTTCCAGTGACAGTTGTAGATCATCGAGCAGTTAAAGGTTTTACTAATGAACTAAAAGAGCTGATGGAGCTGGCAAAAAAATAGGAAAAATATTTATTAATCTCGAAAATTTTTAATAAAGGGTGAAACTAGGCTCGATGATGGACAAAACATTACAGAGAATGGGTGAAAATGTCCTTCATAAGATCGATGAAGGACAAAAATTACAGAGAATAGATGAAAATTGGTCTTCATAAGATTGATGAAGGACAAATCATAACAGAAAATAGCCTGTCCTGTCCTTCATTGGCTAAATGAAGGACAATTCTCACCAATATAAGTAGGGTTAGGTCTTTCATGGGTTAATCGTTTTGCCATAATAACATTATGTAAACTGTTACGGATTTTTTATTTAGTAATTTATTCTTTACTTATTATTTTAATAGGAGTATTATTGGGTTGAAATTTAATATGTGTTGTATCTACTAGGGGTGCCCTTCATGCGGGCTGAGAGAAAACGGCAACGTTTTTGACCCTTTGGACCTGATCTGGATAATACCAGCGTAGGAAAGTAGTCTTGTGAAGTATTTTTACTTTCTTGCTTATGAACCAGGTCCAAATAATGGATCTGGTTTTTTTATTTTGGCTTTGTTAAAGGTCAATCTTAATTTTGCTCATAGTTGATTGGAGCGGAGGGCACTCGACTCCTGCGGGATAGAGAGGTCGCTAGAGACCCCACAGGCGCAAAGCGCCGAGGAGGCTCTAGGACCTCCCCGCGGAAAGCGAGTGCCCGGAGCGGAAATCAACAACCAAATTTAACAGAGCCTTTATTTTAAAAAAGAAAAGGGGAAATTCAAATGGAAAAAAACAGTTTAGCTGAAACTTTGCAAAAAGTACGTGAGGTAAACCCGCTTGTACATAATATCACGAATGTAGTTGTTACCAACTTTACGGCAAATGGTCTTCTTGCTCTTGGCGCATCACCGGTTATGGCGTATGCAGCTGAAGAGGTGGCGGATATGGCGAAGATTGCTAGTTCAGTAGTTTTAAATATTGGAACCCTAAACCCGCAAACTGTTGAATCGATGATCATTGCGGGGAAAGCAGCAAATGAGGCGAATGTTCCAGTCATTTTTGACCCGGTTGGAGCAGGGGCTACAAGCTATCGAACCGTAACAGCACAAAGAATCATGAAAGAAGTTAAAGTCTCCGTTATTAGAGGTAATGCTGCCGAAATTGCGAATGTAGTGGGGGAAAAGTGGGAAATAAAAGGCGTTGACGCTGGTAATGCAGAGGGGAATGTCATTGACATCGCCATTAATGCTGCCGAAAAAATGAATTGTGTTGTCGTGATTACCGGAAAAGAAGACATTGTCAGCAATGGAAAAACCACGTATTTAGTTGCGGGTGGTCATCCAATCTTAACCAAGGTCACCGGGACTGGATGCTTATTGACTTCAGTGATTGGTGCTTTTGCTGGAGTGGATAAGGATCTCATTAGGGCTTCCGTTGCAGCACTAAGCTTTTACGGAATTGCAGCCGAAAAAGCAGCACAAAAAACGGCTGAAATGGGTCCAGGAAGTTTCCAAATCGAGTTTTTAAACCAATTGGCCCTCGTTTCCTCAGAAGATATCGTTCAACATAGTTCATTTAGACAGGTGTAGGGGAGGTTAGCAAAATGAAAAAAGCATTAACGATTGCAGGATCTGATAGCGGCGGCGGAGCGGGAATTCAAGCTGACCTTAAAACCTTTCAGGAATTGGAAGTCTTCGGAATGTCAGCTTTAACTGCAGTAACAGCGCAAAATACATTAGGTGTCCACGGCGTCTATCCGATGACAGTCGAGGCCGTTATTAAGCAGATTCAAGCTATAGGTGATGACATGGGCACTGACGCAGTAAAAACCGGAATGCTCTTTAATGCAGACATCATCAGAGCGGTTAGTGAACAAATTAGCAAATACAAATGGGACAATCTTGTGGTGGACCCAGTGATGATTGCCAAGGGGGGAGCATCGCTTTTACAAATAGAAGCTATTTCGGCCATGAAAAATTATTTATTACCACTTGCCAAGGTTATTACACCGAACATACCGGAAGCAGAGGTCCTTACAGAGATGTCGATTCAAACGGAAGAAGACAAACAGGAGGCGGCACAAAGACTTTTCGAATTAGGTGTAAAAAACATCGTTATTAAAGGCGGCCATGATGACAACGAAACTGAATCAATCGATTTATTGTTTGATGGCAAGAAATTTTACACTTTTACAAGCAAACGCATCGAGACGAAAAACACCCATGGAACGGGCTGTACGTTTTCAGCGGCCATTACTGCTGAACTGGCAAATGGGGCAACCATCTACGACGCTGTTGTGAAGGCGAAGGACTTTATTCAGGCAGCCATTGAGGAAGATTTAGAAATTGGACTGGGGCATGGTCCGACGAACCATTGGGCCTATCAAAAAAGGCAGGTGTTTGTAAGATCATGAAAAATCTGCGCGAAGCATTAAAGGTTTATTTTATCATGGGCAGTCCTAATTGCTTGATGGACCCGACAGAGGTTTTAAAAGAGGCTATTTCCGGCGGCATTACATTTTTTCAATTTCGGGAAAAGGGTGAAGGAGCTTTAACGGGTGTTGAAAAATATGCACTTGCCAAAGAACTCCAAAACATTTGTAGACAAAATCAAATCCCGTTTATAGTGAATGATGATATCGAACTGGCATTAACGATAGATGCAGACGGTGTCCATATCGGCCAAGAGGATGAGTCGGTGAGAGCAGTTAGGAAAAAAATTGGCGATAAAATCCTCGGGGTATCCGTCCATTCGACCGAGGAAGCGATGTCTGCCATAAAAGAGGGTGCAGATTATTTTGGCATTGGACCTGTTTTTCCAACAAAAACAAAAGAGGATGCCAAGCCTTCTCGAGGTACGACCCTAATTGAAACATTAAGGGAAAACGGATATCAAACCCCGATTGTTGGGATTGGCGGGATAACGGCAGAAAATGCACGTTCAATTGTGGATGCGGGTGCAGACGGTGTCTCGGTCATTACAGCCATAAGTCTTGCCGCGTCACCAATGGAGGCTGCCAGAAAATTAAAAGGAGCGATAATGGGATGAAAAAAACGCACAAACTTACCCTTACAGCGATGATGATTGCGATCGGAACGATATCTAGCAGTCTAGTATCCATTCCAATCGGTTTTACGAAGGTCTTTCCTGTTCAGCATTTTTTAAATGTATTGTCCGCAGTATTGTTAGGACCTTACTATGCAGTCGCTCAGGCCTTTTGTGTGTCCCTGTTAAGAAACTTAATGGGAACGGGATCCGTCTTTGCCTTTCCTGGCAGCATGGTCGGTGCATTATTGGCATCATTATTATTTTGGAAAACTAGAAAGATATATCTTGCCTTTTTAGGAGAAGTCATTGGCACAGGCATAATCGGAGCGCTCCTTTCCTATCCAATTGCAACGCTTATTCTCGGACAAAAAGCGACGCTATTTGGATTTATTCCATTGTTTATTTTTAGCTCATTTGCTGGTGCACTAATTGGTTTTGTCATTCTAACCATTTTTGGAAAGAACAAAGTTGTGAATTTAGTGGACTCAAAGGTATTGAACAAATGAGTTTGGTGGAACGGATATCAAAAGAAGTTGAATCTAGAAAAGAAGAATTACTTGGGCTTGTGACCAAGCTAATAGCGTTTCCAACAGTTAGTCCTCCCGCTCGAAATACCACTGAAGTCCAAGACTTTATTAAGGGATACCTAGAGGATATGGGTTTTGAAACGGATCAATGGGATGTCTACCCGGGGGATCCTAATGTCGTAGGTATATTAAAAGGGGAGGATGCAAACCAGTTTCATAGCTTAATCGTGAATGGGCATGTAGATGTGGCTGAAATAGGTGATGATCGAGAATGGGATTCATCTCCTTTTGAGGCTATAAAAAAAGATCAGTATATATATGGCCGCGGAGTTGCGGATATGAAAGGCGGAATTGCCGCATCCCTCATCGCTATTAAACTATTAAAAGAAATAGGTATCCCACTTAAAGGGGATCTTCAATTCCAATCTGTAATTGGAGAGGAAGTCGGAGAAGCTGGCACCCTAGCATGTACGGAAAGAGGATACAAAGCTGACTATGCAGTTGTTGTCGATACAAGTGACTTACATATTCAAGGACAAGGCGGAGTAATTACAGGCTGGATAACCATTCAAAGCAAAAAGACGTTTCACGATGGGCTCAGAAGAAAAATGATCCATGCAGGCGGCGGCGTCAATGGGGCGAGTGCCATCGAGAAAATGACGAAAATCATTTCTGGCCTTCAAGACCTTGAGCGCCACTGGGCAGTAACGAAAAGCTATGACGGCTTTCCCCCAGGAACCAATACTATAAATCCAGCGGTGATTGAAGGAGGACGACATGCTGCTTTTGTTGCCGATCGCTGCTCTTTATGGGTTACCGTTCATTTTTATCCGAATGAAGACTACCAAAACGTGATTAAGGAAATCGAAGAGCATATCCAAGCCGTTGCCGCTTCGGATCCATGGCTCCGTGAGAATCCGCCCGAATATGTTTGGGGCGGGAAATCGATGATTGTTGACAGGGGTGAAATTTTTCCGTCATTAGAAATCGATCCAGGGCATCCGGGAACAAAACTATTAACTAACTCTTTTGAAAAAATGTTGAAGGAAAATCCAACAGTTGGAATGTCCACAACCGTTACTGACGCTGGCTGGCTTGGTCGAGCAGGGATTCCGACCGTCATCTTCGGACCAGGGAAACTAGAAGACGCGCATGCCGTAAATGAAAAAGTGGAAATCCAACAATTGCTGGATTTTACAAAAGTATTGGCCATTTTTATTGCAGAGTGGTGTAACACCAGGAAGGAGGGCTAGCCATGAAATTTTCACAAAGACTTTTTCAAAAAGTGGAGGATGTTTGGCAACAAACACACGAGCATCCCTTTGTTGTCGGATTAGGCACAGGGGATTTACCTGTTGAATCTTTTATCCGTTATATGAAACAAGACTATGTGTTCTTAATCGATTATTCCAAGTTGTTTGCACTAGGCGCAGTAAAGGCGAGGGACCTTGTGACGATGGCCGCTTTCGCTAAACTACTAAGCGAAACATTACATGGAGAAATGGAACTCCACCGAAATTACGCTGAAAGATTTGGAATTACCCAAGGGCAGTTGGAAGAAACAAAGCCTACTCCAATGAACTTAGCCTATACACGATACATGCTGAATGTCGCCCAAAATGGTTCATTGGAAGAGCTAATTGCTGCTTTACTGCCGTGTATGTGGAGCTATCGGGAGATTAGCAAGATGCTAGCAGATGTCTATCCTAGTTCTATCGACCACTATCTATACGGTGATTGGGTTAAAATGTACTCTTCCAAAGAATTCGGTGAGCTTGCCACTTGGCTTATAAATTTATTGGATGAATATGCTGATGAAAAACCTGAACGGGAATTAGCCATTTTAGAGGAACACTTCTTGACAACATCCCGGTTTGAATACATGTTCTGGGATATGGTCTATGACGGGGGCGATTGGCCTGTCTAATTCGTCGATGTTATCTATCCAAAATCTGACGTATTCATTTACTGGCGAAAAGCCAATTTTTCAAAAGCTAACATTGGATGTACAGCCAGGTGAGTTTGTATCCGTGATCGGTGCGAGCGGATCAGGAAAAAGTACTCTTTTTAAATTGATTACGGGTTTATTAGAGCCATCTGAGGGAGAAATTCAAATTGCCCAGCAAAATTCAAAAAGCAGGCTCGGAACAGTAGGCTACATGCCGCAAAAAGACCTGATTTTACCTTGGAAAACGGTTTTGGAAAATGTGTTGCTCCCACTAGAGGTGACTAAGGAAAATAAGCAACGCAAAATTCCTGAGATTCGGGACTGGTTAGCCCGTTTTGGTCTAGCAGAATATGAAAAAGCGTATCCAAAGGAACTCTCTGGGGGAATGAAGCAACGGGTCGCTTTTTTAAGAACCATGATGACAGGCAAGGACCTGTTGCTTTTAGACGAGCCGTTTGGCGCACTTGATTCTCTCACCAAAAGAAACATGCACAGATGGTTACTAGGTCTGTGGGGAGAATTGCAAAAAACAGTTTTGTTCATCACTCATGATCTCGAAGAAGCAATTCTACTAAGCGACCGGATTTATTTGCTTAAAAAGGAAGGAATCCAAGAAATAAAAGTTAGCTTGCCAAGACCTAGAAATTCAGAGATAGTCTATCAAACTGAATTTATGGCAATGCGAAAAGAACTGGAGTGGCTGATTCACCATGAAAGCTAATTTGAAAAAATGGACAGGAGATTACGGCTTGTTTCTACTGGTTATCATCCTCCTGGTCAGTTTTTGGGAATGGATTGTTAAACAGGGGATGATTCCAGCATTTATCCTTCCCTCACCCTCGGCGATTTGGGCATCCTTAGTTGATAATCGGGAGCTTCTGTTGGAAGTGCACTTGCCTGCTACCTTACAAGAAGTCCTAATTGGATTTGGACTTTCACTTGCTGGCGGTCTCCTGTTGGGTATTGGAATGCATTTTTCCCGTAATTTAGAAAAAATACTTTATCCTTTTCTTGTAATCTCGCAAACCATTCCTTTGATAGCAATCTCTCCCATTTTTATTATGTGGTTCGGCTATTCAATTTGGGGAAAAATTGCCGTCACTATCTTAACGGCATTCTTTCCAATTGTCGTGAGTACTTATGATGGCTTGAAAGCCGGCGGGAAGGAATACAGCGAATTACTGCAAACCATGGGGGCCAATCGCTGGATGATTTTTAAAAAGATTCAGATGCCGATGGCGCTGCCTTCTATTTTCTCCGGGTTAAAAATGTCTGTCGTCTATTGCGTGGTTGGTGCGACAATTGGGGAATGGCTCGGTGCGAGTGAAGGACTGGGATATTTCAGCCGGCGAATGTCTGGAAACCTAAAGGCTGACGCTGTATTTGCTGCGATATTTCTTTTGTCAGTACTTGGGATTGTTCTTTTCTTGCTAATAAGTTTAATAGAAAAAAAGTTCTCGAAAAATCAATATCGTTAACATCCAGAAGGGAAGAGCGAATATAATGAAAAAAGTTTTTTTAATCATGATAAGTCTATTGCTGCTTGTATTAAGTGCTTGCGGGAAAAGCGAATCTGAAAAAGCAACGAGCACTAGTGGAAAACTTCAGAAGGTCAGCCTCATGCTGGACTGGTATCCGAATGCTGTGCACTCGTTTCTTTTTGCTGCAAAAGAAAAAGGCTATTTTGAAGAGCAAGGCTTAGACGTAGATATCCAAATGCCAGCTGACACAAACGATCCTTTGAAACTAGTTGCGGCCGACAAAATTGATATGGCAATTAGTTACCAACCTCAGGTGTTAGTGGCACGTGGAGAGGATATCCCTGTTCAATCATTTGCAGCTATCGTCCGCCACCCATTGAATCAGTTAATGGTACCTACAGATAGTTCTGTAAAATCACCTAAGGATTTAGCAGGAAAAACGATTGGTTATCCATCGATTCCTTTAGACGAAGCCATTGTTCAAACAATGGTGAAAGCTGACGGCGGCGACGCACAGAAGATCAAAATGGTTGATGTTGGCTGGGACCTGATTCCGGCGATGGCTACCAAGAAAACAAATGCCCTAATCGGTGGATACATCAATCATGAGAAATTATTGTTGGATAAAGAGGGGCATCCAATGCGGACATTAAACCCTGCAGACTTTGGTGTTCCAGATTATTATGAGCTAGTAATGGTTGGCAGTGAAAAGGAGTTAAAAGCAAAGCCTGAAGTATTTAAAAAATTCATGGCGGCGATTACAAAAGGACAAAAATATGTTGCTCAACATCCGGAAGAGGGGCTGTCAGTCTTAATGAAACACGAAGATAAATCCTCCCCGCTTGAAAAGGACGTCGAAACGAAAAGCCTAGAAATCCTTCTCCCATTGATGGATGCAAAGGATAATCCATTCGGTTACCAAGATCCAAAAACATGGAACAGTGTCGCTCAATGGCTTAAGGAAAACAAAGTGATCAATGATAAGGTAGAGGCCGACAATGCCTTTATAAATTTTTAAATAATAGAAGTAAAAACACATTTTGATCTCGTTTTTGGTACGTAATAAAGCAAGACTCGCCGGCTTTGCTTTTGGAGTAGCCAAAGTAAAGCAAAATTAAAAAGACCGCAACACTGGTTGTGGTCTTTGTTATAGGGAGGATCACTTTTAGTAAGTTTCTCCGCTATCCAAATTAAATTGCCAATGAATCCCAAACTTATCTGTCACTTGGCCATAGCACTTGCTCCAAAAGGTTTCTTGAAGCTCCATGCCTACTTTGCCGCCTTCTTTTAATTGATGAAATGAATGTTGAATTTCCTCCAGATTCTTGCTGATGAATGCAAGAGTCACGTTATTTCCTTCAATAAATTCCATCCCAGGAAAACAATCTGAGAACATGACATTACTGTCACTGATGTTAAGGCGAGTGTGCATGACTAAATTTTTCGCTTCCTCCGGCATTTGATAATTGGGGTCAGAATGGGATTCGCCAAAGGTCATAATTTTTGGCTGTTCAGTTCCGAATACCTGTGCGTAAAACTCTACAGCTTCACGGCAGTTTCCATTAAAATTTAAATAAACATCAATAGCCATTTATTTCTCTCCTTAACACATATAATATGTTTTTCAATTATTTTAACAAATACATGTTGAATTGAAAAATTATGTTGCGTAACACCTATAGAAAACCTTGATAGTATGGTCGGGATATAAGATTCATGAGGTAGGCTGATTTTTGGGGATTCGGTTTTCTTTTGGTATTAAGAAATTTAATGATGGTACTGGCATTACGTATGCCGACACCATGTCCATAGAATGAGTCATTTCCAAAAAAGACGACATTTTCAGCACGCCAATGTGGCTGTTTCGGATCAAAGTCGGGATTGTTAAAATGCAGAACATCACCTGGGATAAAATCATCCCCATATTTTTGATAAATCTGCAGGTCCTCATCAAATTGCCAATCCATCAAGTAAAGGTGGTCGAAGAGTACATTAAATCGAGCACTGCCAATCGAATAAAGAGTGGCAAGATATAAGACGATGGCAATCCCGGTGGAGCATTCGAAGGCGTACAGAGAACCATTTTTTAGTATATCCTGAATGCCAACCGACGGGCTGACGCCATTTTTCAAAAGGAATCCCCCATTGCTTAAGCGGTCCCACAGTTTCCGATTCGGAAAAGCATAAGTAAACGTCGTAAATTTTACCCCGCTTTTATTAAGCTCCCTGGCAGCCCTCATCGTATTGGATCGAAAGAGGAGTTCAAATTTTAAATGGCTTAAATTTTGGTATACATAATCAACCTGATTAGCTGCCATTTGTTTTAAAATGGTTCTTTGTTCAGGATTGGTAATCTCTTTAAAAAGGGACTCGGGCTTGATTGTCTGATTATTTATTTTAATCATGTCTGCCTCCAGTTTCAAAATATTACCTAAAAAGTAGAATTTTCTACTAATATATTCGAAGTGCCCAAGAAACTTGAATTCTATTTATATTCATAGTTTAGGTTATGATAATCCAACCTAAAGAACCCTAAAGAAGTTTCAAACATTCATATACTTCTTATAAAGCCTATTGTTTTAATTGGCATGGTTCTTGCATTTTTTTAAGTGAATCTAATGAAAAGGAGAATGGCTATGACAAAAGTGCAAGAAACAGTTGCAAACAAAAAGAAATATTAGGGTTATAAGTCATTTCAGTACTTGGAAGCGGGGGCTGATTTCAAGCATTATCCACTTGCAAAGGAAATTGGACGTGAGGAACCATTTTTGTATCCGGTAAATGAAGAGCAGGAACAATTAGTCAGACAAATTTTAGAAGAAGATTATATTGTATCACTTCATGAGCATACCTTCATCGTTCCGGAGGATGTCAGTAAAATCTTTGAATTCCGTGGTCAAGGAAGGGATTGGACTGGCTATGAGGGGTTAAGTATTTCAGGCTTAGATGTAATTTTTGAAAAGTACATGGATGGGACAGCATTAATTACCTCCAATGCGGGCTGGAAATGGAATGACGTCATCCATGATTTAGGGATCCGTTACAGTGATTTTGCCCATCAGGATATGGTTATTCGTGCAGAAAAAATTGAAGACTTATACCGGGCAAAGAACGAAGGTAAAATCGCGTTGGTTTCTTCGCTCGAATCTGCTACCCCAATTGAAAATGAAATTGACCGGGTAGATGTCCTTTACGGACTAGGCGTACGTTGTATGGGGATTGCGTACTCGGAGGCGAACGCACTAGGCTGCGGTCTAAAGGAAAAAAATGATGGAGGGTTAACACAGTTTGGCCGTCAAGTTGTCAAAAGAATGAACAAGCTAGGCATGACCATCGATGTATCTCACAGTGGTGACAAAACAGCATTAGACACTATTGAAGTGAGTGAGAAACCAATCTTTATCACTCATGTTGGGGCACGTGCCTTATGGGATACCAATCGCATGAAGCCGGACTATATTTTTCAAGCATGTGCTGAAAAAGGCGGGGTCATTGGAATTGAAGCGGCACCACATACAACCTTGACAAAAAAGCATCCAGAACATTCCATTGAATCCGTTATGGAGCATTTCGAACATGTAGTCAACTTAGTGGGAATTGATCATGCTGCATTTGGTCTCGATACACTTTTTGGAGATCACGTAGGAATTCACCATGCATTTGCCAGTCATTTATCGGTCCATGATTCTCGTAAAGTCAATGAATATAAAGAAGTAAGCTATGTGAAAGGCCTGGAAAATCCATCCGAAGCTTATCCGAATGTAATCCGCTGGTTAGTCAAACATGGGTATAGCCGTGAAGACATCCGTAAAGTGATGGGCGGAAATATTTTCAGAGTTTTAAAAGAAACTTGGGCACGCTGATTACAAAATAGGGGTGGGGTAAATGAAACAAAAGATTGGGAGAAAACTCCTTTACTTGTTTTTTACTTTAGTAGTTATCATTTCAGCAGGTTGTTCAGATAATTCGTCCACAAAAACGAATGGGTCTAATAGCTCAACCCCAATGGATGGTGGAACAGTCACATTATCGATTGCTGCAGACCCTATCTTTAACCCATTTCATCCAAATGCATTTGTCGAATCTGTTTTTATTAATCGTGTTTTATTTTCGGGATTAACGAAGCCTGGAAAAGATTTATCTCCTGCTCCAGATTTGGCAACGAGCTGGGAACCCTCCGAAGATGGTTTAAGCTGGACCTTCCATTTGCGTGAGGGAGTAAAATGGCATGATGGAAAACCCTTTACTGCAGAAGATGTTGCCTATACTTTTAATAATATTGTCCTGGATAAAAAACTTGCAGCCAGCGGTGCCTCAATATACAGCGGGGTAAAACAAGTAGAAGTAAAGGATGCCAAAACCGTGGTCTTTCAATTAGATCGGCCTATGGCTGCTCTGCCCGCCTATTTAGGCTATAATTCCGGAATTCTTCCAAAGCATATTTTTGAAGGGAAAGACCCATGGAATTTAACGTCCTTTAATAAGGAAAAACCAATCGGAACCGGTCCATTCAAAATAGGAAAATACTTAGCTGGGCAGCAAGTAGAATTAGTAGCCAATCCTGATTATTATGCGGGAAAACCTCATCTGGATAAACTTGTTTATAAAGTTATTGCGGATGGTAATTCACAGGTAGCCCAAGCATTAAGTAATGAGCTTAGCATTATGATCCTGGATTCCAATGCTTCAACCGACCGTATAAAACAAGCCGGAAATTTGACCATTAACCCGGTTAACGTCACCAGATTTTACTGGATATCTTTAAATCAAAAGGATCCAAGATTTACTGATGTCCGTGTTCGGAGAGCTTTCATGCATGCGATTGATCGGGAAAGTATTATTAAAACCGTGGAGAAAGGATATGCGCAAATTGCCAATTCGCCTATTTCCCCTTCACTGGAAAATTATTATAAAAAAGATGTTTCTGGATATGATTATGATCCTAATAAAGCCAAAAAATTACTGGCTGAAGCTGGCTGGAAGGATACCAATGGTGATGGCATCCTTGATAAGGATGGGAAACCTTTTTCCTTTAATTTTGATATCGGGATTAAAGGTGATCTTGAACCAGTCAGTCAAATGGTACAGCAGTACTTAAAAGCTGTTGGAATTGATGTGAAGTTGAATACGATGGAATGGAATGCCATGATTCAGAAGAACATTGTAAAACGAGATTATGATATGATCCTAAACTGGTGGATTTATCCAAGCGATCCTGACGTACTCCCATATTTCCATTCTTCTACGGCGGAAAAAGGGTATAATTTGCCGGGATTTAAAGATCAAAAACTTGATAATCTTCTTGAATTAGGACAGAAGACCATTGATCCGAAGGAACGTCAAAAGGTTTATTTTGATTTGCAAGATTATATGTCGGAACAATTACCATACCTCTTTTTATGGTATCCTCAAGAAATTCAAATCCGGAATAAAAATCTTCAGGGTGTCCCGGAATTAGGCTTACGGGATGCGATGCACTATGTAAATGAATGGTGGATTAAACAGTAATCCTTTATGAAAAGGAACAATGGTGGTGACTGAATATTGATTCAGACATCACCTCTTTTAAAAATTAGTGAGGGAGGAAATTACTTGGCAAAACAAATTCGAATTGCTGCTGTTGGAGATATCGCTGTACTGCACGAACCTAAAAAAGATATTTGGAAGGGGATTTGGGAAGAAGCGGATATACGTCTGGCCAATCTCGAAGCCCCCATCATTGAGAACCCGGGTGCTCCTGCTGATAAACTGGTGAGAATGAAACAACCATTGAAAACAGGTGAGTGGTTGAGGAATTTAAAGACTACCGCCGTTTCGTTAGCCAACAATCACATGCTTGACTGGGGAGTACCAGGCTTAGAACAAACCTGTCAAACGCTTGAAGCAGCAGGAATCAAATTTACGGGCGCTGGAGCAAATTTCGAGGAGTCACGGCGGCCAGTTTTTCTTAAAGTAGATGGATATACGATCGCTTTCCTTTCCTGGTCATCCACGGTACCACCAGGATATCAAGCGTTAAACAACCGTCCTGGAATAGCGAGTGTTCGAATAAAAAGCTATTTTCAAATAGATTCAAGCATACTCGATGAGCAGCCAGGAACTCCACCTTATATCCAAACTGTCCCTGTCGAAGACGAGCTTATTCAATTAGAAGAGACACTTGAACAAGTCCGCAATAAAGCCGATTTTGTCATCCTGTCCATGCACTGGGGGGTACCGCCGCAATGGAGCTCAGTCCCGCAAGATCCTATCGCAGAATACCAAAAAATTGTCTCAAAACGAGTCGTGGAAAAAGGTGTCGATGTCATTGTCGGCCATCACGCACACGCTCCATTTGGCTTTGAAGAATATTTTTCTTCTCAGGGAAAAAGCGTTCCGGTTTTATATAGTCTTGGCAATTATATTTTCCATCCGGAATTTGTCCCGGGCGGCATGGACAAATCCACCTTCCATGTTCCATACAACATGTTCATGTTACCAGAAAATCATCAAAGCTGTATGGCAGAACTTGTTTTGGAAGAAGATTCGGCCACGGGGCGGTTATCGATTGAACAAATGGTCATTCATCCGGCCATGTTAGATGAGATTGGCGAGCCGGTCGAAGGCTCTGCCGAGCAAAGACAACAAGTGGCTGAAAGATTGCACCGATTTACTCAAAAGAGAGGAACCATCACTGAGCTAGTGAATCAAAAGGTCGTATGGAAACGTAAAAAATAAATTTATACCAAAGGAGGCAGTTACGTGGTAAATGAATTATTATTCAATGAGTTTGAACTAGATCAAAAGGATATCCCTGAAAAAATGAGGGCCGTAATACTTCGTAAACATGGCGGACCTGAAGTACTGAAGATTGAAGAAATTCCCGTTCCAAAGCCAGGTCCCGATGAGGTTTTAATCAAAGTGGCAGCAACTGCACTCAATCATCTTGATGTTTTTGCGCGTGAAGGGTTAAAAGGTCCTGGTGTCCCGAAGATGACACTTCCGCATATTTCCGGAGTCGATATCGCTGGGCACGTTGTCGGTTATGGTCCGACATTGACCCTACAGCCCGAAGCACCTAAAAAGGGAACGCGTGTTCTAATTAATCCTGGAATCGGCTGCGGTACTTGTCGTACCTGCCGAAATGGTGAGCTTAGTATGTGCTCCGACTATCAGATTTTAGGGGAACACCGATGGGGTGGATTAGCTGAATATGTAGTGGCTCCTGCAAAAAATATTATTCCAATTCCCGATCATATTTCTTCAGAAACCGCTGCAACTGTACCAGCTGTTTATACGACAGCTTGGAGGGGAGTCGTAACAGTTGGGCAGGTCAGACCATCGGACCGTGTACTCATTATTGGTGCTTCAGGAGGCCTTGGTTCGGCCCAATTAGATATCGCGGTGGCGGCCGGTGCAACGGTTATTGCGGTTGCTGGCAGTGAAGAAAAACGGAAAAAATGTCTTGAGATGGGGGCAACAGCAGTTTTTGACTCCCATGGAAACTGGCATGAGAAAGTGATGGAATGGACGAACCATGAAGGTGTGGATCTTGTTCTTGATTCTGTAGGAGCCCCTACCTTCCGAAAGAGCTTAAATTGTTTGAAAATGGGAGGAAAGCTTGTTCTTTCAGGAGCAACTGCGGGAGACTTCCCAGAGATCAGTATCCGTGAAATCTATCAATGGCACCGCCAGGTATTAGGGGCTCCATTAGGGAATTGGGAGGACTTCCTGCAAGTTACCGATTATGTGTGGCAAGGAAAGCTAAAGCCACAGATTCATGCCATATATCGATTAGAAGAAATCGCACAGGCCCAAATAGCCATAGATGAACGGAGACACTTTGGTAAAATAGTCATCAAGATAAGTTAGGTATAAATAGGAAATAGGAAAGCCGTCTAAAGCTTTCCTATTTTTTTGCTCTTAAAGAAATAACTTGCGAGTATTCCCTTATTTTATTAGAATATTTAGATAAATCGACAAATAAGGGGTGGAGCTTCTTGAGGAAACCTAAGATCATGATTGTATCAAAGGATAAAAGAACCTATCAATCTTTTTCTGACCAATTGCTTAACTTCTTTGGCGACCAGGTTATCATTGAAAATAATAGTGAAAACGCCGACTTAATAGTAGCCTCCTCTAAACAAGTGATCCAAAATGAGAATTTCCCCACTGATAAAGTTTATATCCCTAGAAGGACTATTAGTGTTGAAAAGTTAGAAAAAATTTATGCGCTGCCAAGTGGGACGGAATGTTTAATTATTAATAATATCAAAGAGTTATCGGTAGAAATGATCTCACTATTTCAGTCACTGAACTTCGATTTACAGATGACCCCTTTGTATCCTGGTAAAAAAGTGATCGTTAAAGATTCAATAGTAGCGATTGTGCCTGGTGCAATCGAAATGGTCCCAAAAGGCATCAAGAAAGTAATCAATATTGGTGTCCGGCCTATGGCATTCGGGTGTTTATTGGAAATTGCCTTTCGATTTAATATTAACATATCAGAACAATCAATCTACAATTCTTACTTTTTCAAGGAAACGATTAATATGGCAAACCGCCTATTTGAAAATGTACAGCATGTTAAAGGTCTTAATAAACAGTTGGATTCTATTATCAGTACAGCCAGTGATGGGATTATAGCTACTGATTATAAAGGAAGAATATTAAAAGCAAACCAGGCCGCAACACAAATCTTAGGGGTTAAACATTCTTTAGAGAATATTATTGGTAAACAGGCGGATCAGGTGTTTCCGAAACTAAATTTAATGGATAAACAAATTGAGGAAAACAAGCTGTTTACGATTAATGGCAATAACTTGGTAGTAAATAAAGCATCTATATTTGTCGATGAAAAAGAAGTGGGTACGGTAACAACCTTTCAAGATTCTAATAAAATCCAAAATCTAGAGCATGAAATTCGAAAAGGGCTTCAGGCCAAAGGTTTATCCTCTCAATATACGATCAGCGACATAATTGGAGATAGTGAAAAAATCAAAGAAACACTTAAAATTGTCAAAAAAATTGCCAAAACGGAAAACACTGTCTTGATTCAAGGAGAAAACGGAACAGGAAAGGAATTGTTTGCCCATGCCATTCACGATCTCAGCCAACGAAAGAACGGGCCGTTTTTACCAATAAACTTTGCCGGACTCCCTGAATCTTTAGCGGAAAGTGAAATATTCGGGTATGAAGATGGTACATTTACTGGTGCAAAAAGAGGCGGAAAACCAGGGTTGTTTGAGTTGGCACACAACGGAACAATCTTTTTAGATGAAATTGGCGATGCATCACCAAGTGTCCAGGTATTGCTACTAAGAGTACTGCAAGAGAAACAGGTTATGAGAATTGGCGGGCGGGGGATAATCCCTGTAAATGTACGTGTTATTGCTGCGACGAATCGAAACTTAAAAGATTTAATTGCCAAAGGTAAGTTTAGGGAAGACCTTTATTATCGTTTGTTTGTACTGCCATTGCGGATTCCTTCTCTCCGTGAAAGAAGGGAAGATATCCCGGAACTTTTAAATTATTTTATAGCTAAGTATTCCGAAACGGAAGTAATTGTCTCTAACCAGGTGATGGAAAAATTGATTTCCTATCGATGGCCTGGAAATATACGTGAATTGGAAAGTGTCGTGCAATATCTACTTACGATAAAGGAAGGAACGGTGTTAGAAGAAAAAGATCTCCCTGAACAATTTAAGGAATCTCCCTTGCCTAGTAATGAAATCAATGGTGATATTATTAACATTTTATCAAAAGAGGGAAATTTATCTGAATTCCAGGCCATATTATCCTGTTTAAATGAATCCCAAAAATCAATCGGCCGTGGAACGATTGTTAATTATACTGCGGAAAAAGGGGACCAGCTTTCCGATCAGAAGGTTAGGCACCGGATGGCGGTATTACGGGATTTAGGTTTGATTTATTCAGGGACAAAAGGAAAAGGGAGCTCGATAACCAAGTATGGAAAAATGACCTTAAAATTAATGGAACGAAATTCGTATAGAGAACAAATTTAATTCACTCAAAAGCCTGTCCGGCCATAACGGGTAGGCTTTTTTGTATGTAAGAAATTTCGCCTATAAAATTTAAAAAATTTTATTATTTTTAAATATTAAAAATTCATGTTAACCTTTTTCGGCCACATTTAAATTGAAATCGCTTACATCATAGTGTTGACTAATTTTTTGAAACGCTTTTTTTAACACGTAAAAGCATTAAAGAGATATTTCGGAAATCCAAATAATTTATTGGAATAATTACTTTTCAGAATCAAGGGAATATTCAGAAAAAAATCTTTTTTTTTGATATTTTTATGGTAATATTGTAATCAATAAAGTAATACAGTAAAACCACTCAATATATTGTAATGATTTTACAAGGTTTTGGAAGGAAGATATGTGATATGGATGAGATCTGCTTAAAAATCAAAGAGCTCCGGACTCGGAGGGGGCTGACCCTAAAAGACCTCTCCGATAAAACAGAGCTATCGGTAAGCTTTCTATCACAGATTGAAAGAGGAACTACATCACTAGCGATTAATTCTTTAAAAAAAATTGCCGATGCTTTTGATGTAAATATTACCTACTTTTTTGAAACCCCTAAAAAAGAGAAATATGTGGTAAGAAAAAAGGATCAAAGACCATACGAAGTAAAGGGGCTGGAATCAGTTTATACAAGGCTGAATGGAGAATTTCCCAATCGGTCGCTGGCACCATTTGTTATTAAACTGGCTCCGAATCAAAAGAAGAATAAATCATTTAATTTTCCAGGCGAAGAATTTTATTATGTCTTAAAAGGGGCCGTTGTCTTTACGGTAGGTGAGGATGATTATTTTATTCGCGAAGGTGATTCGATTCATTTTCCATCTGAATTACCACATTATGGAGAAAATCCTTTAGATGAAGAAACTCTCCTGTTATGTGTCATCACCCCAGTAATTTTTTAAGTATGAAAAGAAGGGAGGAAAACTAGATGCAGCCATTATTGGAAGTAAAAAATATCACAACGGGGTTCCATACTGATAACGGGGTCGTTAAAGCAGTAGAGAACATTTCCTTTACAGTGAATGCTAAAGAAACAGTTTGTATTGTTGGTGAATCAGGCAGTGGTAAAAGTGTTACGTCTCTTTCAGCATTAAGATTAATAGACTACGATAATGGTAAGGTTCTGGATGGCGAAATTCTTTTCAACGGTGAAAATCTGTTGAAGAAAAGCAGGGAAGATATGAGAAGGATTCGCGGTGGTGAAATCGCGATGATTTTCCAAGAACCGATGACAGCTCTAAACCCTGTTTTTACAATTGGCAAACAAATTTCCGAAGCAATTAGACTCCATAAGAGGTACACCAAAGAAGAAGCAATGCGGAGGGCCCTAGAATTACTGACACTTGTTGGTATTTCAGAGCCTGCCATACGCTTAAAACAATATCCACATGAATTATCAGGTGGAATGAGACAACGGGTCATGATTGCAATGGCACTGTCCTGTGAACCTAAGCTGCTCATTGCAGATGAGCCAACAACGGCACTGGATGTTACAATTCAATCCCAGATTCTGAATCTATTAATGGAATTAAAAGAAAAGCTAGATATGGCCATTATCCTAATTACTCATGACATTGGTGTTGCCGCACAAATGGCTGACAAAATCGTCGTAATGTACGCTGGTAAGGTTATGGAGGAAGGTACAGTCTATGAAATTTTCGATAAACCGAGCCACCCATATACCATCGGGCTATTGTCATCAATTCCATCGATTGAAGGTGATCGGCGAGAGCGGCTAAAATCTATTAGCGGCAGCATTCCAAGTTTAACGGAAATGCCGGAAGGATGCAGGTTCCATCCACGATGCCTTTACGCAACGGAGAAATGCCGTAATGCCGAGCCTCAGTTAGAGGAGCAAAACCAGCGGAAAATCGCCTGCTGGAACCATGATAAAGTGAATTCTGAATTTTCATTAACCTATAAAACGTAAGAGAGGGGGGAGAGGGTTGAGTATTAGTGCTATACAAGAGAATACTCTTACTAAAACTGAGAATCAGTCAGCTGCTCTGATTGAGATTCAGAATCTGAAGAAATATTTCCCTATTAAACAAGGAATTTTGAAAAAAACAGTAGGCAATGTAAAAGCAGTAGATGATGTCACGTTTTCGATCCGTAAGGGGGAAACGTTTGGATTGGTAGGGGAATCGGGCTCAGGCAAGTCCACTCTCGGAAGGACGATGCTGCGATTGCATGAACCAACTGCAGGAAAAGTGATTTTTGAAGGTCAAGATTTGCTTCCCTTGTCTGCTCCAGAATTAAGAAAAATTCGTCGTGAAATGCAGATTATTTTCCAGGATCCGTTTGGTTCGCTGAATCCTCGTTTCACCATCGGCGAAGTAATTGGGGAAATGTTCAAAGTTCACAACATAGCCAGTGGTAAAGAGAAAGACGAAAAAGTTTGTCAACTATTGGAGTTGGTGGGGATTGACCCGAACAGACGTCACTTTTATCCCCATGAATTTTCAGGTGGACAGCGCCAGAGAGTTGGAATTGCACGAGCAATTGCCTTAAATCCAAAATTTATTTTGGCTGATGAAGCGGTTTCAGCCCTTGATGTTTCTGTACAGGCTCAAGTTATTAATTTATTAAAGGAGCTGCAGGAGAAACTTGATTTGACTTATTTATTTATTGCCCACGGTTTAAATGTGGTGCGCTATATATCCAATCGGGTTGGAGTCATGTATTTAGGGAGTTTAGTAGAGGTGGCAGAAACAGATGAGTTATTCAATCATCCAGCCCACCCATACACTCAAGCGTTGATTTCAACAAATCCAATTCCAAACCCATATAAAAGGAATACTCAAATTATATTAAAAGGTGAAATACCTTCGCCAGCTAACCCGCCATCCGGGTGTAAATTTCATACAAGATGTCCGCTTGCTACGGAACGATGCAAGGTGGAGATCCCACCATTGAAAGAAGTAGCACCAGGGCATCAAGCAGCTTGTCATTTTCCATTATAAGCTTCTATTTCATTGGCATTAGGTTCTGTCTTACTCAAAATAGACGGAATATTAAAATAATAAAACAAATTTCTAGGAGGAATTCTCATGTCTGAAACAGTTCAAAAAGAAGGTTCAAAAAAGAAAGCGTATAACGGCTATAAGTCCTTTGAATATCTAGAGCCGGGTGTTGATTATAAACCTTATAAGCTGGCGAAAGAAATCGGCCGGGTGGAGCCTTTTACATATCCGGTAACTGAAGAGCAGGAAAAAGAAGTTCAAACGATTCTAGAGGAAGATATGATTGTATCTTTACATGAGCACACCTTTGTTTGTCCTGAAGATGTAACCGGTATCTTTGAATTCCGTCGTCAGGGACGCGATTGGACAGGTTATGAGGGGCTAAGCGTTTCAGGGTTGGATATCGTCTTTGAAAACTATATGGATGGTACGGCAATGATTACATCTAATGCCGGCTGGAAGTGGAATGATGTCATCCATGATTTGGGTATCCGTTATAGTGACTTTGCTCATCAGGACTTGGTAATCCGTGCAGAAACAATTGAGGATTTATATCGAGCAAAGCGCGAAGGGAAAATTGCTTTTGTCACTTCAATTGAATCTGCAACACAAATTGAAAATGAAATTGATCGCGTAGATGTCCTATACGGTTTAGGCGTACGTGTCATGGGTATCGCTTATTCAGAGGCAAATGCACTGGGTTCAGGTCTAAAGGAAAAAAATGATTCCGGTTTATCATCTTTTGGCCATAAGGTTGTTAAAAGAATGAACAAGCTTGGCATGACGATTGATGTTTCTCATTGTGGCGATAAAACAGCTATGGATGTAATTGAAGCAAGTGAAAAGCCAATTTTCATTACACATGTTGGAGCTAGAGCACTTTGGAATACAAACCGCATGAAACCAGACTATGTTTTTGAAGCTTGTGCAGCGAAGGGCGGAGTAATCGGAATCGAAGCAGCTCCACATACAACCCTTACACATAACCATCCAGAGCATTCTATTGAATCAGTGATGGAACATTTTGAACACGTAGTAAAACTGGTTGGAATTGATCATGTAGCCTTTGGTTTAGATACTTTATATGGTGACCATGTAGGCTTGCACCATGTGTTTGCGAATCAGTTGTCAATTGGTGAATCACATAGCGGAGTTGAATTCAACGAGGTAGATTATGTAAAGGGATTAGAAAATCCTTCTGAAGCATATCCAAATGTTGTTCGCTGGTTAGTGAATAAGGGCTACAGCCGCGAAGACATTCGCAAAGTGATGGGAGAAAATGTCCTACGTGTTTTAAAGGAAACTTGGATTAAATAATAATTTACAGAAAAAATGGGGGGGCAATCCGTTATGCATCAGAAATTGCTTAAATTCTTTGGCGTATTTACTATTATCGCAATGTTACTTCTTTCGTCAGCATGCTCTTCTGATCAAGCTTCAGGTGATAAAGAGAAAACAGCTTCAAAAGGACCTGTTAAAGGGGGAACCGTTACCACACCAATCGTTGGTGACCCAATCTTTAACCCATGGCATCCAAATGCCTATGCGGAATCGAATCTTGTAAATCGTGTCATCTTCTCCGGTTTAACAAAACCTGGGAAGGACCAGGCTCCAGCTCCGGCTCTTGCTACGGAGTGGAAGGCTTCTGATGATGGACTTGTATGGACATTCAAGCTTCGTAAAGGGGTAAAATGGCATGATGGTGAGCCTTTTACAGCAGAGGATGTAGCTTATACTTTTAATGAAATCGTATTAAATAAGGCATTGGGATCAAACGGTGCGTCCAATTACAAAGCACTGGATCATGTTGAGGTAAAAGATGATTTAACTGTCGAATTCCATTTGAAAAATCCATGGTCTGCACTCCCTGCTTACCTAAGCTTTAATTCAGAAATCCTTCCAAAGCATAAATTTGAAGGGAAAGATCCATGGACACTTACCTCATTTAATAAAGAGAAGCCAGTCGGAACAGGACCTTTTATGGTTGGAAACTATATTTCCGGGCAAAGCGTCGAATTGGTTCGAAATGATGACTTTTATGGCGGTGCGCCAAACCTTGATAAACTGGTCTACAAAATTCTAGCTGAAAAGAATACCCATGTGGCCCAAGCGTTAAGTAACGAGTTAGATATTTTTGTACTTGAGGATAAAGCCTCCCTTGATCGTATTAAACAAGCGCAAAATTTGGAAATCATGCCATCAGATGCGACAAAGTATTTCTGGATTTCCTTAAATCAGGATAACAAATTGTTCCAGGATGTAAAGGTTCGTCAAGCCTTCATGCATGCAATTGACCGCCAGGCGATTATTGATACCGTTTTAAAAGGTTATGGAAAAATCGCGGATGCGGCCATTACACCTAACTTGAAGACGTATTATACAGATAAAGTAACCAGATATGATTATGATCCGAAAAAAGCGAAGGAGTTACTTGCCGAAGCTGGATGGAAGGATACAGATGGAGATGGAATCCTTGATAAAGATGGAAAACCATTTAAGTTCTCATTTGAAGTTGGAATTCAAGGTGATTTAGTACCAATCGGACAAATGGTTCAACAATACTTAAAGGATGTTGGGCTGGATGTGAAGTTTGGCAGCTTAGAGTGGAACGCGATGATTCAAAAGCACATCATCAAACGTGATTATGACATGATTCTGAATTGGTGGGCTTACCCAAGTGATCCAGACGTATTTGCCCAATATCACTCTTCAAATGCTGAAAAAGGAAACAATATTCCAAACTACAAGGATCCAAAACTAGATGAATTATTAGTAAAAGGTCAACAAACAAGCGATCCAAAAGCACGTGCCGAAGTTTATAAAGAAATGCAGCAGTATATGTCCGATAACCTTCCATACCTGTACTTGTGGTATCCACAGGAAATTCAGGTAAGAAACAAGAGACTAAAAGGCGTGCCGAATATGTATTTTGGCGGAGCATTATACTATGTCAATGAGTGGTACGTAGAACAATAAGTCATAAATGTGTCGATCATCAACTTTTGGTGGTCGACACCATTTTAATGGAAGAAGATTGTGTATGTCTTAAATAGAGTTGCTTTCATGAAAGGAGGCATAAGGAATGCTGAGTTTTCTTATCAATCGCCTATGGCAAAGCATTGTTTTATTATTAATCGTCACTGTTATCACATTCTTTTTAATTAACCTTGCGCCAGGCGGACCCGCATCACTCATGCGGATGGATGCAACGGCCGAAGAGCGTGCAGCGTTAAGTGAGAGGATGGGGCTTGATAAGCCTGTTATCGTAAGATATGGACAATGGCTAGGGAACACGCTGACAGGTGATTTAGGTGAATCTCTAAGCAGTGGTCAACCAGTCATTAAACGCGTGGCAGAACGATTTCCCAATACCGTCCAGCTTGCATTGTATACATTGATATTTTCTGTTGGAGCAGGTGTAATCCTGGGAATTATTTCAGCTGTCCGCAGAAATAGTGTCAGTGACTATTCTATTAATCTCTTTACTGCAGTAGGCCTTTCTGTTCCTGCATTCTGGCTGGCAATCATGTTAATTTATTTATTTTCTGTTGTCCTTCATTGGCTTCCTTCGTCAGGGGTGGGGACCGGAACCGGAATAGAAAAATTTAAATATATGATCTTGCCGGTTCTTATTTTATCCACAACAACACTCCCAACGATTGTCCGTTTTACTAGGTCCTCCATGCTAGAGGTCATTTCGCAGAATTATGTTCGGACTGCACGTGCTAAAGGAGCAAAGGAATGGTCCGTTATTTATTATCATGCACTCCGGAATGCTCTTATTCCTGTTGTTACGGTGATAGGTGTTTTAGTTCCACGTCTTCTTGGCGGAGCCGTTATAACGGAAACGGTATTTGGCTGGCCGGGAATGGGGCGTTTAATTGTAGAAGCCGCCCAAGGACGTGATTATAACTTAGTAATGGGTGTTACCGTTATTGTTACATTCATTGTCATTACGACTAATTTTCTGGTTGACATAATCTATTCCAGAATTGATCCTCGTGTAAAGAATTTTTAAGGAATGGAGGTGGAATCATGTCGGTCATTCAAGTAGAAAAAAACGTTGATGTGGTTGGCAGTAAATCAAGCATTAAACCAAAACGGAGAAGTGTTTTTTCTAGGCTTTTAAAAAATAAAATTGCCATGGTATCTCTTGTCATTTTAGTGATTGTCCATATTGCCGTATTTATCGGTCCTGTTTTCTGGTCGATTAACCCGGAAAAGATCAATCCTACGACAACTTTAGCTAAATGGTCTGCAGAGCATCCATTTGGGACGGACGATTTGGGACGTGATGTTTTAAGCAGGATGCTCCATGGAGGAAGAATTACACTGCTTGTCGGGTTCTCCTCGATGGTGGTTACTGTCCTTCTAGGGGGAATGATTGGAGCTTTTGCGGGTTATTTCGGACGTTGGGTAGAAGTGATTCTCATGCGACTAACGGAAGCGATGATGGCAATCCCTAATTTCTTTTTAGCATTAGTCGCGCTAACCGTTTTGGGTAAAAGTCCAGTTATGATTGTTCTTGTCATTGCTTTTACTTCTTGGATGGAAATTGCAAGGGTTGTCTATGGTGAAACAATGAAATGGAAGGCTCAGGAATTTGTAGAAGCATCGGTTGCTTCAGGCGCCTCCTCTTTGAGAACATTATTTGGACATGTAATCCCTCAGGTGATTCCGACCATCATAGTAGCGAGCACACTTGGAATTGCCTGGTCCATTTTAACCGAAAGTGCCATCAGTTATTTAGGCTTAGGTATCCAGCCTCCTACACCTACTTGGGGAAATATGCTGCAAAATGCCCAGCAATATATTTGGACATCTCCTGTTTTAGGTGTCCTGCCTGGTTTAGCTATTACCCTAGTAGTTTTAGCCTATAATTTTTTAGGAGATGGACTTCGCGATGCCCTTGACCCCAAACATGTAAGGAAGTCAAAATAATCGGAGGAATGAAAATGTTTGCAGAAATAAATGGATGCCAGGTTTATTATGAAGTTCATGGAAGGGAAGACGGGCATCCTATCTTTTTTATCCACGGTGGCCCCGGACTTGGCGATTGCCGGGCAGATGTCAATACGTTTGCTCCATTGGGCGAAGATTTTAAGCTAGTTTTCATGGATATGAGAGGTTCCGGACGATCAGAGGAAAAACCGCCTTATACGCATGAACAATGGGCAAATGATATTGATCAGTTAAGGCAATTATTAAGACTTGATAAAATAACAATTCATGGCTCATCATACGGCGGATTCATTTCATTGGAATATGCGTTAAAGTATGAACAGCATCTTTCACATGTACTTTTAAATGTAACCGCTGCAAGTAATGAACATCATTATTTAGCGATTGAAAATGCATTAAATAGTAATCTGCCTGGGATTAACAAAAATATGCTCGAAAGGCTTTTTAATGGTGAAGTTTCTTCAAATGAAGAATTTAAAGAAATGTACGCTGCAATTTTGCCTTTATATGCCGCGGTCAAGTTTGATCCAGAGGCGGCAAGAGCGAAACTGGAGTCCATTTACTATCATAATGCGACCCATAATGCCGCATTTCATGACAATTTAAGAGATTACGATATAAGAAATCGTTTAGCGGAAATAAAGGTTCCTGTTTTGGTTACAGGAGGAAGAGTGGACTGGATAACTCCTGCGGTTTATTCCGAAGAAATTGCGAACGGGATTCCAGGTTCAAAGCTTGTTATTTTTGAGAAAAATGGCCATTCGCTAGTTAGGGAAGAAAGTGGACAATATCTTGGCTTAGTTAAGGGATTTATCGAAGAGAATAGCGGACAAAAGGAGGAGTTACATAATGCTTACCACAATTAATGGCTGTGAAATCTATTATGAAGTGCATGGAAAAGAGGATGGAGAGGCAATCTTTTTTATTCATGGCGGACCAGGCATGGGGGACTGCCGCGGCGATATTTCTGCCTTCTCTTCATTAGCTGATGAATATAAACTAGTGTTCTTGGATATGAGAGGTTCAGGAAGATCGGAGGATAAACCTCCTTATACCCATGAACAGTGGACAGCTGATATCGACGAACTTCGTAAACAATTAGGATTAGATAAAATCAAAATGTTAGGTGGATCCTATGGTGGTTTTCTAACCTTAGAATATGCCATAAGGTATCCAGAAAATTTAACCCATGTTATTTTAAGAGATACTGCCCCTAGCAGTAATTACAATGATCTTTCAACTGAAAAAGCCCTTAACAGCAATCTTCCTGGCATTAATGTAGATATGCTTGATCGTCTGTTTGGCGGACAGGTTCGCTCAAATGAGGAATTTAAAGAAATGTTTGGTGCCATTCAACCACTATATACGGTGGAATGGGACGAGGAAAAAGCAAAACAGCGTTTGAATTCAATCTTTTTTCACTATGAAACTCATAATTATGCCTTTAGTGCTAATCAGCCGGCTTATAACCTGACAAACAAGTTAAAGAACATTCCAGTGCCCGTGCTTGTTACAGTTGGGAAGCATGACTGGATTACACCAGTAGTTGCTTCCGAAGACATCGCTAGAGAGGTTCCAAATTCTACACTTGTCATTTTTGAAAATAGTGGACATTCCCCTCATTTAGAAGAAAACGAAAAATACGTAAAGCTTGTCCGTGAATTTATAAAAGTCGGCAGTGATGTGGTTTCTGCTTAATTTTATCGTTAGTTTTGATATCTTCATAGATGATTAAAAAGCTAGGCTGTGCCTAGCTTTTTATTTTTAATCGATCTTGAATACATAAGCATGAAAACAAATGCACTGAAACATCTAAAAACCGAACTGATCTCCAACGAAAAATGAATGTTTGACATTTCTAACAGCCAAATCCCGAATTGGGGTGCAATAAAGGCAACAAAGGATAAGAGCACATTATAGGTGGTAATGCAATATGTTTTCTTTTCCTCAGGAGATTTCTCCAACAAGAGGTTGAACAAAAGTAAGGTGGTTCCGGACATGAAAAATCCAGATGTCATACTGACAATCGTTAAATAGAATGGATTAATTGACATGACATTTAAAAATGGAGCAGTTGCCATCCCAATAGAAACCCAAACAAGCATTAAGGTATTGGACTTTTGTTCGGCCCATTTTTTCCACAAAGGAAAGGTAAAGATTTGAACCAATTGATTCCCCACGGAAAATAAACTTATCCAAAGGATGGTAGCATGTGCATATTTAACATAATAAATATTGAATAGTCCCCATGCCATCTGCCAAGTGAAGTTGAAGCATAACGCTGCAATTAAAAACCATCTATATCCTTGATCTTGAAATATGGACCACTCCATATAGGAGTTTTTTTGTAGATTACTTGTTTTCGGTTTCATGGTTTCTTTATGCTTCAGTAGGAAAAACATTTCTAATAACCCAAATACAAAAGCAATAAAAAATAGCAGCTGATAAGCAGACCCATTATTGGTCTGATTCTTCATGATAATTCCGATCAAAAGTGTGGTTAGCATTCCAACAACCGTCAATAATCGATTTCGATCACTAAAAAATATCCCGCGCCGTTCTTCGCTAATCATCCCGCTAATCAGTGTTTGCCAGCCGATGTTGGAAATCGTTCCTGGTATGTTCATCACAGCAATGATCACTAAAAAAGTCCAAGCCTGATAGGAAATAGGGATAAACAATACTCCCACTAGAAGCAAAAACATCGCTCTCGCCCAAAATACGGTTAAGGCGACGGTTTTCTTTTGCTGCTCTAATCTATTTAATAGAATGGCAGCCGGAATCGTCATAATCAGGGCAACTAAGGGAGGCAGTGAACTGATCAACCCTACCTGATAATTGTTCGCTCCAAGGATTGAAATGGCGAATATCGGAAAAAAATTACCTGCAAGATTTACCGCAATGGTCGACACCATTCCATGATAGATACTGATTTTTTCGTTATAAGTACGCATGTGCCCCACCAGTTTCACTAGTAATATCTAAAGCTATTATACATAGAATTATCTTCGTTGCACTAAATATTTTTTAAAAAATAAGTGAAATGTGTAAAGTGCGACCGCATGTTCTTTTTTTATGAATTGTCATTGTTAATGATATAATAAACTCACACAGATAGATGGAAGGAAGTGGTTAGGTTGCCAATCCAGGGAACACAAATAAAACAGGCTGATTCGACACACTATTTATCGCCAAAAGGGGAGTATGATACTTTCCGTGACGACGATCATTATAAGGAAAAACTAAAAGAATGGGGACTATCCTCTGCAAAGGATGCCAAAAAGGAATTCTGGTATAAGGATCGACAGTCTCAGCGTATTGTCACCATAAAAGGATATGAATCATATGGGAATACGGGTGAATTTAATACCCTTGTCATTGAATTTCAAGATGGAAACATCAGCTGCATACACCCCGCTTATTTAAAAGAAATGCAGCAGGGGAGCTTTGGAAAAGAAAGCATGCTGACCATTGAGGAAAAAGAAATTACAGCGGAAACAGATTCGACCCTTGTGGAAAAAGAAACGGTCAAAGAAACTCCGAGAAAAGCAGCGGCCCCTAAGCAAGCAAAAGCGAAGGAACCGAAACCAAAAAAAGAGAAAGCGCCTAAGCTGGAACTTCCAGTTGATAAGGTGCATTTTACCGCAACGGTGAAACAGTTTGCATTGACCTATAATCCGTTCAACGAAGAAAACGATGAAGTGGTTGTGTTAGAAAATGTTCAGATTGTCGATGAAAATCCACTTGATCTAGGTCTTGCGTGGTGCAGCCATAGTAAGACACTCAAAAAATTTGAACTTGCACCCGGGGATTCGCTTGAATTTGACGGAAAAGTCGCCGCTAAGAAATTGGCGAAAGGAAAAGACGTGGAGGAAGAATTCCTCGTCGATGCTCCAGTAATATATAAAGTCAATAATCCATCAAAAATTGAAAAGAAATAGTTTCAGACAGGACTTCCAAATGGGGGTCCTGTTATTTTTGCTTTTCCCTCAAAATAAATAAGAGAGGAATTATCAACCAATCTAGGATATAATTAAATTTCGGATTTTGAATTACCCCAAGGAGATCGTGATAATGAATCAGACTTTTACTTTAAAAGAAAAAACAAAAGAGATTTTTGTCTTGTTAATCCCTATTTTAATTACACAGCTAGGCATGTTTTCGATGGTATTTTTTAATACGATTATGTCAGGGAAATACAATTCTTCCGATTTGGCCGGAGTGGCGATTGGTTCTTCGATTTGGAGCCCGATTTTTACAGGAATCAGCAGCATCTTACTCGCTGTTACACCAATTGCGGCACAGAAGTTTGGTGAGAAGAAAAACAATGAAGTTTCCTCCGTGGTAAGGCATGGCCTTTTTCTTTCTGTGTTGATCACCTTGATTGTCATTGTTTTTGGTTTCTTCTTTCTAGAGCCAATTTTAGAAAAAATGAAGCTGCCTGCAAATGTTCAAGATACGGCATTCGATTATCTTGTCGGACTAAGCTGGGGGATCTTACCGTTGTTTATTTTTAACGTATTAAGATCTTTTATTTATGCCTTGGGTAAAACAAGAGTGGTCATGATAATCATGATTATTTCTTTACCACTTAATTTCATATTGAACTATTTGCTCATTTTTGGATATTGGGGCTTTCCTGAGCTTGGCGGAGCAGGGGCCGGTTATGCAACAGCCATTACCGATTGGGCATTCATGGGTATGACAATATTCATAGTGAAAAAACAAGAGCCGTTTTCTTCCTATCCGGTATTCGAAAATTTGAAAGAATTCTCGTGGGATAAATGTAAGGAAATTTTAAAAATCGGTGTGCCGATGGGGCTGTCAACGTTCTTTGAAACCAGCATGTTTGCTGTGGTAACCATTCTTTTAAGTAAATTTAATGTAACCACGATTGCCGCGTACCAATCTGCCTTGAATATTGTTTCCTTTCTATACATGATTCCCATCAGCATTTCCACAGCGCAGACCGTGCTTGTCGGCTATGAAGTAGGGGCGAAGCGTTATAAGGATGCCAAACAATACAGCTGGCTTGGCGTGTTCCTTGCCATTTTAATCGCCATTATAACAGGATTACTAGTCGTATTATTTCGCTATCAGGTTGCCGGTCTTTATTCAAATGAATCGGCTGTCATCAATCTAACCGCTAACTTTTTAATATTTGCCTTGTTTTTTCAAATAGCAGATGCCATACAAGCTACTGCCCAGGCAGCTTTGAGAGGATATAAAGATGTCAATCTTGCCTTTATAATGACCCTAATCGCCTACTGGTTGATCTGTTTACCAGCAGGATATCTTCTGGCTCACTATACAAGCTTAGGAGCAAGAGGCTATTGGATTGGCTTGACAATAGGTTTACTGGCGGCAGGTATTGCTTTATCGATAAGACTTATTTACATTCAAAAGCGAAAATTTGTCGGACCAGCAATGAATGAAGTAGGATAATTTAGGATTGAAAAAGGATTGACCAAATGAAAATGGTCAATCCTTTAATGTCTCCATAAACCATACAAAAATAAACTGTTCATGAGGACCACATATAAAACTATTTGTACGAGAACCATAAAACCAACTTCTTTTACCTTTTCTGCAAATTTCATATAAAGGAGAAAGCCAACGATCATTTCAGCTACAGGAGCCCAAATAATCATCCAATTCATGGGTGAACCACCTCTTCTGCAAATCTTTCACTTTGATGCTTGTACCTAATCTAGATTATTGATTAGTAGAGTAGATGTCAACAGGAACATCAAATAAATAAGGACGCTTTCGCCCTGAATTTCGGGTAATAGGCAGGAGTCTATCCCATTTTTTAAAATAGTTACATAAACTATTTTGCAAGCTTATGAGGCGGGATATAATGCAAAGGCAACTAACTGGAGTTTATGTAGCGAATCCTAGTCATGTCTATTATCCAGGTCACGGCTATCATTATGGCCATGTTGGTTATTATCCGGGCCATGGGTATCATCATGGCCATGGCGGATACTACCCAGGACATGGATATCATCATGGTCACGGTGGGCACTACCCAGGACATGGATATCATCATGGTCACGGTGGGTACTACCCAGGACATGGATATCATCATGGTCACGGCGGGTTTCATCCTGGAAGATGATGATAATTTAATAAGGTAAATTGATAAGGCTGCCATGGTGGCAGTCTTTTTATTATGGCTGTGAACAAAATGAACAAAATGGTGAATAAGTTTTTAATGCTGTTTATAGGCAAAAACTATGAATCTTCTAAAAATTTTGTAAAATTAAGAAAACGTTTACAAGGGGGAATATTAAATGTTTTCTTTAAAAAAATTTTCCACAGTTTTATGTGCAGGAGCACTCGCACTCAGTTTAGGTGCCTGCAGCAGCAAGGAGACAGCAAGCACAAGCACAGGCAAGAAAGAAGAAAGTACAGGCTATCCGACAAAAGCGATATCCGTTGTGGCTCCATCAGGTGCTGGTGGCGGTTGGGATTTAACGGCTCGATCCTTCACGAAAATACTAAGTGAAACAAAGCTAGTCAATCAGCCTTTAACAGTGGAGAATAAGCCTGGCGGCGGCGGTGCGGTTTTTATGGCCGAGTACGCAACCCAGCAAGCAGCAAATAATGATATGCTTTTCGTCAATTCACCGCCTATCATTATCAACAACCTGAAAAAAGAGGGGAACAGTCCTTACGGATACAAAAATACGACACCGCTTGCTCAATTGACAAAAGATTTTGGTGCGATTGTGGTTAAAAAAGATTCTAAATTTACCGACCTAAAATCAGTTTTAGAAGAAGTGAAAAAAGATCCTAGCAAACTTACATTTGCCGGCGGTTCTGCACCGGGTTCCATGGATCACTTGATTTCCATTCTTCCTGCCTTCAAATATGGGGTAGACCCAACAAAAATTAAATATGTTTCTTACGATGGCGGCGGGGAAGCGATTACGGCACTGCTCGGCGGTAATGCTGACGTTATTGGTACAGATGCCTCTAGTGTAAAAGAGTTCTTAAAAGCGGGTAAGGTACGAGTATTGGCGATTACGGCAACTGAGCGTCTAGGCGGCGATTTTAAAGACGTGCCAACAGCGAAGGAACAAGGAATTGATGCTGAGTTTACCATCTGGCGCGGAGTTTTTGGCCCAGAAAAAATGTCGAAGGAAGCAAAATCCTACTGGGAAAAAACAATTGATAAACTTGTGAACACTCCTGAATGGAAGCAGGAAGTAGAGTCTCAGGGTTGGGAACTAGAATACAAAAATAGCTCTGATTTCAAAAAGTTCTTAGGTGAGCAGGATAAACAAGTCCAACAATTATTAGAAGCATTAGGCATGCAGAAGTAATGAGTTCGGGAAGGAGTTCACTTTCTCCTTCCCATTTTTTCTAAAGGGGGATGTCGAATGGCAATTAAATTCGATCGGGTTGCATCAATTGTATTTCTCGCCGTTGGGGTACTATTTATTATTGGGAGCAGGCATCTAGCAAGCTCTTCTTATGGAAGTGTGGTCGGTCCTGATATCTTTCCACTTGTTTTGGGGATCCTGTTGGTTTTATTAAGCATTCGCTTGTTTTATGAGACGTTCATGTCTACGGGTTCATCTGGTCCAAAAGAAAAATTAGAATGGAAACCGTTCTTAATTATCTTTGTGGCTACCTTACTTTATATTCTAACGTTAGAAACAATCGGTTATGTGATTACCACTTTTATATTTTTATTGGTTTGTTTTCAAGCAATGGAGCGTTCGAAGTTGATTACTTCTATTATTATATCTGCAGCTTTTTCTGGAATCGTCTATTTCTTATTTGTAGATGTGTTAAAAGGGACATTGCCAGGCTGGCCTATTTGGTTTTAAGATTGGAGGTTGAAAAATGAGTACACTCGATTATTTATTTCAGGGATTTGGAACCGCACTAATTTGGTATAATCTTATTTTTGCTTTTGTTGGCGTGTTAATTGGAACTGCCGTTGGGGTTCTCCCCGGGATTGGCCCAATGAGCGGTGTCGCGCTCCTCATACCCGTAACTGCGTCCATTACGGGCGGACTTCCCCCAGAACAAGCGGCGACAAGCGCGATTATTCTCCTCGCCGGGGTTTATTATGGAGCGATGTATGGAGGTTCCACCACCTCTATTTTATTAAATACGCCAGGTGAATCTTCTTCCGTGGTCACTACCTTAGATGGCTACCAAATGGCTAAGAAGGGGAGAGCAGGGAGTGCGTTGTCAATTGCAGCAATCGGATCCTTCGTGGCTGGAATTGTCACCCTGATTGCATTGATTGCACTTGCCAAACCATTATCAGAGGTCGCATTAAAATTTGGCCCGGCGGAATATTTTTCTTTAATGCTGTTGGGCTTAGGCGCTGTAAGTGGACTAGCAGGTAAATCGGTTACGAAAGCCTTGATCATGACAGTTTGCGGGTTACTTTTAGGAACCATCGGTATTGACACCGTATCAGGAATCGCCCGCTTTACCTTCGATGTACCATGGCTGTTTCAAGGAATTGAGTTTTTAACAATTGCAGTCGGATTGTTTGCCCTTGGGGAAGTTTTTAAAACCATTTTGGAAAAAGAAGAAGACGAAGGCGAAATGGCGAGGATCAATAATTTGATTCCGTCAAAAGAGGAGTTGAAAGAATCTGCAGGACCTATTGCTCGTGGCTCCATCTTAGGTTTCTTTGTGGGGATTTTACCAGGCGCAGGAGCAACGCTTGCCTCGTTCTTCTCTTATCTTTTGGAAAAAAAGATATCAAAAAATCCATCTAAATTTGGAACCGGCGCAATTGCTGGGGTAGCGGCACCAGAATCGGCGAACAATGCGGCGTCCGGTGGGGCGATGATCCCATTATTAACGTTGGGAATCCCTGGATCAGGCACGACGGCAATCCTTATGGGAGCTTTAATGATGTACAATGTGCAGCCGGGTCCATTATTATTTGAAGACCATCCGCAGGTGGCTTGGGGACTAATTGCTAGTATGTTTATCGGCAATATCATGCTATTAATCTTAAATTTGCCTCTAGTAAAGGTGTTTGCAAAGATCATTCAAACACCAAAGCAATTTTTAATCCCGATGATTATTGCGATTTCCATATTTGGCGTTTACGCAGTGCAAGTATCAATGTATGATTTATTGCTATTACTTGGCTGTGGAGTGTTTGGCTATTTCTTAAGCAAAAACGACTACCCAATCGCACCACTCGTTCTTGGACTGGTGTTGGGGCCAATGGTTGAAAATAACCTACGGAGAGCATTAACCATTTCGAATGGGGATTACAGTGTGTTTTTCACTCGTCCAATATCTTTGGCATTTTTACTTATCACTGCACTCTGGCTGATCGTTCCATTTATGATGAAAAGAAGAGGGAAAGAAGTCATTATTAATGTTGAGGGATAAGATAAAAAAATAAGTGCAATCAAAACCTAGCGGAGCTAAGCAGCTTCGCTTTTTTTATTTTTTTTAAAATTAATAGTGATATTTTTTAGACTCTAGTGGATTTACAGAAAAAAAGGGTACAAACCTAAAGCCTGTCTTATAAGGGATACATATAAATACAGTACAACAAAACAGAGGGACAGATGGAAGGGGGGGACATTAGCGGAGATTTTGACATTTGGAGGGAATGTCGTCTCAGGTAAACATCCTGAATTACTAGCAAAATGAAAGGAGAAATTTATGGATCATTTAACCGTATGGATAACCATTATCACCTTTTTGGTTACCCTCGGCTTTATACTTTGGAGACCAAGAGGCGTTAATGAAGCTGTGCCTGCCGCAATTGGTGCGATTATTGTCGTGCTAAGTGGAAGTGTTTCATTAACTGATCTGGGTATCATTGCGGACACCATAAGTGGCGCCGCAATTACCATTATGGCGACGATTGTTATGGCGATTGTGTTAGAAAGCTTTGGCTTTTTTAATTGGGTGGCAGAAAAACTTGCTGCAAAGGCAAAGGGCTCAGGGATTCGATTATTCTGGTATGTCAACCTACTTTGTTTTCTCATGACTCTCTTTTTCAATAACGATGGAAGTATCTTAATCACAACCCCCATTCTTGTCATGTTATTAAACAACATGGGCTTAAAAAATCATCAAAAAATTCCTTATTTATTATCAGGGGGCTTGATTGCCACTGCATCCAGTGCTCCTATTGGGGTTAGTAACATTGTCAATTTAATTGCCCTAAAAATCGTGCATATGAGTCTGTATTTGCATACAGCCATGATGTTTGTACCGGCAACACTTGGTCTGCTCCTGCTGGTTGGTCTTCTGTTCCTTCGCTTTTACAAGGTTTTACCCAAGACTATTCCTACAAAGGTAACGGGGATATCGTTTAAATCCTATCATCCACTCAAATCCGGAATCCAGCATATTTCAGAAAAGGAACGTTCAAGATTTATGCGAAATGTTCTTTTATTCGTATTTGCCGTCCGTATCAGCCTCTTCGTTGCATCGTTTGTGAACATTCCCGTTTCCTTGATGGCCGTTATCGGTTCACTAGTCCTATTAGGATGGAGATGGGCTTATTTAAAAATACCGCCCATTGATATGCTGAAAAAAACGCCGTGGTATATCATCGTCTTCGCCTTTTGTATGTATGTCATCATTTACGGGCTGAATAACATTGGACTAACAGTCTGGTTGATTGGTTTTATGGAACCGATTGTTTCTGGAAGTCTGCTGCATGCGAGTGTCATGATGGGGGTCCTACTATCCGTTCTCTCCAATATTTTTAATAATCACCCTGCCCTGATGGTTGGAACACTCACATTAACCCATATGAAACTAAGTTTACTCGAATTGAAAATTGCCTATCTGGCCAACGTCATTGGCAGCGACATGGGATCATTACTCCTTCCGATGGGTACTTTGGCAACACTGATGTGGATGCACATTGTTAGAAAAGGGAAAGTGAAGATTACGTGGTGGGAGTATGTGAAAATCACTGGAGTTGTGATTCCACCTACCGTTATATTCACATTAGTCGTTTTATATTATTGGGTTTCAACGCTTTTTGGAGGAGTTCTTCAACGATAATACTTTAAGAGAAAAGGAGAGTTAAGATGCTAATTGATTTTGGAGAAACAAAAAGAAAAATCCACCCTGTGTTTGGCGACTCGGATGGATTAATCATACACTTCTAACGTTTTTTAAGACCGGACCGTCCACGTCACGGTCTTTTTTTGGTGTATCACCTATTGTTAGGATATGCTCTTTGGATAAAGATTGTTCAAGGGAAGAAAAAATTTCATTTTTATTTGAGATAATGAAAAGTTAAGCCAAATATTTGGTTTCAGTTCTAAGAATTGGCTTAGCGCTAGGTAAATTAGCAATATACACCCCTGATAAAACAAGGATCCCTCCAATAATTTGGCTCACTAAAATCGGGTTCCCTAAAATAAAATGGGAAGCGATGATGGCGACAAATGGCTGAATATTCATGAACATAGAAGCAGTTCCTGCCCCAGCCTTGGCAACGCCTTTATTCCACCAAAAACCTGCCACACCCTGTGCAAGAATCCCTGCGCAAATTAGTAAGAGCCACATAAATATAGAATGGCTTATGACTGAGCCGCTAACCATTCCTTCCACGCCTGCTGCAGGAATCATTAGGACGCTGCCTAGGACAGTTGCATAAATGGTAATGACTAAAGAATTCATCGTTTTCGATAATCCGCGAATAAATAATAGACTGATACAAAGGCAGAGCATCGCGATGACAATATTGAAATCGCCCCATGAAATTCCTAAAGAACCTTTTCCAACCCCAATAATCGAAAACACACCTAACAAACTAATAAGTGCACCTGAGGCCTTTTTTAGTGTTAATTTTATTTTAAAAATAAACCGCTCTAATAGAATGGTAGCTATAGGTGAGAGCGCAAGGATTAACGAGGCATTAGCCGGTGTTGTATGCTTCAGACCTGTAAAATAAAAAGTTTGGTTAGGGAGAGTCCCAAAAACTCCGACACCAATCAGATATTTCCATTCTTGTCTGGTTGGCCTCTTCATTCCTTTAAAGACGAAGGCAAGGATAATGAGAAAAATTGAGGTAGAACAAATCCTTACGGTCGACAAAAAGACTGGGGAAAATCCTTGAAGTAAATAAGCACTGACAGGATAGTTACAACCCCACAAAACCGAAACTAAAAACAAGCTTAATAGAGTTTTTTGATTACTCCCCGACATATAAATTGACACGCCCTTCTGAAATACCATTTATGTTAAATTTCATTTGACTATTATAGTACCTTATTTCGTGGGTCGAAAGAATTTTTTATCCATTCACTTTAAAAAATTTCATTCGTATAAATATATAAAGAAAAATCTTAGTCATAATCGGAGTGGAAAGCATGGACAACGAATTTATCAAAAAGGAAGGACAGATTTTTCCGGGAAAGACTTATGTGGAAGAGCTGTTAAAACCAGTTTTTAATGATCAAAGGGATTATTTATTTCACGTCATGTTCGATATCCACCGCGCCCATGTGATTATGCTCGAGGAACAAAAAATCATTAAAAGAGACGATGCTAAAAGAATGCTTGAAGGGATTAACAAGGCGGCCAAAACAGATACTGCTTTCTTAACCTACGACCCCCAATTTGAAGATTTATTTTTCATGATGGAAGCTAAAATAGCGGTGGAAATCGGTGAAGAACTTGCCGGAAAAATTCATATGGGGCGAAGTCGAAACGATATGGGGGTGGCCATGTACCGCATAGTGCTGAGGGAGCATCTTTTACAGCTGCTTGGCAACTGCTATCAATTAGGTGAGGGCTTACTAGAGAAGGCTGAACAGCATAAGGAAACCTATATGACTGCCTATACCCATACACAACCGGCACAGCCAACAACTTTAGGTCATTATTTTTTAGCAATATATGATGTATTGATGCGGGACATCCAACGAGTATGGTCGGCATATGAAACGGTTAATCAATCGCCATTAGGGGCTGCAGCCTTATCGACGACAGGTTTCCCAATCAGCCGCACTCGTACCTGTGAATTATTAGGATTTGATAAAATAATAGAAAACTCGTATGACTCGATTGCAGGGGCCGATTATTTAATTGAGGCAGCAACCACTTTAATGACATGTATGGTGAATACTGGAAGATGGATTCAAGATTTTCTGCTCCATGTCTCGAGAGAATTCGGATCATTTATCGTAGCGGATGCCTACGTACAAATTAGCAGCATTATGCCTCAGAAACGGAATCCTGTTTCGGTGGAACATTCACGTGCACTTGCAAGCAGTTCTTATGGTGATGCTCTTGCAGCCATTCAAATGATTCATAATACTCCGTTCGGTGATATTGTGGATACCGAGGATGACCTACAGCCACATCTATATCGGGCATTTGCAAAAGCTAACCGCGTGATGAAAATCATGTATGCTGTAGTGAAGACACTAAAAGTAAACGAGGAGTATTTAAAGGTTATGTCTCAGAAATCCTGTATCACGATCACAGAACTCGCCGACACTTTGACCAGAAACTACGAAATTCCCTTTAGAAAAGCTCATTCGATTGCAAGTACTATTTCTAAGAAAACGATTCAAACGCAAAAGGAATTATATGATTGGAAGGTTGAAGATATTAACTCAATGATCAAGGATATGGCTGATGTAACTCTTAGTGAGGAAGAATGGAAAAAAATCATCTCATCTGAGCACTTTGTCGAGGTAAGACGGATCCAGGGAGGACCCAATCCGTTAGAGGTAAAAAGAATGACAGAAGATCGTAAGTTCAGTTTAGAAAAGTGCTTAAAAGAGTACCAGCAAAATGTTGGAAAAATAGCTAGGACTAGGCAACAATTAATAGAATTTACCTTATAATTGAGAAAACAGCCCGAAAAAAATGATGAACGGGCTGTTTTATTTAATTTGTCCTCTTTTTAATATGAGATTTTTTTAATATGATAGAGTAAGAGGTGTTTGCATGCGGTTACATACGAAGTTAATGCTCGGAATCTCCATTCTTATTATTGTGATGGGAACGATTATTGAATTTACTTTTAAAAATATTATGGAAACCAATCTGAAGCATGAAATTGGGTCAAAAGCCTTATCAGTCGCTCAATCGATTGCCAATATGCCTGAGATTCAAGCAGCGTTTCGAACGGATAATCCATCCGCCATTATTCAGCCCATTGCTGAGAAAATTCGGCAACAGGTAGGTGCTGAGTTTATCGTCCTTGGGAACCGAGATGAAATCCGGTACTCTCACCCCAATCCCAACCGATTAGGCCAAAAAATGGTTGGAGGAGATAACGATAGAGTCTTTAAAGGGAAATCGGTCATTTCTGAATCGACCGGGACACTGGGGCCTTCTTTAAGAGGAAAAGCTCCCATTTTTAGTGACAATCAGGTTATTGGGGTCGTGTCAGTTGGATACCTTCAGACAGATATCCAAAAAGAAGTTTCGAAAATCCAACGGAAAATTTTTGTAGCGACCTTGATTATATTAGTAGGAGGGTTAACTGCTGCACTGTTAATCTCTTTAAATATTAAACGAGCAATTTTTGGACTAGAACCAAGGGAAATTGCCTGGATGTATCAAGAGAAGCATGCAATACTAGAGTCTATACATGAAGCAATCATCGCGATTGATACCAATGGACGAATCACGGTCGTGAATGAGACTGCACATAAGATTCTGAATGTTCCGAATGAAGTACTCCTGCGAGGAAAAAGAATCGAAGAGGTATTGGAAAATACCAAGCTTTATGAGGTTGTTAAAACAGGTAAGGCTGAATATGATCAGGAAATTTTAATTTTTGGAGACGTCTTTTTGGCCAATCGCATCCCTATTTTTAATAAAAAAGGGATGGTGGTTGGAGCAGTAGCTAGCTTTAGGAACAAGTCTGAGCTTTCTGCACTTCTTCAGGAATTATCGCATGTAAAAGCTTACGCGGAGGGTCTGCGGGCTCAAACGCATGAATATTCCAACCGGCTTTACACCTTACTTGGATTAATCCAGCTTGGTTCTTATAAAGAAGCAATCGATTTTATCTCAAGAGAGGTGGATGTTGCTCAAGGTTTCATTCAATTTTTAATGAAGGAGATTCCTGATCCAATTATTGCTGGATTTATCTTGGGTAAGGTTAGTTTAGCGAGCGAGTTGAAAATTAATCTTTCAATTGACCGGGAGAGCAGTTTTAAAGATATACCTATAGACATTAATCGGGATTCATTAGTGACGATCATTGGAAACTTAGTTAATAATGCATTTGAAGCGGTGAGGGAAAATGGTTTAGAAGAAAAACGTGTATCGTTGTTCTTAACGGATCTAGGAAAAGACCTAATTATCGAGGTGGAAGATAATGGAATGGGAGTTGATTCTCATCACCAAGACGAGATATTCTCGGCAGGCTTTACGACAAAAAACACGAACAGTAACGCCGGACTGGGCCTAAGTTTAGTACAAAAAGCGATTACCGATTTAGGTGGGTATGTTACATTTTCATCAACTGTAGGCGAAGGTGCGATTTTCACGGTAGTAATACCAAAGAGCAGGGGTAGGGGGGATGTACATGAAGGGGAACAAAAAGATCGAAGTGTTAATTGTTGAAGATGATTTGAGGATTGCTGAAATCCAAAAAAGGTTTCTTGAACAGTTAGATGGCTTTCAAACGGTGGGGATTGCGGCAAGTTATGTTGAGGCAAAAACATTAATCGAAATTCTGCAGCCGGATTTGCTCTTGCTGGATGTTTACTTTCCAGATATGAACGGCCTTGATTTACTGAAGGAAACCAAACAACAATCGAAACAAATAGACGTTATTATGATTACAGCAACAAAAGAGATTCAAATGGTCCAGGAAGCGATCAGTATTGGTGTGTTTGATTACATCATAAAGCCGGTTGTGTTTGAACGCTTTAAGCAATCGTTAGTAAGATATCAAGACTATCATACAAGGCTAGTCCAATTAGGTCAGGAAAACACCCATCTTTCCCAACAGCAGGTGGACAGGCTGCTTCGGAAGGAAATTGAAGGAGTGGGAGGCGGGGGAACAGGAGAGAAGGTGTACTTACCAAAGGGGATTGATCCGCTTACACTCGATAAGGTTCTAGAGGTCCTCGAAAAAGTGGGCCACGGGCTAACCGCCGAGCTCGTCGCCAAAGAAATCGGGGTCAGTCGAACTACCGCCAGACGCTACCTCGAACACCTCGTAGCCGAAGACAAAATCCATGCAGACCTTGCATACGGAACAGTGGGCAGGCCGGAAAGAGTATATATTTACTTGTAGGGTTTTAGTGGGTGACATTAGTGGTGACACATTAGTGGTGACAGGCACCGCAAAAAGACATTTTAAGTATTTTGTCCACGCCACGCGGACGTTTTAATGTGCTTTTTAATGGACAAGCGTCGATACATTTGATGTATTGGTGCATGTCTTTTTTTTGCTTTTAATGAGTGGATCATGGACTATCTTTAGGGGGGAGATTTTCAATTCGCCGATAAATACCTCGGATTCGCCGATAAAATGAAAAAATCGCCGATAAATACCTCGGATCCGCCGATAAACTCAAAAAATTCGCCGATATCTACACAAGGCACAAATTTTGTCAGTAGAAAATTGGTTAAAAAAGCGACATTTATTAAAAATATTAAGTTTTTTGAGCGCTTATCTCTTTTCAACAGAATTAATCCCAATTTAGACCAAAATCAATATAAAAATAAATAAATAATAAATTAACAGAGTAATATTATTTGAAATAAATACCAAGATTAGGTAAAATTAAAATAGACTATTCAGTCTATTTGCTAAAAGGGGGGATTAGACTTTTCAAAATGAGCATAAAAGATATGTATCTCAATCTTAAAGGTTTGAAAGTACTACTGAACCTGGCCCAAAAATTTTTTTAACCTTAATATAAACTGACTAGTCATTTTAAATAAAACCATCATATATTAATCTACGACCAAAGTTTGAGACAATTTAAGACCATGAATGGAGGAGAAATACTTCCCATTCTCGATTCGTTAGAAATTAGATTGCAATATAATAAAATCATTAGATAACGGAAAAAGCTCAATAAAGGAGGAATCTTTAATGACGTTAAATATTTTTTTCTTAACCATTACTATCATTAAACGGAAAATGACCCTTGATGATGCAATACGTCGAGAAATGGTTGAAAAGCTGTATGAAAAAATTAAAGACCGGCAAATTTCAATGCGGGAATTTATGTGAAAGAAAAACCTTGATTCATCACTGAATCAAGGTTTTGGTTCTTATTTAGCAACTTGATAAAAAGCATAATCCCGTAAATATTCCGGAAGTTGCAGCAAAGATTGTAATTCTGCCAATGTCCCGTTAGGATCCATTTCAATATCCACAATGTTATAGCTCCATTCTATCTCAGAAGGGATATGAATCGCGTTAATCCCTAGTTCGATGGCAGGTTTAATATCTGTTTTAAGGGAATTACCGATCATCCAAGTTGATTTCTTATCGGTTTCAATCTCATCCAAGACAAATTGCAATGCAGTAGAATTTTTGTGTTCATAAATAAACACACGTTCTTCAAAGTAATGTTCAAGCCCTAATTGGTCAATTTTCCTTCTTTGGTTCTTTTCATCGCCGCCCGTAAATAAACACAATTTATGGCCATCCACCTTTAATTTTTCTAATACTTCATATAAATAAGGGTATGGCTGGACATCAATTTGAAATACACGTTGACCGATATTCAAAACCTGTTCCATTTCCGATTCATTAATTCTTCTACCGTATCTCACACAAAAATATTTATAGGTTAAAACAAGTGATTCTGGATATAAGGAAGAATGTAAGCCGAATTCTTCGACATTCTTTAAATCAATCTCCAACTGTTTTTGGAGGATATCTTCTTTTGTTGTTGTAAACTGAAACCATTCCAACATCAGATCAGCAAATAAACTTTTGGACTCTTTAAAGTACTTGCTGCAGTGGATGAGGGTATCATCTAAATCCATTATTAAGGTTTGTTGATTCATAAAATCAATTCCCCCTTTAATAGTGGTGTAGAATAAATATATGGGTTCACACCATTCAAATGCTAAAAAAAGAATGTCCTCTTGGAAAAATACTCCGTAGGTATTATGAGACAAAATATGGAAAATAATCCAAAAGGTTAATAACCTATATAATAAATTTTCACCAACATATATTAAAAATAAAAAAATAACTCCCCCCGTATCTTTTCACCAACTTAAAACGTTTATAGGGTAGAGAGTGCAAAAGGAGTGAAAATCATGTCACACAAGCTTAGAACAAATCCCTTGGAAGATACAAGACAAGGCGATGACCCCTTCTGGAAAGAACACTATCCAAAACTGCAGCGTTATTGTCACTTCCTGACGCAAAATACTTGGGATGGCGATGATATCGCACAAGAAACCTATCTAAAGGCATTAAAATATCAACAAAAAATGTCCTCAGCTTTATTAAATAAGATCGCTTATCATCATTGGATTGATATGCTTCGAAAAAGAAAGCATGAAACAATTGATTCCGAAATTGATGGTCAAACATCAATTAGTCGAACCGATGAGACCGTGGAACTGCTTCTAAAGCAATTTACTCCAAAACAAGCAGTTATCTTTTTGTTAAAAGAGGCGTTTCAATATCAACTTAAGGAAATAGCGGACATTTTAGGTACTACAGAAATGGCGGTTAAATCCAATCTTCACCGGGCGAAGAAGCGCTTAGAAAAAGACAAAGGAGAAGAACAATCCTTTTCGGTCGACACATTTTGGAATGAGGAGGAAAAGGAACTCCTTACAAATCTTTTTAAAGACTCATTACAAAATGAAGATCCGTCCGTCCTAATTAAAGCTATTCCAACGTTACAAGGCATCAATGTCGAACCGAAGCTCGAAATGAGAAATGTCCCACCAATACCATTTCAAGCAAATACTCCTTCAAGCACTCTCTACATGGCTGCATAGCCTATTAAACGCTTTTAGGAGGAAAAAATAATGAGTACCATTCCATATGTAATTGAACAGTCGAACCGCGGCGAACGTTCCTACGATATTTATTCACGATTATTGAAGGACAGAATCATCATCATTGGTGATGAAATAAATGATCATGTGGCCAATAGTGTGGTTGCCCAGTTATTATTTTTAGCGGCTGATGCTCCGGAAAAAGAAATTTCCCTTTATATCAACAGCCCAGGCGGATCCACTTCTGCGGGATTTGCGATCTTTGATACGATGCAATATATTAAGGCGGATGTAAGGACAATTTGCACAGGCATGGCCGCCTCATTCGGTGCCATGCTTCTGCTCGCGGGGACGAAGGGGAAACGCTACGCACTTCCAAATAGTGAAATTATGATTCATCAGCCATTGGGCGGCGCGAGAGGGCAAGCAACCGAAATCGAAATCTCCGCCCGCCGAATCATCAAACTACGGGAGCATATTAATCAAATCATTTCAGATCGGACAGGACAGTCAATTGAAAAAGTAGCAAAGGACACCGACCGGGATTACTTCATGAGTGCGGAAGAGGCTAAAGAATACGGGATTATTGATGAGATTCTTTATCCCAAATAACTAAATACTTTTACACAAAAAAAGGGCAGGAGAATTCTTGCCCTTTGTACATTCAGTATAGTTTCAGCTTAGCTTTTCTTCCCTTGAAACTTCATCTTATACTCAGCATCGCTCATATTGGGGTTTTTTCTCGGTGATGTTTTACTTAATGCTTTTTTCAATTCTACGGTAGCATCATCGTTTGTATTATACCTTCCATCCATGATTTTTCACTCCTTTCGATTGGACTCCTGAATTACGACGTGCTTTGGTGCTTTTGGATAGCCAGTCTTTCCGGAATCATCAGGACCGGTCAAATTATTTCTTTGATCGAGAACTTTCCCCGAATACTCAATAGGATTATTTTTTGGCAAATTTTTCACCTCCATTTATAGGATGGTTGAAAAATTAATACAAATGCAGAGAAAATATTTATTAGGTAATTTTTTCTTTTAAAAAATAAACGGAAGGTGATCTTCACCTTCCGAACGTACATATTGGTTATTAAGTGCGCTGAATGGTAGACGTAGAGAAGTTTTTCACCAACTTCTGCAAGTTTCTATGCGCTTCTCTTAATTTAATCGTCTCGTCGATGATATTTTGGAATCCTTCCAAATCTCTATCAGATGCATTTAATACGGACTTCGGTATTCCTTCGACAATTTGTTGTAGGGTTAATTCCATAGCCAAGACAAATGACCACCTTTCAACTTATTTGTAAGACATCTGATATGTCTACTTTATTATTTTTGGAAAGAGCCTAGTTTTTCCTGCATGCACCTTAGAAAACTTATCTACATATACCCCTAGATTTTTATAAAGATAGTACTAATTTTGCATAAATCGACGGAATTCTATAAGATATCGTGAACATTTGTAGAAAAATATTATGTATAAATTAATTTTTTTTCACATTTTCATAGTGTTCATAAAACACTTTGAATAGTCGATCATCACCGCCTCGATCTGGATGAAGGGCTTTAAGTAATTTTTTAAACTCTTTCTTGACCAATTCTTTTTCAGCCGCCCCCTCTAATCCTAATAGCGTGTGAAAATTGATGGGCGCAGGTTCAGAAAAAGAAATGGCATATTCAGCTTGTAACATTTTTTTCAAGGAGCGCACTTTTGCCTGCTCGATGCGAATGCTGCTTTTTAACTGATCAATCTCATCCTTCAATTTTTGGTTTTCCTGAAAAGTTTTCTCCCAATCCTGATAATCCACACCAAATTTTTTACGCTTTTGATCCATCTTTTTTTCTAAAATAAAGACAGCAAGATCATTGGGTTTAACCGTGTAGTCAATGTTTAATTGTGCCGTTCTTTTCGCTTTCAATTTTCCCTCGAGGATCCAGCGGATAACCATCTGCTCACTATTCGTGATACCTTCGTCCCCAAGTAATTCTGTTACTTCTTTCACATTTAACATGTCCTCAACTCATATCCTCAACTTAATAAAATGCTAAATTCAATGTAACATACAAAAAAATTTAGTAGATTACTAAATTATTTAAATTAGATTAAAAATTCTTTTCGTATTCTTTACGGCCCTATCCATATTTATTTTTTGAGCCTATATAAAAGTTGGAAGGAGGAAATTAAAAAAACAGTTCGAAGGAATCTTTTTTTAGTAGATTCAGAATTGTTAAACTATTACTATCATCATGGGTTGGCTTCAATAAATCTCTAAGGAGGGAAAAGGATGGAGCGAGAAGTACGCTTGATTCCGTACCAAGTATTGGCAGAGGTTGAAGAAGTAGCCGAGGTGCCAAAAGGGGTCGAAATGATTCAAGCCCCGAAAATTTGGGAAAAAACAAAAGGGAAGGGCATTACCATTGCCATTCTAGACACTGGGTGCGATTTAACTCATCCCGACTTGAAGGAACGGATTAAGGGTGGACGCAATTTTACAAATGATGACAAAGGCAATAAGGACAAGTATATGGATTACAATGGTCACGGGACACATGTTGCCGGGACGATCGCAGCAACGGCTAACCAGAAGGGAGTAGTGGGTGTTGCTCCTGAAGCGAGTCTATTAATCGTAAAGGTCCTGGATAAAAATGGCTCTGGACAATATGACTGGATTATCAATGGAATCTACTACGCGATTGAACAAAAGGCTGACATTATCTCCATGAGCTTAGGTGGACCAGAGGACGTCCCCGAGTTACACGAAGCGATTCAAAAAGCGGTTGCGAATAATATTTTGGTCGTTTGTGCGGCAGGTAATGAAGGCGATGGACAAGGCACCACAGACGAATTCGATTATCCCGGATCTTACAATGAAGTCATTAGTGTAGGCGCCATTGACCTTGAGCGCCATATCTCAAATTTCAGCAATTCCAATAAGGAAGTGGATGTTGTGGCACCTGGTGAAAATATACTGTCGACATATTTGAGGGGTAAATATGCTAAACTGAGCGGCACGTCAATGGCCACTCCACATGTTTCAGGAGCGCTGGCTCTAGTAAAAGCATTGTCGAACCAAATGTTTGAAAGAAATCTATCAGAACCCGAATTATACGCCCAATTAATTAGGAGAACCGTGCCATTAGGCTATTCGCCAAAGCAAGAGGGGAACGGGATTGTCTATTTGACGGCTGTGGACTACCTAGTAGAGGTATTACAGTCTAAAGAAGCTACCAATGTGGTTAATGTTTAAAAATATATCAGAGGTTGTCCTATAAATACCCAATCATTTCTATGAAAAGTTCATTTAATAGAAATGAAAGGAGTTGATGATAGGATGAGCTCGGAAAATTTTAGAAACTTTGCGGAAAGGCTAGTTGGGGAAGAAGTAGAAGTTGTCACTAATCAAGGAACATATACAGGAACACTAGAGTATGTCGGTGGCGATACCATTATTCTGCGTACTAGAATCAGAGGCCGTGTCGTTAGACTGGCGATTCGCATCGCATTAATTATTGCTCTCTTCAGATTGTTAACTGGCCGCAGGTTTACTTTTTAAAAAATAGGTTAAAAAAATGGCTGTCAAATATTGACGGCCATTTTTTATTCTGTGTCTAATGGTGATTTAAGATGATCATCGTAAAGATCAAGAAATAAACTGCCGTTAGAGGAGATTACGGCATATTGAATAGCCTCTGGCTGCAGGTTTCTTAATTTCAATTCATGTTCAAGCCACTGTTTGGAAAAATTGTGGTTAAAATTCTTTTCAACCACTTTGCCATCCATGATGAGTTCTTTTGGTAATATGACGTTTTCATTTAAATTAGTAGGATAGATATCCTTTTTGCTTACATTTTGATATTGTGTTTTCTTTAACACAGATAATTTTCCACTCACCTCTAATAGTGCATATTCAACCTCAAAAATATCAAAAATACCTTGCTCCCGAAGCTGCTGGTTTAAATCATCTAACGTATATCTTACTTTTTTCATATTGCCATCTAGGATTTTTCCATTATCGATGATGACCGTCGGCTGTCCAGACAGCCATTTTCTAAATGGCCGGCTGTTCGCAGATATAAGCGATAGGAAAAAATAGATTAAAACGAGCGCAATAAAGGAAGCTATCATCGGCATGAAGTGGAGGTTGGTATCAAAGCCCATGTTAGCTATAAAAGATCCTATTGTGATTGCTAAAGCAAAATTATAATAATTCGTATGAGAGTTAACCTGTTTTCCGATCCATAATGCCACTACCATTAAAACAAAATAGGCCACACACGTACGTAATACCGCCTCTAAAACAACATGCAATCGACTTCATCCTTCATCTTAAATAGTCTTTTTCAGTATGGTCTAAACTGGTAATTAATATGAATATGATTAGGAGTTGAATGAAAGAAAATCTAACATAGTTGTAGTTCGAATGAGAACAGTAGGATATTATTTTAGTGGAGGTGTTTATGATGAATTATGAATTGAATATTGAGGTCTTGGAGGACATTGAAGCATCAATTGAAGAGCTTTCAAAGCTATTGGTGAAGGTAGTCGATGATGGTGCAGCCGTAGGCTTTCTTCCGCCAATGAAACAATCATTTGCTCGAGAATATTGGAACTCTGTCCTAGCTCCTGGCGTAATTTTATTTGTTGCAAAAATAAACAAGCATATCGTCGGTAGTGTCCAGTTACATTTATGCGCCAAAGAAAATGGATTACATAGAGCAGATATCGCCAAACTTATTACGGATCCAAATTTTAGGCGGCGAGGGTTAGGCCGAGCTTTAATGCAAAAAGCCGAGGAACGGGCTATACAAGAAGGGCGGTCGTTGTTAGTTTTAGATACAAGAGAGGGAGACCCGTCCAACTTACTCTATCAATCATTGGGTTTTATCGAAGCGGGGAGAATCCCTTACTTTGCGAAGTCTGCAAATGGGGAATTGCACACCACAGTTTTGTATTATAAATCATTATAAAGCTATAAAGAAATAAAGCGGTGTCCAGAGGGAACACCGCTTTAAATCGCCTTCGCTTTTCTTCTAATTTTAAAAAACAGCCTCAATATCGGAGGCACTGCAAAATAGATAAATAAGAGCCTAAATAATTGATATCCCGTTACCATAGATAGGTCTGCGTGGACTTCATGTGCGAGGATTCCCATTTGATCCATGCCGCCTGGTGCTAGGCTTAAAAAACTCGTTGACGGAGTAATGTGATAGAAATTGACCAGAAGCAGGCTTAATCCAATTGAGCCGAAAATCATCACCATTCCGCTTATAAGGGCGAGCGTAATCATTTTCGTTTTATGCTCTAATTTTTCGGGCTTTAATAACAAGCCAATGTATCCGCCAATCATGAATTGGGAAATGTCCAAAATCGTTGGGGATAAGGATGGACCATGAAGACCAGAAATATTAATTACCGCTGTTCCAATGATAGGACCCAACAAAAATGGGGTAGGGAACTTAAGCTTTTTTCCAAGAAAAGCACAAAGAACACAAATCCCGGCAAACAATAGGATTGTTGGAAAAAATGGGCCTGAGAAAGTCATAGTCTTATCGACTAAATTTGTAGCGGAAGCTGCCGTTCCATCTTTATAAAAGGGTCCCAATATAAGAAAGGGAACAAAAAAGATAATCATCAACAATCTAGCTACCTGAAGAAAGGTAACCGTTGTGATATCAATTCCTTTGACTTCCTCGGCAAACGTAATCATTTGTGAAAGCCCTCCAGGAATACTACCAGTTAGAATTGTTGGATAATCTACACCAGTAAGCTTGGAAACAACAAAGGCAATCCCTGCACAAAAAGCCACAAGCAGAACCGTTAATATCAGCATCGATGGAAGTTTTGCTAGAATTTGCAAAAGTGCAGCCTTTGTGAACGATAAACCAATCGAATATCCAACGATAATTAATCCAGTGTCCCGAATGTAACTTGGCCAGTAAAATTGAACTTTTCCAAACCTAGAACCAATCAGGACGGCTGCCATCGGGCCTAGCAGCCATGGAATCGGGGTGTGAATAGCCGTGAAAATTAGTCCGCCTATCAATGCCGTGACTAACGTCACCAAAAAACGTATTCTTTTGTCATCTGTGTTTATTGCCAAATTCGTCAATATAAACCCTTCTGTCTCAAATTTTTTTCGGTCGCTATGCCATTAATTCACTCGGCTGCTTTGCTTCCTGCCGCTGTTCTTTTATGAGAAAACCACCAATCAAACCAACCATGGAGAATAGGACAGGAATGATGAACCCATAATGGTAGCCTACAGTACTGTCGGCAGCATGAAAATGGTCTAACACTTTGCCAAAAATACTTGGCAAAAGCACCGCACTTAAAAATCCGCCTGTGTTAGCAAACCCCGATATCACGCCAACATCTTTCATCGGAAAAGATTTACGTACTACTGCAAAAGTCAACGAACTCGCACCATTTCCATAACCAATGATAAAGAAAAGAATCACAAGCATATAATAGGATGGTTTTCCGTTAAATATAAGAAAGGCAACCCAACAGATAAAAACAATGGTATGCACTATGATATAAGGTTTTTTAATCATATCAAACCTACTTGAAATCCAACCGGTCAGCGGAGCACCAATGATAGCTCCAATCAGACCAAACATGATGAGCTGGCTCGCATCGGAGCGGCTCATCCCATAAACATGCATTCCATAAGGTACCGCCCATGATCCAATAAACCCTACGTATGTTCCGACAAGACCAAAGTGGCATAAAAAGGTGGCCCAGGCTTGACGTTCAGAAAAAATCCTTCTTAATAAAACGAATGTATTTTCTCGTTTTTTCTCTTTTTTCGCCTTAACAGCAGCGTTCTTAAACATTTTCTTAGGTTTATTTACGAGGACAACATAAAGGAGTAACCCACATAAGCATAAAATAATTCCAGTAATAAAAAATGGAGTTCTCCAGCCTGATAACGTAATCCAAGCGGAAAATGGCATAGTCGCCATTAAGAAACCAAAGCTGCCTGCCATCCCGGCGAATCCCAGTAAGCCGACAAATTCTCTTACTTTAAACCATTGGCTCATGATTAAAACGAGATTGACCCAAATCGTCGCATCGCCCATCCCTGCCATTAATCTGGCAAGGAAGAGGATATACTCATTTGAAGCCACGCTATAAAGGATGGTTCCTAACCCATTTAGAATCGCGCCAACGATTAGAAAGATATTTGGACCGAAACGATCAGAGAGAATCCCAATCGGAATTTGCAACCCAGCATAGGCCAAAAATTGAACACTGGCCAGCAATCCGATGGTTGCTGCAGTTATATTAAAATCTTTCATCAATTGATCGGAAATTAATCCCGGCGCAGTCCTCTGACTGACAATTAAAAAATAAGTAAATAATACGGTGCCAAAAACCACCCAACGATACCTGCTATTTTGTTTTTCCAATTTACACTACCCCTGTTTGCTTTAATTACTTTCCAATTATACTCTAATTTTTTCATAAATGGATTTTGAAAGGAAATTGGTTGCGTTTTCAAGAAAAAATTTTTTTGGTAATTCATTTTGAAGATATAAAAAGGTCATCATAATGATGACCTTTTAACCGTTGAGCAGGATGGGATGATTGGAAGGATAGTTAAAATATTGCCGAATGGCTAGGGATATTCCTTTTGCAATATTAGTTGCCATCGTATAGATAAGATGAAGGTTTGTGTAAAAAAGAGAAGTCTGTAGGGTTGGATCATTTTCTAGAACGACTCCCATCACGCTGCAATCACCAATTGGAGGCAGTTGATTACCAAGCCCAATTCCAGGCAATAAAGAGCTCTCCCGAATCACAATAGAATTCACGTACCCAGTCGAACCAAGTACACTATCAATAGCCACGACAAAGCTATTGTCCGGCAGACTGAGCCGTGCATAATTTGGTACGAGGGATTTTGCATCCATTGGAGATTGTAAGTTTCCTATTACTGTTAAGTGGTCTGGAAACAAATTAGAAAGTAAGGTTCCGACAAAAGGCCCGAGGCTGTCACCGCTAATCAAATTTGAACCAATTCCAATGACGTAGATATGCTGTGTGCCTTCTGGAATAAGAGAATGTAATTGATTGCGAATCATTAGCGGCGCTAGTTTATGATTATAGGGAATCATTCTATTATCCTTGCTTTTATGAGAGTTTAGCCAATCCATTCATTACACCCCTTGTTAATTCCTATTTCGCTTCTCGAAAAATATAGATGTTTTTAATATTCTGGATTTAGGACAATAACTCCTTCTCTACGCCCACACTTTTTCAAATTATCAAATCACATAAATCTCCCATTTCATACAAATAATGAAAGAAATAGATGAGTTTAGAGGGTGTATTTTCGTTGAATATGTTTTCCTGGATACAACATGAATGGGTCCATATTTTTAAGAATCCAAAGCTCATGGTAGCATTGATCGTGATTTTATTTGTCCCCATCCTATATAGCGGTACGTATTTATGGGCGAACTGGGATCCATACGCTCATTTAGAGAGACTTCCAGTCGCTGTCGTGAATGAAGATGAAAAGGTTGAGTATAACGGCACTACATATAAGATTGGGGATGACCTTGTAAAAGAATTGAAGACGGATAAGAGTTTTAAATGGCAATTTGTAAGGAAAAAAGACGCTGATAGAGGCTTGAAAAATAATCAATTTTATTTTGAAATTTATATTCCGCGTGATTTTTCTAAACGGGCTACGACATTAACAGCCCAAAAACCAACACCGCTAAATCTATATTATAAGGTGAATGTGGGCAGCAATTTTATTGCATCCCAGATTGGCAGAACCTCTGTCGATAAAATAAGAGCAAAATTATCCCAGCAACTCAGTAAAAATTATGCCGAGGTTATTTTTGACAATATTAAATTGGTTGGAGAGGGAATGGCCAAAGCAAGTAAGGGGTCAAGTAAGATTACTGAAGGATTGAACAAATTAACGACAGGGACTGGAGAAATCATCTCTGGAATGCAAAAACAGGTGGAACCTTTAAGGCAGTTATCGTCTGGTGCTCAAAAATTGAGCGCGGCAGCGGCACAATTATCAAATGGCGCCGCAAAAATACAGTCAGGAATGACCCAGGTAAATAATGGTTTGAGTAGCTTGGAAGGTGGATTAAGACAACTAAATAGCAATGCTGATCAATTCGCTTCCGCTATAGCGACGCTTACGAATGGTTCTAAGCAATTGAGACAAGTAATGGAAGGATATGAAAATAGTCATCCTGGAGTTGCGAATGATTCTGCCTATCAGCAAATGATACAAATCAGCCACAGCTTAAACGGAGGCCAAGAAAAATTAAATTCGAATTTTTCCTCCTTTAATCAAGGGTTAAATAAAGCCAGTCAAAGTTCAGGAACGTTAAGTGCTGGCTCAGCAGCAATTACCACAAAAATGCAGGACCTTTCAAATGGAGCACAGCAACTAGCTACCTCACAAGCAAAGATTTCTTCTGGCGCAACTGATGTCTATAACGGCTGGAATAGTGTGATAGGTCATTTGCAAACATTAAAAAACGGGGAAGTGGACCTGGCTTCCGGCAGCAAGGAATTAACGGACAAATTGGCAGCGGGTGCCAAACAAATTCAAGATATTCGTTCAGGGCAACCGATTTATGAGATGATGTCCAATCCTGTTAGATTAAAAGAGGAATTAGTGCATAGTGTGCCAAACTATGGAACCGGGCTGGCACCTTATTTTCTTTCGCTAAGTTTGTTTGTTGGGGCATTGCTGCTATCTACGATACTTCCTTTGCGGGCAACAAGTAGCAGGCCTCCATCAGCACTTGCCTGGTTTTTATCCAAATGGGTGTTGCTGGCTTTTGTTTCCATTTTTCACAGCGTTATTACTAATCTCTTTTTAATAAACTTAATTGGCTTGGAGCCAGTGAACCAGGGTTATTTATATCTATTTACCTTTCTTTCAAGTTTGATGTTTATGTCAATTATTTTATTACTGGTTATCGCTTTGGATAATGCCGGCAGATTTTTAGCGATTGTTTTGTTAGTCTTGCAGTTAACCTCGAGTGCTGGGACATTTCCGATTGAGTTGACACCAAAATTTTTACAAACGATGCATTCGCTTTTGCCAATGTCCTATACTGTCCAAGGCTTCAGGGCGATTATTTCAACAGGGGATGATCAAATTCTCCGCTCAGATGTGACTGCGCTAGTGATTTATTTGGTTGCAGCAGTCATCTTGACCTTATTAGTAATAAGGGTTCTTTTAAAAAAAGGTACTAGGGCTGAGGAGGCATAGGGAGATTTAACGGACAAACACGCGAAAGTGACCGATAGATTAGAAGGGTACGCTACGTGCCCGAATTTACATTTAGAAAACTGTTTGGTCTCTTAGACTGGTTTTAAGTGCCCGAGTTTACTCTTGGGAAGCGATTTGGGGCACGTAGACGGGTTTTAAGTGCCCGAGTTTACTCTTGGGAAGCGATTTGGGTCACGTAGACTGGTTTTACGTGCCCGAATTTACTCTTGGGAAGCGATTTGGGTCACGTAGACTGGTGCTACGTGACCGTAATTATTCTTGGAAGGCCATTTCGGTCACGTAGAAGAAGTAATATATCAGCAAATAGTAAAACCGCCTAATTTTACAGGAAAATAAGCTCCCAATTTTAGAAAAAACATAGTATGTATAGTGAAAGTAGGTGAAAACATGACATTAGGAATGGGTATGAGTGGCTTTCCAGGAATGGGAATGGGCGGCTTTCCAGGAATGGGAATGGGCGGTTCACCAGGAATGGGAATGGGCGGCTTTCCAGGAATGGGAATGGGCGGTTCACCAGGAATGGGAATGGGCGGCTTTCCAGGAATGGGAATGAGCGGTTCACCAGGAATGGGAATGAGCGGTATGCCAGGAATGGGAATGAGCGGTTCGCCAGGCATGGGAATGGGCGGCTTTCCAGGCATGGGAATGAGCGGTTCACCAGGCATGGGAATGAGCGGTTCACCAGGAATGGGAATGGGCGGCTTTCCAGGCATGGGAATGAGCGGTTCACCAGGAATGGGAATGAGCGGCTTTCCAGGAATGGGAAT
>NZ_JBCNAD010000046.1:0-65753 GCF_050477905.1 Neobacillus pocheonensis | reverse complement strand
TTCGAATTTGTCGACAGTCTGCAGCGAAGCAATGCTTTCGCTGTTTTATCTTTTTACATATATAAGCTTTTCCTTTTTCTCAAAAACACGTCCAATAATCGATGCATGGACCAACCCGTTAGAGTGCAATCCATCTAAATAATGTTGAGCTTCTGCTTCGCTTAGGGATACTAGAAGACCACCCGAGGTAATGGCGTCACATAAAACGAGCTGCTCTTCAGGAAGAATATCATCATAGACAACGTCATCATTTAACCATTTATGATTCGATTTTGAGCCGCCAGGTACCACACCCGTCTTTGCAAGTTCAGTTGCTCCTTCTAATATAGGAACTTGGTTGAATGAAATTTCAAAGCTAACTTCACTGCCGCGAGCCATTTCACTGCTATGACCCAGTAAGCCAAACCCAGTGACATCGGTAACAGCGTGTGGATGATAGTCAGTTAAAACTTGAGCAGCCATTTTATTTAGCATGGCCATGGTCTCGGTTACAGCTTGTTCTTGTTCAGGGGTTACGACACTTCTTTTAATCCCAGTTGTAAGGATTCCAACCCCGATTGGTTTTGTCAATACTAGCACATCCCCCGGCTTAGCACCGACATTCTTCCATACTTTATCAGGATGAACAATTCCAGTTACGGATAAACCGAATTTTGGTTCCTGATCATCAATTGAATGCCCTCCTACGGTTAGGGCACCTGCTTCCTTCACTTTATCGGCCGCACCACGAAGAATTTCCGCCAGCATATTAGCACCAAGTTTTTTGATGGGGTAGCCGACAATGTTTAGTACGGTTTTCGGTTCTCCGCCCATTGCATAGACATCACTAAGTGAGTTTGCTGCTGCTATTTGACCAAACATATAAGGGTCATCAACAATCGGTGTAAAGTAATCGACTGTTTGAATTAAGGCGATTGAATCCGTTAATTTGTATACCCCAGCATCATCACTAGTTTCATGTCCTACCAGCAACTCAGGGACAGGTTCTTGTTTTGGTAATTGACGCAAAACTTGCGCCAGGTCCTCAGGACCGATTTTACAACCTCAACCAGCTTTAGTTGATAAAGAGGTTAGGCGAATTTTTTCTTGTTCACTCAACATGTCCACCTCCATTACATTAGTATAACTCTTTGTTTATAAAACTGCACTTATAGGTGCAAAACATTTGCGGAAGAATAAGGCATAGGATAAACTATTTCTACTGTCGAAATAGGGAAAAGCTTTAAAAGGGGGTACCATAATGAAAAACTATCAAATTATCGTAGAATTTTGCATGCAATGAAACTACGCTCCAAAAGCCGCGAGTTTCGCGGAAGAACTATTTAATCATTTTTTTCGAGACATTAAAAAATTAGAATTAATCCCTAGTTCCGGTGGCGCTTTCGAAGTGACAGTTAATGGGGAGAAGATCTATTCAAAACTAGATACTGGCGTTTTTCCAGATACCGAAGAAATGATTGAAATTATAGCAGCAAAATAAATAAAAACCCTCATACCGGTATCGGATATGAGGGTTTTACGTTAGCAGTAATTTATTTATGTAAACTGCTGCGTAAAAAAATACCTTTTTAAGGCAAAGTAATAAAGCGGTTTTTTCCAAGACCTTTCTCAGTCTTGGAAATAAATATCTCTAATACACCATTATTAAAGGCAGCGCTTACTTTATGATCAATAATGGAAAAGGGGAAATCGATGGTACGAATTTTCTGCTGAGAACCTCCGAGTGTAGATCTAGTATGTTTTTGTGCCGCGATAATAAGCCTTTGCTCTTCCATTTTTACTGAAATCTCCGAACAAACATATTCATTCAAGACTGCTTCCACAATCCAGTTGTCTTCTGTTTCATAGAGGTCAATTCGAAATTGGGTGTAATCACATAAGGATGTTAGTGGATCAAGAAAGTAGTTTTTCATCCACTTTTCCACCAGATCAAAATCAATTGGATGATTTTGAGGTGTGTTCTTTCTTTTCATAATTTACCTATCCCCCTTGCTCGTTTCATATTATTCAACAGCCAAAAAAACGTGAAAATGTTATAATAAAATAAATATTTCACCCAAGCATTTAAATCATTTTTACGAAGGGGTTTTTATTGTGAAGGATTGGCTTCGTTCGATTCCAGCTGTTCATGAATTGCAAAACCATGGGCGGTTTTTAGCTCTCCTTGAAGAGAGTCATCTAGGTTTTGCTCAACTAACGAAACAGGTTAAAATCGTGGTGGATGAAATCCGATCTACTATTCTTAATGGACAGTGGCAAAAATCAATACCTGGATCGGTAAGCTTTATCGATGATTTATTTGACCTGCTTGAAAAGAAATTACATAAGGATTTTTCTTATACCCTAGAAAATGTTATAAATGCTACAGGGACCATTTTGCATACAAATCTTGGCAGATCAAGATTAAGCGAGGGGGCCATTCAACATGTGATTGAGACGGCTCGGAATTACTCGAATCTTGAATATAAATTGATTGAAGGAGAGCGAGGCTCTCGTCATAGCCATGTTGAAGCAATACTTAAAGATATTACAGGTGCTGAAGCAGCTATGGTTGTAAACAATAATGCAGCTGCCGTATATCTTGTTTTAAGGGCCCTTGCTGAAGATAAAGAAGTGATCGTTTCACGGGGACAGTTAGTTGAAATTGGCGGGTCATTCCGGATTTCTTCTATTATGGAAGAAAGCGGAGCAGCACTAGTTGAGGTGGGGACGACTAACAAAACTCATCTATACGACTATGAAAGAGCCGTAACCCCAGAAACAGCCATAATCATGAAGGTACATACTAGCAATTTTAAAGTCGTCGGTTTTACGAAATCTGTAGAAACAGAGGAGCTAGTGGATTTAACCAAAGGTCTGGAAAATGTGGTTTTTTATGAAGACCTTGGCAGCGGAGCACTTTTCGACTTTCGAAAGCATGGCATTGGCGAAGAACCAGTTGTAAAAGAGGTAATCGAAATGGGAACAGATGTGGTTACCTTCAGCGGTGACAAACTGTTAGGAGGCCCACAGGCAGGGATTATAGTTGGAAAAAAAGAAATCATCGATCAGTTAAAAAAACACCAGTTAGCAAGAGTGGTTCGAGTCGATAAGATGACACTCGCTGCGCTTGAAGGGACATTAATCGAATATGCCCGTGGTGAAAAAGCGATTAAGAATATACCTACGATTCGTGATTTATTGGTTTCGCTTACTGAATTAGACGCAAGATGTAATATATTCGTTACAAACTTGTTACAAAGGACAAATCAATTTCAAGCAAAAATTTTTCAAGATACAAGTCAGGTGGGTGGGGGAACCATGCCGGATGTTTCCCTCCCAACAATGGTGATAGCTTTAAAGCATAATTTGTTGACTGCAGAGCAGCTTGGACGAAAATTACGAACTGAAACAAAGCCTTCCATCATTGGAAGAATTCAAAAGGAAGATTTTATTATTGATTTAAGAACAGTAACACTAGAAGAGGAGACCTATTTACTCGATGCATTAGTTAATCTTTAAACAACACCCCCTCATGATGTAATGAGGGGGTTGTTCTGTTTACATTTCATGGTGTGAATTATGTTTGGCACGTGTATGATTTCGATTCTTCACTTTATGAGAACCGCTCATAGGTTCCGGCTGTCCGGATTGTTTTGGTGCATTCTTACGCATATCTTTTCCATCATTTTTGTTAGCCATTTTTCATCCCTCCTATATGTTAGGATGCAATCTAAATGTCTTTTTATGCTGAATAATATTGAGTTTCCCTGAGCAATTTAACGATATAAGATTTAAAGGAGTGAAAATGAAAACATGACGGACAAATTCCCTTACCATAAAGATAAGCAGCAGGCATTTCAAGCTGCTCAGCAAGGATATGAGAATGCTCAAGGTCTATATGATACAATTGTCAGTGATAGTGCAAGCTATGGTCACCAGCTAAAGCACTTAAAGGACGAAGTAAATGAAGCCTACCAGCAAATTGAAAATGCACTGGAAGTGGCATCAGAACATCAAAAAGCTCAATTACAGCGTTTTCAGCAAGACTTACAGACCATGGTATCTGAAGTAAACCAAACGGAATAGACAAAAGCAGGCGGGAAGACCGCCTGCTTTTATTGATTTTTCTTACGCTTTTTATTGTTCATTCGTTCTATTGCCGTTAACTCTGGTTCACTGGCCAATTCTTCATTAAAACCGGCACCTTTTCCTTGTCCTTTGGCAGCATTCATCCCTGGAATGACATGATTAGACTTTCGTTTTACCACTCCAATCACCTCCTACTAATGTTACTATTTCCTTTCAAGTTAAAAAAATGACAAAGAAAAAGTTTTTTGAGATAATAATAAAGAAAATAGCTATTTTCCCATTATGAAAATTAACTACCGCTTCATCAACATTTTCGAAATATTCAGAACAAAATACATAAAAAACATAAGGAAAACTTATCAACCGCAATAACTTTCTTGTTATTTACTTATGTAAAAGGTTGTATTAAGATTAGAATTGTGAGAAAAGTGAAGCAGGATGGGAAAATTCAAACTTTTCAACTTTTCGTTAAAATTGTTTTTTTATGACGAATGAGGGGGTTTTTTACACATGGTGAAAAATGATGTATTTAACGCACGTTCTTCTTTCGAAGCTAACGGCAAAACTTATCACTATTACCGTTTAAATGCATTGGAAGAAGCAGGCATTGGGAAAGTTTCCAAATTGCCATATTCCGTGAAAGTATTACTTGAATCAGTATTGCGCCAATATGATGGCCGTGTTATCGCGAAAGAGCATGTTGAAAACTTAGCAAAATGGGGAACAAATGAGCTTAAAGAAGTGGACGTTCCCTTCAAACCAGCTCGTGTAATCCTTCAAGACTTTACTGGAGTACCAGCAGTTGTTGACCTTGCTTCCTTAAGAAAAGCAATGGCAGATCTTGGCGGCGATCCAGATAAAATCAACCCAGAAAAAACAGTTGACCTTGTCATTGACCACTCAGTGCAGGTTGATGCCTACGGTTCTGCTGATTCTTTAAGAATCAACATGGATTATGAATTTGAACGTAATGCCGAGCGGTATCAGTTCTTAAGTTGGGCACAAAAATCCTTCAACAACTATCGTGCTGTTCCACCAGCAACAGGTATCGTTCACCAAGTAAACTTGGAATTCTTAGCAGATGTTGTTCACGTAGCTGAAACTGCTGATGGCGAACTAGAAGCATATCCTGATACTTTAGTCGGAACTGACTCTCATACAACTATGATCAACGGTATCGGTGTCCTTGGATGGGGCGTTGGCGGTATCGAAGCAGAAGCTGGAATGCTTGGTCAACCTTCATACTTCCCAGTACCTGAAGTAGTTGGGGTTAAATTAACAGGCGAACTTCCAAACGGAGCAACTGCAACTGACCTTGCGCTTAAAGTAACTCAAGTACTTCGCAGCCACGGTGTAGTTGGTAAATTCGTAGAATTCTTCGGTCCTGGAGTTTCTGTACTTCCATTAGCTGACCGTGCGACTATCGCCAACATGGCTCCTGAATATGGTGCAACTTGTGGATTCTTCCCAATTGACAGCGAATCTCTTGACTATATGCGCTTAACAGGCCGTGATGAAGAGGGTATTAATGTTGTTGAACAATATTGCAAAGCAAACGGCTTATTCTTCAATCCTTCTGAAGAGCCAGTTTATACAGATGTAATCGAAATCGACCTTTCTGTAATCGAAGCAAATCTTTCTGGTCCTAAGCGTCCACAGGATTTAATTCCACTTTCAAAAATGAAGGAAGAGTTCGTCAAGGCTGTAGCTGCTCCACAAGGAAACCAAGGTTTCGGCTTACAAGCTGATGAACTTGAAAAATCAGCTGCTGTTAAATTCAACAACGGTGACGAAACTGAAATTAAAACAGGTGCAGTAGCCATTGCATCTATCACTAGCTGTACAAACACATCTAACCCATATGTTCTAGTGGGTGCTGGACTTGTTGCGAAAAAAGCAGTTGAACTTGGAATGGAAGTTCCAAAGTTTGTTAAAACTTCTTTAGCACCAGGGTCTAAGGTTGTAACTGGATACCTTCGTGATTCTGGATTGCTTCCTTATTTAGAGCAAATCGGCTTCAACCTTGTTGGTTACGGCTGTACTACATGTATCGGTAACTCCGGTCCATTAAAAGAAGAAATCGAAAAAACAATCGCAGAAAACGATCTTCTAGTTACATCTGTACTTTCAGGTAACCGTAACTTCGAAGGACGTATTCACCCGCTTGTAAAAGCAAACTATCTTGCTTCACCACCGCTTGTTGTAACTTATGCTCTTGCTGGTACAGTGAACATTGATTTTGCTTCTGAACCTATCGGTAAAGATAAAGATGGCAACGATGTATTCTTCAAAGATGTTTGGCCAACTACTGCGGAAGTCAATGATGTTGTTAAGAAGACAGTTACACCAGAATTATTCCGTAGAGAGTATGAGAACGTATTCGGTGATAACGAGCGTTGGAACGAAATCAAAACAAGCAATGAGCCTTTATACACTTGGGATGAGGATTCTACTTACATTGCAAATCCTCCATTCTTTGAAGGCTTATCACCAGAACCAGGTACAGTTGAACCATTATCTGGACTACGTGTAGTTGGTAAGTTTGGTGACTCAGTTACAACTGACCATATTTCTCCTGCAGGAGCTATCGGTAAAAATACTCCAGCTGGTAAATATCTATTAGAAAAAGGCGTTCAGCCTCGTGACTTTAACTCTTACGGTTCTCGCCGTGGTAACCACGAAGTTATGATGCGCGGAACATTTGCAAACATTCGTATCCGTAACCAAATCGCACCAGGCACAGAAGGCGGCTTCACAACTTACTGGCCAACAGGCGAAGTTACATCTATTTACGATGCTTGCATGAAGTACAAAGAAGACGGCACTGGCTTAATGGTTCTTGCCGGCAAAGATTACGGTATGGGATCTTCACGTGACTGGGCTGCAAAAGGTACAAACCTTTTAGGCATCAAAACAGTACTTGCTGAAAGCTTCGAACGTATTCACCGTTCAAACCTAGTGTTAATGGGCGTTCTTCCTCTTCAATTTAAAGATGGCGACAGCGCTGAAACACTTGGTTTAACTGGTAAAGAAACATTTGAAGTTCAAGTAGATGAAAACGTAAAACCACGTGATCTTCTAAAAGTAACAGCAACTGACGAAGCAGGTAACAAGAAAGAATTCGACGTTCTTGTACGCTTTGACTCAGAAGTAGAAATTGATTACTACCGTCACGGCGGCATTCTTCAAATGGTTCTTCGTGAGAAATTACAAGCATAATCTTAATGTCAAAAACACCATGCGAACTTCTTGCATGGTGTTTTTTTCGAAAGGAAATTTTTGATGAATTTAGATGAAATTGCAGCAAGATACGTCTATAAAGCTGAAGATCTTGTCCCGATTAATGATGGATTCCAAAATACTGTTTATCAGTTAGGAAATCATCATGTTTTAAGAATGGGGGAGGGGAATAGGAGAAATATCAATGAACTTGAAAATGAAATGAAGTTCATCCTATTTTTAGATAATATGCAGATTCCTGTATCTAAACCGATACCGTCTAACAATGGACAGTTGATAGAAAAAGTGGAGAATATACATATAGTCGCTTTTGAAAAAGCAAATGGGGCTGCAATAGAAGTTACGGATCCTAATGTATGGAACACTGATTTATTCCACCAATGGGGAAAACTAATCGGGAAGATGCACAAAGTTTCAAATCTTATAGACCTTGACAGACCGAGATGGACGGAGGAGGATCCTGACATCCTTAAACTGCTTCCTAAAATTTCATCACATCCTATAAGACAACGATACATAGAACAATTAGAGGAGCTTAAAAGTTTTAAACAAGACTTGAATCTATTTGGTCTTATTCATAACGATTTCCATCAAGGAAATTTCTTTGTAAAGGACGGAAGAATTACCTTTTTTGATTTTGATGATTGTGCCTATCATTGGTTTGCCTATGATTTAGCCGTTTCCTTTTATCATGCCTACTGGCAGGCCTCATCATTTACCCCTGAACAAACTGATTTTAGTAAGATTTTTTGGTGTCATTTCCTAAAAGGTTATCGCGAAGAGCACGATATAAACAGAGAAATGATCGAGCAAATTCCTATTTTCCTAAAAATCAGAGAGATTTTTTTATATGTTTTGTTTTTAGAAAAGTGGGATTTGCAGAATCTTAAGGATTGGCAGACATTTACTCTTGAAGATTTAAAGCATAAAATCGGGAATAATTTACCCTATTCAAATGTCGATTTTAATGAATTGATTGACAATATTAGTTAATATTAAATAAAATATAACTATCAAACGAAAAGGAATGAATTTGGGCCGATGAAGTTATAATCTTATTTTTCAGAACATGATTCGAATAAACGAAAAATGTTGAACCTGAAGAATAGGATGAGTGTGTCCTTTTTTATGTCCTGATCGCATACCCATAAAAGGCCTTATTAGGCTTATTTGTCGACCGATCATACATAAAACTCTCTTCAGGTTCATTTGAAGGGAGTTTTTTTATGAATAAAAATCATGGTACCTTATTAAAAGTAAACGGTTTAGATATAAGCTTTAACTTACGAAAAATTTTGGACAATATCCAATTTGAAATTAAAAATGGGGATCGAATTGGTCTTGTTGGTTATAATGGCACTGGAAAAACAACGTTAGCCAATATTTTAACGGGAAAAATTCCGCCTGATAAAGGCAGCATGGAAGCCTCCAGCGATTTAAGAATCGGTTATTTAACCCAGTCGATTGATTATCAAATGAGTGATTTTCACCAGTCACTAACGCTTCATACGGAAAATGAAGTATTGCAGCATGCCAGCGAATTAGGTCTTAAAAAAGCCTATGATTGGGAGGAAGATCGATTATCCAACTTAAGTGGAGGAGAAAAGCTTAAACTAGCCTTGTCCATGGTTTGGGCTTCAAAGCCAGGTTTTTTAATCCTCGATGAACCAACAAATCATCTGGATTTTAAAGGAATAGATTGGCTAATTTCAGAATTGGAGAAATTTAAAGGAGCGGTTCTAATTATCTCTCACGATCGGCATTTTTTGGATAAGACGGTTTCGAGAATATTTGAGATAGAAAACAAAAAAATCCATTTTTTCAATGGTAACTATAGTGAGTATCAAAAGCTGAAACAAAAGCAATTAGAGGATCAACAACATCAATATACCGTGCAGCAAAAGAAAAAAGAAGAAATCGAAATGCAAATTGATCAGCTAAAGTCGTGGTCGGACAAAGCTCATCGTAGTTCCTCAAAGCAAAGCAGAGATTATGGCTTTAAGGAATATCACCGGGTAAAAGCAAAAAAGCGTGACGCACAAGTAAAATCAAAAATGAAACGGCTGCAGAATGAATTGGAAAAAAATAAGATAGAAAAGCCTTTAGATGAAGCAAAGGTAAGATTTCAGTTTGAGAATCAGGGAAAAAGAGGCAAGCGGATTATTGAGGCAAAAAATCTCGCAAAATCATTCGGTGATCGAGGTCTATTTAAAAGCTCTCAGTTTTACATTAATCAAGGTGAGCGAATTGGATTATTAGGGGAGAATGGCTGCGGAAAAACCACCTTGATAAAGATGTTTCTTGGGCTTGTTCCTCATTATGAGGGTGAACTATGGCTAAGTGATTCGCTAAAAATAGCGTATTTAAGCCAAGATGTCGATGACTTACTTGTTGAAAAATCGGCTCTTGAGACACTTGGATTTACAGATCGAGATCACATCCTTCAAGCTCGGACCTTGTTTGCTAATCTCGGCTTGAAAGAGCAGCATATCACGGCGCCTATTAGCACTTTAAGTCTTGGTGAAAGAACCAGAGTAAAATTGGTCGATATGTTGATGAAGGACTATGATGTCCTTATTCTTGATGAACCCACCAATCATCTTGATTTACCAAGTCGTGAGCAGTTAGAAAAAACACTAAATGAGTTTACCGGGACGATCATTACCGTTTCCCATGACTATTATTTTTTAAATAAGCTTTGTGACCGGATACTTGTGTTCGAAAACCAAACCATTAAACGGATTGAAATGAAGCCTGAGGAATTTTTAAATAAAGATGCAAAAAAGAACAATCACGAAGAGACACTTCTGGTTATTGAAAACAAAATTGCCACTATTTTAGGCGAATTATCAATTATTGATCAAAAAGACCCTAAATATGTGCTTTTAGACCAGGAATTTAACGAGCTTTTAAAGCAAAAAAGAAATTTAATCGGTTAGAATGTGAAAAGAGCAGGGGATTCCTGCTCTTTTTGCACCGCTAAGGAATTTTATCTGCGTAAAAATCAGGTTTATCTGCGGAAATTAGAGTTTTATCTGCTAAAAGATTAAGTTTATCTGCGAAAAACGCTCATTTATCTGCGAAACAACTTATCGCATTAATTTTGCGCCAATAATTGAAGAAGTTTTCTCTCTTTTTCTAATCGCAGACCCGATTTCCATTCATCGGCCGACAACGTTCTAGTTTTTTCCCATGCAAAGATATCAGTAAGACTGTCTTCCAGTGGTCTAAACGTAAGTCCGTTTGCAACGGCCTTATCAATATTGATAGAAAAAGTACCTTTCCAAGGCACTGTTAAATCAGAAGCTAAGGGGTAATTCTCAGGTACATAAAGAGGCAATTCCGTCCAAGGCGCCACCCCTTGATCTACAAGAAATTTTTCATCTGCCCAAACGAGTTCAGCGTCAGAACCCGTTACTTTGATACACGCTTCAAGAAACTCACTCATACTTAATGGGTAATTTGGTCCTGTTGCATTGAAGGTTCCAGCTGTTCCAACCTCCATCATCGACAAAATCCATTTAGATAGATCTTTATTGTCAATGACCTGAACTCGGCGCATAGGACTTCCAGGTGCGAGAACTTTGCCGCCCTTTGAAATTCTATGTACCCAATATGGAATTCGGTCCGTATAGTCATTCGGACCAATCAACTGTCCAGCCCGAATATTTAAAACACGTCCAGGTAAATTTTGCAAGGCAATCCGCTCACATAATGCCTTAAAATGCCCATAATGTTCATAAACCGGACCGTTTAAATCTTTAGTAAGAACATTTGCTTCCTCAAGGGACATTTCTAATACTGGATAGGTCTCATCTAAATTTTCTGGAATCCAGTCTTTATAAACAGAAATACTCGAGATAAAAGTATATTGCTTGACCCGATCCTTCAATAATTTAGTTGTATTTTGAACAGTAAAGGGAATAAAACCACTGGTATCCAATACCGCATCCCAATATCGATTCCCTAATTCCTTTAAATCACCAAATCGATCCCCCTTAATGATCTCAACATCTTTAAAACCATCATTTTGATTGCCTCGATTAAAAATCGTCACGTCATGATTTTTTGCAAGCGCTTCTTCTACAAACGTTCTTCCTAAAAAGCGACTTCCGCCTAAAACGAGAATTTTCATAAAATCCCTCCTTTTTCGATATTCATTTTAGCGAATTTTCAAAAAATATCAACAATGAAATGCACAATTTCTCAAAAGATAAATGTATTGCATCTATTCAATATATTGTTACAATAACTATTGAATGTAAGAAAAATCAGCCATAGATGCAACTTATACATATTGATGAGGAGATGTTCATAAAGTGGAAAGCTCATTTTTACAATCAGTTTATTATGAAAACGGCATATTAAAAATATTAGATCAAACCAAAATTCCTAATGTAACGGAATTCCTTGAAATCACGAAAATAGAAGATGCCTGGGATGCCATTAAACAATTAAAGGTACGCGGGGCTCCGGCAATTGGGATTGCAGCGGCATATGGGTTATTACTTGGAATCCAAAGTGCGCCGGAACATTCATTTGACGACTTTTACAAAGCATTTAAAAAGCAATTAGACTATTTGGCTACTTCACGCCCGACGGCAGTAAACTTGTTTTGGGCATTAAAAAGAATGGACGAGCGGGCTCAAAGAGAGAAGGATCAACCAGTTGCAATCATTAAACAAGGGCTTGAAAATGAAGCCCATCTGATTCGCACTGAAGATGAGGAAGTCTGCCGCACGATTGGCGAGCATGCATTAACCCTTCTACACGATGGAATAGGCATACTGACACACTGTAATGCTGGCGGCATTGCAACAGCACGATATGGTACGGCACTTGCCCCGCTTTATTTAGCCCAAGAAAAAGGCTGGGACATCAAAGTTTTTGCCGATGAAACAAGACCATTATTGCAAGGTGCCCGTTTAACAGCCTGGGAACTGATGCAAGCAGGGATTGATGTCACGTTGATTACAGACAGTATGGCAGCCATGGTAATGCAAAAAGGCTGGGTTCAGGCAGTCATAGTTGGCTGTGATCGGGTTGCGGCTAACGGAGATGTAGCAAACAAAATTGGTACCTACGGTGTTGCACTGCTTGCAAAGGCCCATAATATTCCGTTCTATGTTGCTGCTCCTATTTCAACCATTGACTTAGAAACTAAAACCGGCACAGAAATTCCAATTGAAGAAAGAGATGCTTCCGAAATTACAGAAGGATTCGGAAAAAGAACGGCACCAGAGGGTGTAAAAGTATTTAACCCGGCATTCGATGTGACACCGCATGAATTGGTTACAGCCATCATTACAGAAAAGGGTATACTAAAAGCAAATTATCAAAAAGAGCTTCCTAAACTTTTTAAAGCGTAAGGATGGTAGGCTGGATGGCGTTGAAATCTGAAATTCAATACAAACAACAAATTTGTGATATCGGCAGAAGAATTTATGAAAAAGGTCTTGTTGCAGCAAATGACGGCAACATTTCAATCCGCGTCTCTAACAATGAATTTCTCATCACCCCTACAGGAGTCAGTAAAGGGTTTATGACTCCTGATATGTTATTAAAGGTAGATGCAGATGGCAATGTGATCGATGGCAATAACCGGCCAACTTCAGAAATGAAAATGCACTTGCTTGTTTACCAGGAGCGGCCGGACATTAATGCCGTTGTCCACGTTCATCCGCCCTATGCCACGGCTTTTGCGATTGCTGGCCTTCCATTAAACCAGGCCATTTTGCCGGAATCGGTCGTTTACTTAGGAACCATACCGCTAGCAGAATACGGAACTCCATCTACTCAGGAAATCCCAGATGCTGTTCAAAAATATGTTCATCACCATCAAGGAGTATTACTAGAAAACCACGGAGCCTTGACATGGGGAAGGGATCTGGAACACGCCTATTATTTAATGGAATCAATGGAGTTTACAGCACAAATCAATTGGATTGCCAAACAATTAAATGGCGATAGAGAGCTATCAACTGAACATGTCCAAACTCTGCTTGAAATGAAAAGGAAGATGGGTATAAAGGGTCTTTCACCACTGGGAGCAAATGTTCCCGAAGGACTACATGCAATGAAAATCACACCTTCACTCGAAAAATCCCTAACAGAACACGATTTAAACTTTATTGTTGGTAAGGTTACGAGAAACGTCATAGATGAATTGAAAAAATTACTATAGTAACGGATTCATTTGTCACAGAATCGGCATAACCAACCTTTGTTTCAACAGGGATTATAGTGTAAAATCGTAGGTAGCAAATAATGATTGAATGAAGGAGAGTTCGGGATGATGAAAAAAATCATTGCTGCTGTTGTATTAATTTCCTTATTAACTGTAGCAATTGTACAAGCAATGGAAAAAAAGACAGAACCCGATTCCGCAAGTACAACAACAGCTGCCAAAGAAGGGCTGGCCATAGGGGCAAAAGCACCTGATTTTGAACTAAAGACATTAACTGGTGAAACAGTAAAGCTATCAAGCCTAAAAGGGAAGAAAGTAATGCTTAACTTCTGGGCAACATGGTGTCCGCCATGTAAAGCAGAGATGCCTGAAATGGAGCAATTTTACAAAGAAAAGGGTAAAGATATCGTCATCTTAGCAGTTAATATAGATCCGCAATTAGATGTACAGAAATTTATCGATGAAAATAAGATTACTTTTACCATCCCACTTGATACAGAGGACAAAGTAAATGGTGCCTATCAAGTTTTATCAATCCCAACTACTTACTTTATCGATAGTAATGGGATTATCCAGAATAAATTTACTGGAGCTATGACCCTCGATAGCATGAAGGACTATTCAAGTAAATTAAAGTGAACACCTGGCATTGGTTTAAACCAATGTCTTTTTTTTATAATTTAAAAATAAAAAACATTATAATTTTCAAAAAGTTGTAATAATTGCAACCGTTTCCGGGCATAATAACTGTTACAATAGGACATAAGGAAGGTGATAGTGATGAGAAAACCTAGAAAACGCTCATTCGCAGAACTTGTATCAGAAAATAAATCTCAACTTTTGAAAGACCGTGCTGCGATGGAAAAAATTGAACAGCGCTTAGAAGAAAAACGCCTCGGTAAAGCAGAGTAATCACAATGTTTTCCAATCATGGTTCGTAATCCTTATGGGCAAAATGTAACTAAGGAGGGATTATGACTATGGGTAAAGGCTATCAAACAAAACGGTTTAGACCTGATCATCTTGGGACACAACCTAAAGGGATTAGTGGAAATAAAGGAAATAAAATGAATGATACATCTGGAAAGCATGCTCAAGTAATACAAACAAAAGGTGAATAATTTTATGGATACAAGACCCTAAAGGCTAACGCCAACGGGTCTTTTTTGTTGAAAATAATCACATAATTTTTGACCTCCGTTACAAACTATATCTGTACCCTTTACAATTACAAGGAGGACTTACAAATGGAATATAATAACAAGCCAAACCCAGATGATCGCAGTGATAATGCGGAAAAATTGCAGGCAATGATTCAAAATACACAGGATAATATTCAAAAAGCTGAACAATCGCTTGCTTTTACAGATAGTGAACAGCAACGCCAGCAAATTGAAGCAAAGAATGAGCGCCGACGTGAAAGTGTTGAATCCTTCCGTGCAGAAATTCAGGACGAAACTTGAAAAATTAACAGCAAACCTGTAACAAGGATCTAGTCAATCGACAGGTCCTTTTTTTAGTGCCAATCCTTATGGTATGTTAAGATATAAGAGAAATTTTTTATAAAGAAGTGATGACCATGAATCTCCGAGTAAACAACCAAGAAATAAACGCCCAGGACATCATTCGCTGGGAGAAGGAATTAGACGAAACGGGTTTTATATCGGATGAAAGTAAGTTAATAAATACTTTAGGACAAGTAAGAAATCCGATCACCTTATCAAAGCTTTTAACCATCGCTGCTATTTCGCGTAAGGGTAGAAATTTAGAGGATTCATTGGCCGTTGTTTGGTTGGAAAAAGCATTAGAGTTGAACCCGAATAATCTGAAAGCAAAAGAATATATGCTTCAGTCCGATTGGAAAAAATACAAGGAAATTCTATCTGCCCTTACCTTTCCCCCTATCCGTGAAACGGATAATCGAACGGCTAAAAAGAAAACAGCTGAACAATACATACAAGTGTGTCAAATATTTTTGGAAATTGCAGACCACGCACAAAACGAACTAGCAGAAAAAATGAACCTGTCAAAAACGCTTCCTGATAAAAAACTTTCGAGAAAGTATCAAGAGTTATTCGAATTGATTTCATCTGCGGTTGAGGAAACAGCAAATCTGTTAAAATCTGCCGAGGAATATGATCAATCGATAACAGGTGTTTTTCATACCTCCACCTTTTATGATGATTTAAAATCACATTTAGCTTCTGTGGAAGATATAAAAGGGCAATGGCAAGAGCAATTTCTAGAGGAAGAGTCCTCAGATGAGACCATCACCATAAATGCCTTGGACCAACTTAACACCATGGTGGGCATGGAACAGGTTAAACAGCGGGTTAATGATTTTTACCGATTTATCAAATACCAAAAGTCGCGGAAGGAATTAGGTTTTCAAATTAAAGATGATCTTAGCCTAAATATGATCTTAACTGGTAACCCGGGAACCGGAAAAACAACCCTTGCCCGGCTTCTAGCCAAAATCTATCATGAATTAGGAGTATTGCCTCGTGAGGAAGTGATTGAGACAAATCGGTCACAGCTAGTAGGGGCATTTGTTGGACAAACAGAAGAAAATGTTCGAACTATCGTGGAACGCTCGCTTGGCGGCGTGTTATTTATTGATGAAGCTTACAGTCTTAAGCGTGAGGGCCAGTCTGGAAATGATTATGGTCAAGCTGCTGTAGATACACTTGTTTCTTTAATGACAAGTAAAGAGTTCGGGGGAAAGTTTGCCGTTATTTTAGCAGGGTATCCCGATGAAATGCGTTCCTTTATAAACGCTAATCCCGGTTTACGAAGTCGTTTTCCACAGTCTAATTTTATTCATCTGCCGAATTATTCAAATGAAGAACTAGTCTCGATTGCTGAAGAAATTGCTACTGATAATGATTATTTTCTAACAGATGAAGCGAAAATCGAAATTATCAACCGCCTTGATATGGAGCGCGTTGACGAAACTTTTGGAAATGCCAGAACCGTTAGAAACATCGTGATGGATGCCATTTTTAAAAAGGGATCAGAAAAACAGGTTAATACCGTCGACTTTCTAGATTATATGTTATTAGGCCAGGAAGATTTTCAGATTGAGAAAAAGAAAACGACTAATTCTCCAAATGATCAATTAAACAGCTTAATTGGCCTTAATTCCATAAAAGAGGCAATGAAATCACTGATATCTTTCGTAAAGATGCAGCAATTCAGAAGGAATCAAGGATTTCCAACGTTACCGATTCAGTTACATGCGGTGTTTACAGGAAACCCGGGGACAGGAAAAACAACAGTAGCTAAACTTTATGCTGAGCTGTTAAAAGAATGTAGCATTTTAAAAAGAGGTCATCTGATCGTCGCTAGCCGGGCTGATTTTGTGGCAGGATATGTCGGACAAACAGCCGGAAAAACAAAAAAGAAGATTAAGGAAGCCCTAGGGGGTGTTCTTTTCATTGATGAGGCCTATTCGCTTTTGGGCCATACCACTGGTGATTTTGGAAAAGAGGTCATTGACACCCTTGTCGATGAAATGACCAAGCACAACGAAAATTTGGTTGTCGTACTGGCTGGATATCCAAATGAAATGGAAGATCTCCTTGAGAGTAATCCAGGACTTCGTTCACGATTTAAGAAATTCTTTTTCTTTCCTGATTATTCACCTGAAGAGATGCTCGCGATTATGGAAGCATACGCTGAAAAATTCCAATATCATTTAACCGAAGAAGCAAGACTGTTGTTATTGGAGACGATCAAAGCAGGAAATTTTAAAGGGAATGGCCGTTTTGCAACTAATTTAGTCGATGAAATCATTCAGGCACAAGCCTCTCGATTAATGAGTGGAGAGGAAATAAATCTGCTCGAACAATCATTATATCTTGAAATTACCGATGTAAAAAACGCCTTAATAAAAATGTAAAATTATAGGTTAAGAAAGGAACATTTTTGTGGATAACTATTTTGTTTCACTAAGAGAAATTCAGCTTTACTATGCAGATACCGATATGATGGGTGTCATTTATCATGCCAATTATTTAAAATTTTTTGAACTTGGCAGAACCGGATTTATTGAAGATATAGGCTATAGTTATTTGTCCATGGAGGAGGCCGGTTATTATGCTCCTGTCTACGATATACAAATCACCTATAAGAAGCCGTTACGCTATGGTGATAAAGCTTTTGTTAAGACGTGGGTGGAACTAAATGACGGTATTAAAACCATCTATGGGTACACCATTATCAACGGGGATGAGGAAGTATGTGCAGAAGGGACCTCAACACATATTATTGTAAAAAAAGATAATTTTAGACCAACTTCTTTTAAAAAATCATTTCCGGAATGGTATTTAAAGTACGAGGAAATCAAGAAAAAGGATTAAGGCACCTGAGGTGATGAAATGGCTTTTGGCATAAAAAGGCAAGATGTAAAGGACTGGAAGCGAAAAATTGATAACGGTGAAATTGCATTTTTAACACATTATTGGCTTGATGACCGATTCCCTGAGTGTAAAACTGTCACAAAAGTAGGCTGTCAGGATCTGGATAGATTAGCAACTTGGGGCAGGAAATATGGCTTAAGAAGAGAGTGGATTCATCACCGAAAGGATGGCTATTCTCATTTTGATTTACTGGGAGAGCGGCAAAAGGAGATCCTAACGCAAGAGGGTCTAGTGGAGCATATTTGGAAAATTTAAAAAGGCACAGTTGAGAAATAGCGATTTTTCAACTGTGCCTTTTTATTATCCTTGTTTTTTATATTCAAAAACAGGCTCCTCGTAATCGGAATGATAGTTAATAAATAAATCGTGATCGTCAAAATACCATAAATCTTTTTCTTCAATGTAAAAAGTAATGTCATCCATTGCCGTTTTAGCCCCGATATCGACAGGCTCTTCAGTGGAAACACCAAGTGAAAATCCACTTTGGACCGTGCTGCATCCACCATATCTTACAAAAAACCGGACAAAGTCACCGTTTTTTAAATTTAGTTCCTCTTTATACCATGCTGCTGCAAAATCAGAAATCTGAATATTCATATTTGCTCCTTTCCATTTCCTTTTGATTATATATGAATTTTTTAAATAGGTATAACAATGACTCCTGTTATAAACAAAAGGGTTGTCACAAAGCCATGAACGATGATCGAGGGAAAGATACTTTTCGATTTAACGGTCAATGCTCCTAAAAGAATTCCCAAGCAGGAAAAACCAAAAATTAATAATGGAGAAATTCCATACATGGTTGTATTCACTCCGAATGCTACGCTTGTTACGAAAATAGCAAATTTATTTCCTGTAAAGCTGGATAGGCTCGGGAGGAACATGCCTCGCCACAAAAATTCTTCTAGTACCGAATTAATAATTGAAAGCAATAATATATAGAAAATAGCTTGGCCATGTAATTCGTCTTTATAAACGATAAACAGAATAAGAATCAAACATAAACCGATACATGAGATCACGATTATCTTTAGTTTGATTTTCGGTCTGTTACAAAATATAAAAATCTTATGATTAAATTTTTTGAAAATATATGAAACCATTATGATTGGTATTAGCACCAGTAATTGGCCCGTTATAACCAATAAGATAGAAGATAAATTAAACCCTTCTATTAATGTGTCCATATAACCAAGCAGCAAATACCCAATAAAAAAGGCAATAATACTCCAAGTAAAAATCCGTTCTTGTTCATTTAAGAATGCCAGCAAAATCAATATTATCATAAGAAAAATAAAGAAAACTGAATACAATCCCCTTGTGAATACGTATGTCATGATGATAAATTGTAAACTTAGCAACATTCCTTTTATATCAATTGCCTTCATCCCAATTCTCCATTCTTAATTAAAAGGCCCCGCATTATCGGAGCCATTGAAGCATATATGCTTGAATTTCTTTGTATTTAGCATCTGCATTTTGCAGTCCAAACCCGCCTGCTTTTTCTAATGGTACCACACGGAAATGATGATATTTTTGGCTTGATACATACGTCGGATAAAATACTGGATTCGAAAGCTCAATGGAACTCTTCTTTTCTGAAATATGTTTGAAAATATCGATAGTGGCTAATCCGCCAATATCCTTATAATTTCCGTATTGGGCTGAAATAAAATTGCCTAATGAATATACAACAAAGGTCTTTCTGCCATCTTTTGTTTGAATCCAATCCATTGGCTGAAGTACATGTGGATGTGATCCAAAAATGATATTTACGCCTTGATTTGCGAGAAAATTTGCTAGATCCTCTTGCTCCTTCGTAGGGATTCGTTGATACTCATTTCCCCAGTGAAGGCTCATCACAACCACATCTGCTTCTTTTTTGGCCCGCCCAATTTCTTCCGCCATTTTGTCCCGATTAATCAGGTTAACAAGAAATTCCTTTCCTTTTGGAACAGGGATTCCATTAGTCCCGTATGTATAGGCAAGAAAAGCAATCTTAATTCCATTTTTATTAATAATCCGTAATTTTTGCCGATCCTTTTCATTGATGTAACTCCCAACATGAGGTAAGTTAATACGATCTAAATAGGCCGATTCCGATTGGATTCCTTTTTCTCCTTTATCTAAACTATGATTATTAGCCGTAGATACAATGTCGACTCCAGTATCAACCAAGGCATTTGCAACCTCATGGGGACTGTTAAACCGAGGATAACTGGACAGCCCGAGTTCCGTTCCACCTAATATACTTTCTTGATTGGCAGTTAGGACATCTGGATTTTCTAATAATGTCTTGACATTTTCGAACATTGGGACGAAATTATAGGAAGCACCGGTGAAAGCATCTTGATAAACCGGATTATGGATGAGAATGTCACCAATTGCCCCGATTGTCACTTTTTCTGTCATTTTTCTTTCAACAATCAAGGATGGGCGCAGCCGATGAGTTTTATAAGGATGATATTTTTCCTTTTTGTCAGTGTTTTTCTGCTGAAACAGGAGGTAGACGACTCCGAAAATACATATAAAAATAATGATGAAAGATTGGACAATGACTCTTTTTTTCATATGTTCTCCTAACAGTGGTTAGTTCGTTATTATTACTATATAATATTTAGGATAAAGAATAAAATCATTCTCCAGAAATAAAGAAAGCGGAGATTCCAGTTAATGGCAGCTCCGCTTTTTCAAAGAATTATTCATTTTGGTCCATATATATAAGAAACTCAAGTAATTCATCAAAATCTCTGGTCACCTTTTTTTGTTCGGTGTCGGAAGGTTCAGATGGTGAAAATTCAACAATAAATTCATTCACATCCGTACTATCTGAGACAACAGTAGAAAAAAGATAGTCTTGCTTAATCTTTTGCATCTAAAACACCTCCAAGAGGATGTATGATTGATAACTTTATTTTACCTTAAATAACACGAAATGAATGGAATAATTATGAAAATTCTATGAAAAAAGCTCTAAAGGACGTTTGGACGCCTTTAGAGCCACTTTATTTTCGGTTCGGTTTTGTTGATGATTCGTTTAATATTTGCACGGTGCCTGTATATGACAAACGATACTAATAATATGACTGCAATAAGCAGCGGCATGTCCCATTGGTAGGTTATACCTGAAATTAAAGTAAATAGTATGGCAATAAGACCTGCAATCATCGAAGACAGTGAAACATATTTCGTTATGTACAGACTGATAAAGAAAGCGACCAATACTGTAATAAACATCCATGGAGCACAGAATAATAGAACTCCGCCTGACGTGGCTACTGCTTTTCCACCGCGAAACCCGGCAAAAATAGGGTAAGTGTGCCCAACTACAGCAAAACCACCAGCCAGTAACGGATTTAAGTCAATATGAAAAAGGTGTGGCAATGAAGCGGCTAATGTTCCTTTTAAAATATCAGCAAGAGTCACTACTAAACCTGCTTTCACCCCAAGTGTACGAAAAGTATTCGTTCCACCTAAATTTCCGCTCCCATGTTGACGAATATCCGTTTTATAAAAAGCTTTTCCAATAATTAAACCGGAAGGGATCGAGCCAAGCAAATATGCCAGGATCAAAACTAAAATAATTTGAACCATTCATGATTTCTCCTTCTATAATAGATCCAGTCCTTTTATTTTACCATGTATTTTTGAAAAAACACTATTTTGCATGAAATGGTTTTCGAAAAAAGAAATATTACTTTCTCAGGAATCGTTTTTCCAATCGTAAAAATACTTTCTCAATATCTAAAGATGCCTGACGATTAAAACAAAGGGGAAAACTCATGGCTCGTGTTGACTATCATAAAACAAATATAATATCAAAAAAGCTAATAATCAGCGGTTTAATTGGTGCCTTATTGCTCATCATTACATCGATTTTTCTATTATTCTATCCTTTTGCCTCAACCGAGAAAGAAACCTATTTTCAAGGTCAGTATCCGATCCTTTATCAAGGAAAGCAGCATGGGAATGCCTTTATGTCAGGTAATACCGTGTTTGTTCCACTTTCATTTTTAAAAGATAAAATTGATCCTACTATCCTTTATGATGAAAAATCAACATCCGTTATCATCACTACGAAGGATAAAGTCGTGCAAATGCCGACCGATTCTTTGACCTATTTTGTCAATCAAAAGGAGGTCAAATTGCAACTGTCGCCAATTCTATCAAAGGATGGAGAAATTTTCGTTTCACTGGATTCGATTCTTTCCTTTTTCCCGATTCAATATAAGAAATTGCCGGAAAGTGAAGCTATATGGATTCAAAGGGATAGAGAAAGATACGTGATTGCAAGAATAATAGATCAGGACACGAACAAAGAAAAAATTAGACTTCGTACAAAGCCAACCTTGCAAGCACCATATGTAGCAGAGATGAGCAAAAAAGAAACTGTCAGAATCGAAGCTGAAAAGGAAGACTACTATCTTGTCAGGAAGTCGGACGGGAGAAGCGGTTATATCAAAAAGGACTACATACAAAAGGGGAATACCGAGAAGATCACCATAAACCAGAAAAGTAAGACCTTTCAACTCCCTAAAATAAATGGGCCAATCCAATTAACATGGGAAGCTGTTTACAATAAAAATCCAAATACTGCAAAAATGCCTGAAATGGCGGGTGTTAATGTGGTTTCACCCACTTGGTTCTCTCTTGCTGGAAACGATGGGTCCATTAAAAATCTTGCTTCAAATGATTATAGCAAATGGGCGCATGCAAAAGGTTATCAAGTCTGGGGAGTGTTTTCAAACGCCTTTGACCCTAAGCTAACTCATGAGGCACTGAAAAATTTTGAAACAAGGCAAAATCTGATTCGGCAATTACTGCATTATAGCCAAATGTATCAATTGCAAGGGATAAATTTTGATATCGAAAATGTAAGTCCGGAAGATGGTCCGCTTGTTACTCAATTCATACGTGAAGCAGCCCCCTACTTGCATGAAGCAGGGTTAATCGTTTCCATGGATATCACATTTTCCGCTGGTGAGAATAATAACTGGTCGTCCTTCTACGAAAGAAGAAAACTTGCAGAATTGACCGATTATTTAATCGTAATGGCCTATGATGAGCATACTGGAGAGTCAACTGGTTCAGGTAGTGTCGCAAGTTTACCCTGGGTTGAACGCAATTTGCAAAATCTGCTCAAAGAGGTTTCTAATGAAAAATTGATTCTTGGTGTTCCTTTGTATGCGAGACTTTGGAAGGAACAAACCATGTCCGACGGCACGATTAAAGTAACGGCCACGGCGCTGTCTATGGATAAAGTAAAAGCTTGGCTGTCTGAAAAAGGAATTCAGCCATCGTACAATGAGGAAACTGGTCAAAATTATGCAGAGTATTATGCTGAGACGGAGAAATCTTCCTATAAAATTTGGATTGAAGATGACCAGTCACTAAAAAAGCGGGCTGATTTAGTGATTAAATATAAACTTGCTGGAATTGGAACATGGTCTAGACTTTTTGGAGATCAAACGGCCTGGACAGCCTTGAATTTATATTCAGAAAGGGCCGTGTCGAAAAAATAGGGTTGGTAAAACTAGCGTAGGCCGGTTTTTTATTTCAAAAGTAAGAACATTTATAGGCAAATTTATTACAAAAATATGGAGAATTTTCAAACCATTTGTTAATCCATTGAAAGCCATGCATACTCCCCATATAATTTAGGTAAAATCAACTGTAAATATTAGAAGTGAAACCGGCAAGGTCGACATAATCAATGGTCGGTTTATCTTTATATAGTGGAGTAAGTCTATCATTTAGGGAGTGAGGGGTATGAACAAGCAAATGGAAAACGAATGGAGCTATCAAGAATTACTAGAACAATACAAGGAAAACATTAAACTGAATAGATATTTAGAGAAACGCAATCAGGAACAGTCCATAGAAATTAAACAAAAGGAGCAAATGTTAATTCACCAATCCCGATTGGCAGCAATGGGGGAGATGTTAGCCAGTATAGGTCACCAGTGGCGCCTTCCTTTAAATAGTTTAACCTTAATGATCCATGACCTAAAGGATGCCTTGGAATTTGGTGAAATTAACGACAAATATCTTGATCGTTTCTCAAGAGAAAGCATGAATCTTATTACACAAATGTCAGAGACGATAACTGATTTTCGAAAATTTTACAAATCTGATAAAGAAAAGGTCCTATTTTCTATTGGTGATTCCATCGAAGATGCTCTATCTATTTTTTCATTAAGCCTGCAAAATCATGGGATTGAGGTCCAATTTGAATACAGAGGCCAACAGATGGCTTATGGGCTGCCAAATGAATTTGTCCAGGTAGTGCTTAATATTTTAACCAATGCTCGGGATGCCTTCATCTATAAAAACATTTCAAATCGAAAAGTAACCATAAAATTAACAGAAACAGACAAAATTATTAAAGCAGAATTCACTGATAATGCTGGTGGAATCGACTCATCTGATATTGTTAAAGTGTTTGACCCATATTTTACTACAAGGCAGCAAGGTACGGGTCTGGGCCTGTATATGACAAAAATGATTATCGAGAACATGAACGGCTCTGTAACGGTTGAAAATACCAGCAATGGTGCTCGATTCAGCTTGTTAGTTCCAAAGGTGCCAGCCTCTAAAATAATAGAACCAGTTTCTGTTAAATAAATTCTTCTAGAACTGTATGATTATGTTTTTCCGTTTGAAAAAGGTAAAATAAAGAAAATACAGGAGTGGAAATGATGGCGATTGAAAATCCAAGCCGCGAAGAAATTAAGGATATATTAAAAAAAGCTAAAAGGATTGCTGTAGTTGGGTTAAGCAATAATCCAGATAAAACTTCTTATCAAGTTTCTGCAGCTATGCAAGATGCTGGATACGAAATTATTCCGGTGAATCCGACGATTGATCAGGCACTTGGCGTTAAAGCGGTGGCATCATTGAAGGATGTTGAAGGTCCAATTGATATTGTTAATGTTTTCCGCCGTTCTGAACAGTTATTTGATGTGGCAAAAGAATTTGATGGGATCGGAGCGCCAGTCTTTTGGGCTCAGCAAGGACTTGTCAATGAAGAAGCCTATGAATTCTTAAAGGCTAAAGGCTACACCGTCATTATGGACCGTTGTATTAAGGTTGAACATGCTCTAACAAAATACTAAATTTTTACCAAAAAGCTGCTGACAAAATGAGCGGCTTTTTACATTTTTCCTCCTAAAAAGGTTCCAAAATCTTATTACAAAAATATGTTGTTTTAAAATACTTATTTGCCAAATCGAAATAAATCGCTAAAATAAAGCATAGACGCCACAGGAACTTGTGGTAAAATTATGTAGCAAACACTCGTTCTAATTTATTGGATTATTATTTTTATAAAAGATTTATTTTTAGCAAATAGAGAAGTTGTTTTCTTTTTGTAGGGAATGAAAGGGGTATTTTAGTGGCAAGGAATCAGCAAGCTTTTGATTATAATGATGACGCCATACAGGTACTGGAAGGTCTAGAAGCCGTAAGGAAGCGTCCAGGTATGTACATTGGCAGCACCGATTCACGAGGTCTACATCATCTCGTTTATGAGATTGTAGACAATTCAGTCGATGAAGCTCTCGGCGGATTTGGTGATCACATCATTGTAAAAATACACAAAGACAATTCAATCAGCGTTATCGATAAAGGGCGCGGAATGCCTACTGGAATGCACAAAATGGGGAAACCAACACCTGAAGTTATTCTTACCATTCTTCATGCAGGCGGAAAATTCGGCCAAGGCGGTTATAAGACAAGCGGTGGTTTGCATGGTGTAGGTGCTTCTGTCGTCAACGCTTTATCCGAATGGTTAACTGTAACGATAAAAAGAGACGGTTTTATCTATGAACAACGGTTTGAAAATGGCGGGAAGCCGGTTACGACACTCGAAAAAATTGGTAAAACCAATCAAACGGGAACTACGATTCATTTTAAACCAGATGAAACCATTTTTTCGACCACAACTTATAACTTTGAAACCTTATGTGAGAGGTTAAGAGAGTCTGCCTTTTTATTGAAAGGATTAAAAATCGAAATTATCGATGACCGTAATAACCTTCATGAAGTTTTTCATTATGTAAATGGAATTGAAGCCTTTGTTGAATACTTAAACGAAGAAAAGGATGTCCTTCATCCTGTAGATAGCTTTGAAGGTACACAAAATGGCATTGAGGTTGAATTTGCTTTTCAATTTAACGATGGTTATTCCGAAAATGTTTTATCCTTTGTCAATAATGTCCGCACGAAAGATGGCGGTACACATGAAGCGGGCGCCAAAACAGCTATGACGAGAGTGTTCAACGATTATGCCCGTAAGGTTGGATTGTTGAAAGATAAGGATAAAAACTTAGATGGTTCTGATATTCGCGAAGGATTATCTGCTATTATTTCCGTGAGAATTCCCGAGGAGCTGCTTCAATTCGAAGGGCAAACAAAAGGGAAATTAGGTACAAGCGAAGCAAGATCTGCTGTAGATGCTGTTGTCTCCGAACAACTTTCTTATCTGTTAGAGGAAAACCCAGATATAAGCTCCCTCCTAGTGAAAAAGGCAATTAAAGCTTATCAAGCGCGTGAAGCAGCAAGAAAAGCTCGTGAGGATGCTAGAAGCGGCAAAAAACGAAAGCGTTCCGAAACCGTTTTATCTGGCAAACTGACACCTGCCCAATCAAGAAATCCTCAAAAAAATGAGCTTTATCTTGTAGAGGGTGATTCCGCTGGTGGTTCTGCAAAACAAGGACGTGATCGTCGGTTTCAAGCAATACTTCCTTTAAGAGGTAAAGTTATTAATACTGAAAAAGCGAAGCTCTCTGACATTTTTAAAAATGAAGAAATCAATACCATTATTTATGCTATTGGCGGTGGAGTAGGTACTGATTTCAATGTTGAAGATATTAACTACGATAAAATCGTTATTATGACCGATGCCGATACGGATGGTGCACATATTCAAGTATTATTGCTTACATTCTTTTATCGTTATATGAAACCGCTCGTTGAAGCAGGAAAAGTGTTTATCGCCCTTCCACCACTTTATAAAGTGAGTAAAGGAACAGGCAAAAAAGAAATCATTGAATATGCCTGGAATGAAGAAGAACTTCAGGATGCATTAAAAAAGGTTGGCAGAGGTTACATCATTCAACGTTATAAGGGTCTTGGTGAAATGAATGCCGATCAACTTTGGGATACGACAATGAATCCGGAAACACGGACGTTGATTCGTGTAAAAATCGATGATGCTGCAAGAGCGGAGCGTCGAGTTACAACCCTAATGGGTGATAAAGTAGAACCACGACGAAAATGGATTGAAAGTAATGTGGCATTTGGATTAGAAGAAGATGATTCCATTTTAGAAAATGAAAATATTACTGTCGTTGAGGAGGGGACTGAAGGATGAGTGCAAGCGAAAAATTTCGTGACTTACCTCTAGAAGATGTTCTGGGTGATCGTTTTGGTCGCTATAGTAAATACATCATTCAAGAACGTGCCCTCCCAGATGCCAGAGACGGTTTAAAGCCTGTGCAGCGAAGAATTTTATTCGCGATGCATGTTGAAGGAAATACCAATGATAAGGGTTTCCGTAAATCCGCAAAAACGGTTGGTAACGTAATCGGTAACTACCACCCGCACGGTGATTCCTCTGTTTATGACGCAATGGTGCGGATGAGTCAGGACTGGAAAGTCAGAAATGTTCTCGTCCAAATGCATGGAAACAACGGAAGTATGGATGGAGACCCACCTGCGGCTATGCGTTATACAGAAGCAAGGCTTTCCGCCATTTCTGCTGAATTATTGCGCGATATTGACAAACGAACAGTTGATTTTATCCCAAACTTTGACGACACAGCAAATGAACCGACTGTATTACCGGCGATGTTCCCGAACTTACTTGTCAATGGATCTACTGGAATTTCAGCTGGTTATGCAACGGAAATTCCTCCCCATCATCTTGGTGAAGTCATCGATGGCGTCATTATGAAAATGGATCAGCCGGATATTTCCGTGGATGAATTAATGACTGTTATCAAAGCTCCTGATTTTCCGACTGGCGGGATCATTCAAGGTATCGATGGTATTAAAAAAGCCTATGAAACTGGTAAAGGAAAAATCATTATTCGTGGAAAAGCGGAGATTGAAGATGTTCGCGGCGGCAAGCAGCAAATCGTCGTCACAGAAATTCCTTACGAGGTCAATAAAGCGAATCTTGTTAAAAAGATGGATGAGTTTCGTCTCGACCGTAAAGTAGAAGGTATTTCAGAGGTTCGTGATGAAACGGACCGCACGGGTCTACGCATCGTCATCGAACTAAAAAAAGACGCCGATGCTGAGGGTGTTTTAAACTACTTATATAAAAATAGTGACCTTCAAGTTCCATACAATTTTAATATGGTTGCGATTCACCGGAAGCGCCCGAAACTTATGGGGTTACGCGATTTACTTGATGCCTATATTGAACACCAAAAGGAAGTTGTTACAAGAAGGACTGAATTTGATCTTACTAAGGCTAAGGAACGACAGCATATTGTTGAAGGCTTAATGAAGGCTTTATCCATCCTGGATGAAGTCATCGCTACTATCCGAGCGTCAAAGGATAAGCGCGATGCGAAAGACAATTTAATTGCCAAATATAGCTTTACAGAACTGCAGGCGGAAGCGATTGTTTCTTTACAGCTTTATCGCTTAACCAACACTGATATCACGGCACTAAGAAATGAAGCTGAAGAATTAGCGAAAAAAATTGAAGAGCTTACAAGTATCTTAGCAAGTGAAAAGAAGCTTTTCTCTGTTATTAAAAAAGAATTGAAAGACGTTAAAAAGCGCTTTGCTGATGAACGTCGTTCAAAAATTGAAGCAGAAATTGCCGAAATTAAAATTAATCTTGAAGTTACGGTGGCTAGTGAAGATGTGATCGTAACCGTTACGAAAGATGGTTATGTAAAACGGACAAGCCAGCGCTCCTATGCAGCTTCAGGCGGTCAGGACTTTGCGATGAAGGAAACAGACCGATTGCTGGCACAGCTTGATATGAATACGAAGGATGTCCTGCTCCTCTTCACAAACAAAGGAAATTATTTATTCTGCCCTGTTCATGAGCTTCCGGATATCCGTTGGAAGGATCTTGGACAGCATGTTGCTAATATCATACCGATTGATCGTGATGAAGAAATTATTCAGGCGATTCCGGTGAAGGATTTCGACTCGGATGCCTTCTTAGTGTTTGTGACAAAAAACGGAATGGTAAAGAAAACCGAGCTAAAAGCCTATAAGGCACAGCGTTACTCCAAACCACTTGTCGGGGTAAATCTGAAAGATGATGACCAACTCGTGGATGCCCATCTTACGGATGGAACGAAGGAAGTCTTCTTAATTTCCCATTATGGCTATGCCCTATGGTTTGATGAGGAAGAAATCAGTGTAGTCGGTCAAAGGGCTGCAGGTGTGAAAGGAATTAACTTAAAGGATGGCGACTATGTTGTAGGCGGAAAAATCATTTCTCCTGAAAGCAGTGAATCTGTTGTTATTGCTACTCAGCGCGGGTCTGTGAAACGAATGAAATTGAAAGAATTCGAAAAGGCAACTCGTGCCAAACGTGGTGTAGTCATCCTAAGAGAGCTTAAAGCGAATCCGCACCGTATCATGGGCTTTGAAATGGCAAATGATCAAGATGATATTTTTATCCAAACAGAAAAAGGATTTATTGAGACATTGAAAACGGCAGATATTCGATTTAGTGACCGCTATTCAAATGGTTCGTTTATCCTTGATGAAGGAGATAACGGAAAAGTGACGACCGTCTGGAAAGAGGAAAAACAGGAATCTCCAAGTGAATAATGTTATTGAATAGACTCTCTTATTAAAGGGAGTCTATTTTTTTTCTATAGAATTTCTCATCAAACTTTAATCCAAAAATCATTTAGTTAAAATTGACGATGATTTTGTTGAGGAATATAATTAGGCTACCTAATTATTAGGAAGGTAAATAAAAATGGAGGTGTGATGATGGCAGACCGTGAAAGCCCCACTGCACAAAAACTACTTAAATCATTTATTCAATTCAGAAAAACAGGATGGCATGATAAAAAAATAAACGGATATAATCCAAGCGAGTACAAGGTACTTGCAGTCATTTATGAGGGGGCGAATAAGAAAAAAACAGAAATGAAGGTTTCTGAAATTAGCCAAAAATTAGAGGTCACGCCTCCGACCGTAACCCAAATTATCAATAACCTTGATAAAGGCGGTCTAGTTGAAAGAACTATCGATCCTGAAGATCGGCGTGCTGTCAGAATTAAACTTACCCCAAAAGGAATAGAACTAACCGAGAACGCAAGAAAAGCATTTATGGAAAAATATCTGGGATTAGTTGATTACCTGGGCGAAGAGGACAGTGAGAAGTTGGCTGATTTATTAAACAAAGTCCATAAATATTTTTATGAACTAAAACGTTAAATGGAGGGAGTGGAAGAACCATGTTGAAATTAAGAAAATTCCTAAAGCCATTTCGATTGCCCATTATTTTTGTTTTAAGTCTTGTCCTTCTGCAGTCCATTTCTGAACTCTATTTACCAACCTTAATGTCCGATATTGTTGATAAAGGAGTCGTAACTGGAGATACCAAATACATTTGGAAAATTGGTGGATTCATGCTTTTGGTGGCAGCAGGCGGTATGATTTGTTCCGTTACGGCAAGCTTTTTTTCCGCCAAAGCAGCATCGGGATTTGGTAAATTATTGCGAACAAAAATATTTTCTCATGTTGGAGATTTTTCCTTACATGAATTTGATAAACTTGGAACGGCCTCATTGATCACAAGAACAACGAACGATATTACTCAAGTTCAGCAGGTATTGGTAATGATGCTCAGGATGATGGCCATGGCTCCGATGATGTGTATCGGCGGCATTATTATGGCCTATTCAAAAGACGCAAAATTAACTTTGGTACTAGCAGTGGCTATACCGGTGTTAGTTATTGCCATCGTTATAATTGCAAAGACAGGTATTCCACTATTTAAAGCAATGCAGGTAAAGCTGGATAATTTGAATCGGGTGTTAAGAGAAAATCTTTCAGGGATTCGAGTCATTCGTTCGTTCAACCGGATTGGGCATGAGAAAAAACGGTTCAACGATGCGAACTGGGATTTAACACAAACAGCGATAAAGGTTAATAAAATTATGGCTTCCATGATGCCTATAATGATGGTTGTCCTAAACCTAACAACTGTTGCGATCATCTGGTTTGGCGGCATTAGAATCAGCAATGGGCACATGCAGGTTGGCGATATGATGGCATTTATCCAATATGCGATGCAAATCATGTTTTCATTCATCATGTTATCGATGATGTTTGTCATGATACCAAGAGCATCCGTATCGGCTGTCCGCATTAATGAAGTACTCCAGACAACCGCGGATATTACGGACCCAGCTGTACCTTTAACAGGAGAAGACAAAAAAGGGCATGTAGAATTTCATGATGTTACGTTTAGCTATCCAGGGGCTGAAATGCCAGCCATTTCAAATATTTCTTTTACAATGAAACCAGGTGAAGTGACTGCGATTATTGGTGGAACCGGATCTGGTAAATCGACCTTAATTAATTTAATCCCTAGATTTTATGATATTGATAGCGGTAAAATCGTGGTTGACGGTGTGGATGTCCAGGAAATGACTCAGGAAAGCCTAAGGAAGAAGATTGGTTTTGTTCCGCAGCAAGCAGTTCTTTTTACCGGCACGATTGCCGAGAACATTCGTTATGGAAAGGATCATGCTTCCGAAGAAGAAGTCCAGCATGCAGCCGAAATTGCTCAAGCTACAGAGTTTATTAGCACTATGCCAGAAGGTTTTCAATCGGTAATTGCTCAAGGGGGAACAAATGTTTCCGGCGGACAAAAGCAGCGCTTATCTATAGCAAGAGCCCTTGTTCGTAAACCGGAAATTTATATATTTGATGATAGCTTCTCCGCATTGGATTTCAAAACAGATGCTAAGCTTCGTGCAGCCTTGAAAGAAGAAACGGTCGATTCAACTGTATTAATCGTGGCGCAGCGGGTGAGTACGATTATGGATGCAGATCAAATTATTGTCCTCGAGAATGGCGAAATTGCTGGAATCGGGAAACATAAAGAGCTATTAGAAACTAGTTCCGTTTATCGTGAGATTGTGATGTCACAGCTTTCGGAGGAAGAAATCGCATGAGTAAAGAATCCAATAAACAAAGACCAGGACCAGGGTTTGGACCTGGCGGCCGTGGATTTGGACCTGGCGGCATGGGCATGCCAGTCGAAAAAGCAAAGGATTTTAAAGGGACACTTAAAAGATTAATCGGTTATTTGAAACCGCATTCTTTACAGCTTTTGGCTGTGTTGGTCACAGCGATTATCAGCACTGTATTTGCGATTGTCAGTCCGAAAATTATGGGGAAGGCCACAACCAAGCTTTTTGAAGGCTTAATGATGAAGCTTAGAGTTCCGGGAGCAAAAATAGATTTTGATTATATTGGCCAAATCATTTTGCTATTAATAGGATTATATATTTTAAGTGCGATTTTTTCTTACATTCAACAATTTATCATGGCAGGGGTCGCACAAAAGACCGTATATAATCTTCGGAATGAAGTGGTTGATAAGCTTAACCGATTGCCGTTAAAATACTTCGATGCGCGGACACATGGTGAAATTCTAAGCCGGGCTGTCAACGACATTGACAATATCAGCACGACCTTGCAGCAAAGTTTAACGCAGCTTATTACGTCAATTGTTACCCTAGTCGGTGTAATTGTGATGATGCTTACCATCAGTCCCTTAATGACATTGATTGTGGTTGTGACACTCCCTTTGAGCTTTGTGGCGACAGCTAGTATTGCTAAAAAATCACAAACCTATTTTAAGGGACAGCAAAAATCACTCGGCCAGCTTAACGGTCATGTAGAAGAAATGTATACAGGGCACAAGGTAGTCAAGGTTTTTGGCCACGAGAAGAAGTCGCTTGAAAAATTTGAAGAAATCAATGATCAATTATATCAATCTGGATGGAAAGCACAATTCGTTTCCGGAATGATCATGCCGTTGATGTCGTTTATTAATAATATTGGGTATGTCTTCGTTTCAGTGGCAGGCGGTATTTTGGTTACGAAAAAAGCAATTGAAATTGGTGATATTCAAGCCTTTATCCAATATGCCCGCCAATTTTCCCAGCCGATTACACAAACTGCCATGATTGCAAACGTCATTCAGTCCACAATTGCAAGTGCAGAGCGTGTGTTTGAAATCTTGGATGAAACAGAAGAGGTGCCTGAAGCGAATAATACGTTAAAGATTGAGGAACCAAAAGGAGACGTGAAATTCGAACATGTTTCATTCGGTTATAAGGAGAATGAGACGTTAATCGCTGATATGAATATTGATGTGAAGCCAGGTCAGAGGGTTGCTATTGTTGGCCCAACAGGTGCTGGTAAAACGACGTTAATAAATTTATTAATGCGATTCTATGAAATTAATTCTGGTAAGATTTTAGTTGATGGAATCGATACCCGGGATTTAAAACGAGAACAGCTTAGAGGAATATTCGGGATGGTTCTTCAGGACACATGGCTATTTAATAGCACCATTCGCGACAATATAGCTTATGGAAGGGAAGGAGCAACTGAGGAAGAGATTGTGGCAGCGGCGAAGGCAGCCAATGCTGATCATTTTATCCGTACGCTTCCAGATGGCTATGATACCATTTTGAATGAAGAGGCCTCCAATATTTCACAAGGCCAAAAGCAATTATTAACAATAGCTAGGGCGATTCTCGCTGATCCAGCCATTTTAATCCTTGATGAGGCTACTAGCAGCGTCGATACTAGGACGGAAGTACAAATTCAGCGCGCCATGAACCGCTTAATGCAAGGGCGCACAAGCTTTATCATTGCTCACAGACTGTCAACAATACGAGACGCTGATTTAATCCTTGTTATGAATAATGGCAGTGTGATTGAGAAGGGGAGCCATGTTGAATTGTTAGAAAAAGACGGTTTCTATGCAGATTTGTATAATAGTCAGTTCTCGGGTGGAAATCTTAAGAAAAATGTTGGGTAGGAAGGAGGCGATTAGAAAGTCTGGAGACTTTCTAATCGCTTTTTTTGGTTAAGATATGTAAATTTGGGGGGGGGGGATTCAGTATTATCTAATAATTATGGTATTAGAATGGATTTATGTAGAATCGCTCATGTTTTTTGTAGGATACCCAATGATTTTTGTAGAATTATTATTTAATTTCGTAGAATCAACCTTAATTTTTGTAGAAACAATCGGATTGGAATTCCTTAATAAAATTTCTTTGTCTCAATTTCTTAAGTATACTTAGGAAATGAGATAAACCCAAATAAGTTAACTATAAATATATTATGTAAACTGATAAAACTCAAAAAACTGCCACCATTTAGTGACAGAGCTTTATTCTATTTCTTCCTTCGGCATATCCATCTTGTCAACAGCAATCTTTAAGTCATCATTCTTAATATGTGTATAGATCATCGTCGTTTGTATCGACGAATGGCCTAATTGCCGTCTTAATTTTGGCACATCGTTAATTTCGGCATGGTATCTGGTTGCAAATGAATGCCGCAACTTATGTACCGATAAGGATGGTTTACCAAATGCCGTTGCATATTTTTCAATAAGTTTTTCAACTGATCTTGCTGTTAGACGTCTTGATTTACCTTTAGGACCCATCTGCGCAGAAATGAACAATGCTTTATTGGTTTTATCTACTTTATATTTAGCCGCTCTAACGGAGAGGTATTCCTGGAGATCCGCCATCGCAACCTGGCTAAAATAAACAAATTGCTCTTTATTTCCTTTACGAATCACTCTGACACAATACTTGCTAAAATCAATATCATCTAATTCAATACCGACTAGCTCTGAGAGACGAAGTCCAGAACCTAAAATTAACGAGACGATCGCCGTATCACGTTCTTTATTCAATTGGTAAAAGTTAGAGATTTTTTTGTTTTCTTTGTTCAATTCGCCATAATCATTGGCAACAAATATTCGAAACTTTTCATATTCATCGCCAAGTAAGATTTTGCCTTCCATTTTCGTCGCTTTGGTTTCCATGCTGTCTTTCACTTCATTAAATTCAATTTTCGCCATTACATTTCGATTAATATAAGGCTTTAAATCTGGTGTTTCAGCGATATTTTGCAGGTAATTAAACAGTGATTTCAAGGCCGATAATTTACGATTCACCGTTAATTCCTTGTTACTTAATTGATAATGAAGATAGTTTAAAAAACTTTCAACCTCTAAAACTGTCATTTGCTCCAGACGTTCTAACGGGATATCCTTAACAGACCCTGGATATAACTGTTCAGAAATTATCCAATTAAAAAAGATTTTGTAGTCGTGACAATAATTAAATAAAGATGCAGTCGAAAGTTTACGCAGCTTGTGATTAATATATTCCTCAACATACCAAGGGAGTTCGTTCAGCAACGTTTGTAATTTTTTAAAATTGGTTTGTTTATCCTGATTTACCATAAAAACACCTCTCTTCCATTTTATCTGATACCATTTATTACGTCAAATTTATATTTTACGTAATAATCTAAAATTAAGAATTACAAGTAAATATATGGTAAAATTTATACTTTTCCAGCGACAAGAATCCCCCACCGTTACGACAAGACCTCCCTAGTCTTCAAGCGTACTTTTCTTCACTATATGATTAATAATTAAAATAAAAAAAGCACTTCCTAAGTAACAAAATTCTTCTTAGAAAGTGCTTTAAAGATTAAATAATTAAAAATGATTCCTATAATTTAAATGTAATTCATAACAAATCTATAAATAATTCCTCAAGTTTATAAAATGGTTATCCATGTCTTCACTGCAGTACTCAAAATTAATATCCCCATAATTATTTGCAACACTTTGGTATTAACTCTTTTCCCAGCGTTTGCTCCTATTGGTGAAGCAATTAAACTAGCAACAACCATAATAAGTGACGGTAAAATTGGCACTTGTTCTGTTGCGATTTTTCCAGTAACAGCCCCAATCGATGAAATAAGTGTAATAGCTAAAGATGAGGCAATAGTCATCCTTGTTGGAATCTTTAACACAACAAGCATGATTGGCACTAACAAGAATGCTCCTCCGGCTCCTACAATACCAGCTCCAATCCCCACGATAAAAGATATTAGCGCTGCAAGCCATTTGTTAAACTTGACTTGTTCCAACGGAATATTATCAATTCCTCTTTTTCGTACAAACATCATGATAACAGCTATCAACGCTAAGATACCATATACAATGTTGATTCCACTTTCCGGCATGTGAGTGGATCCAAATCCCCCAATAAAACTTCCAATTAAAATACTTATGCCCATGTATGCAATAAGTGATTTATTTAAATATCCACCTTTTCGGTATGCCAAAACACCACCAATTGTTGCAAAAAACACTTGGATGGCTGTAATACCTGAAACTTCATGTGCTGTAAAATGACCCACACCAAGCATGACTGGGATATATAACAACATCGGATAGTTGATGATAGCTCCACCTATCCCTAGCAATCCAGAAATAAATGAGCCTACAAACCCCATTAGGAAGATCGTAATCATTAAGCTAATATCCATGATGTCCTCAACTCCTCCCATTTGTCGGCTTAACGAACCGCACAACGGTTTGGTCCGATCTCCATCTCGCGTTGTTTATCTAAGTCAGGGTTTGTTTTCCCCATATTTGTTTCACGAATTTCTTGATACGCATTTGGCTGTGGTGGTAAGTTTTCAGTCACCAATTTTCTAAATTCATTTTCATCTTCAATATTGAGCCCGTGATTTTTAGCAAAAAGTGTCCCCAATTTTTCTGATACACTACCATCCTCATTTAACTCATCAACAATCATAAAGTGAGCTGGTAGAACGATAAGCTCTTCTGATAATTCTCTATAACGTTTATAAAGAGTTTCCCTCAAATCTCCTACCCAGTCTTCCGCCTTTCCTGCTAGGTCCGGTCTTCCGATTGAATCAATGAATAAAATATCACCTGAAAGCAGGAACTTTTCATCCACTATAAACGATGTGGATCCGATCGTGTGACCAGGAGAATATAAAGCATGAATATTTATAATAGTTTTGCCGATGGTTACGTCATTACCGTCTTCTAATGGTTGATAATCAAAAGTTACCTCTGTTGCATCTTTTGGTGGAAGCCAGTATGTTGCTCCAGTTTTCTCAGCAATTTCACGCCCGCCAGAAATATGGTCAGCATGTAGGTGTGTATCAAATACATGAGTAAGTTTTGCACCGATGCCTTCGGCAAAATCAAGATAGATAGCCGTCATACGTGTTGCATCAATCACTGCTGCTTCACCGTTTGAAACCACCATGTAAGATAAACACCCTTTACCGATTCGTACAATCTGATAAATTTCGCCACCATCATTTAAATCTCCCACTTTAACAGGTTCTAAATGTTCACTCCATGCTTTCATTCCACCCTTAAGGTATGACACGGTTAACCCTGCATCAGAAAGCATTTCTGCTACCATTACCGATGATCCTTCCTTTGCACAAACCACTAAAACCTCTTTATTAGTAGGAATTTTATCCATGATTTCTTCTACACCATCAAGTAGTTCGAAATAAGGAATATTTAAATACTCAAAGTTTTCACCTTCGATTTTCCAATCTTTAAAATCACTTTCATTCCGTACATCAAGAATAAATAACTCTTCCTTGTTAAATACTTTTTCCGTTACCTCTTTTGAAGTCATTACATTTATAGCCATCTACGAATTACCCCCTACGGTATTATCAGATTTTAAAAAATATGCTGATTTAAAAGTCTTCGAACTAGTTTTTCTGTTATTTTTTGATACCTGATGTTCTCCCAGTCCATTGACTCATACCAGGAACAACATTGAAAACATTCGTAAATCCATTTTCCGTTAATTTTTGTGCTGCAAGATCGCTGCGGTTGCCTGTGCGGCAAACTACGTAAATTTCATCTTGTTTGTTTAATTCATTTAATCTGTCTTCCAATTCACCTAATGGAATTGAAATCGCGTTTGGAATATGGTTAAAAGCAAATTCTGCAACTTCTCTTACATCTATAACTAAGATTCTTTCATTTGCTTCAAGCTTTTTCTCCAAACCTTCATTATTAATAACATTTAGGTGCATTTTTTCATTGGATTCATCATTAGAAGATTTGCGAAGATAATGCTTCAGCACTTCGCCTTCTTCGATTGTTCCCAAATATTGATGTCCTGAACTCTCAGCCCATGCTTTCATGTCAGCTTTAGATCCTTTATCTGTCGCTTGAATTTCTAATACTTGACCTGCCTCTAGGTTATTCATTGCCTTTTTTGTTTTTACAATTGGCATCGGACATGCTAATCCTTTTGCATCTAAAATGTTATTTGCTGTTATGTTTTTCATGATAGTCCTCCTGTTTATATACCTATAAGGGTATTATTTTTATTAAAAAATTTATTCAACTTTACCTTCCCAAGCAAGCATTCCACCAGCCATGTTAATCACCTTAAATCCATAACTTTCAAGGAATTTCGTGGCACGACCGCTTCTACCGCCAGAACGGCATACCATGATATACTCCTTTGATTTATCCAATTCATGCATGCGAAATTCAACTAAACCTAATGAAATGTTTACTGCACCTGGAATTTTGCCAGTAGCAACCTCATCCACTTCACGTACATCAATGATATTTAATTTCTTTCCTTCGTTTAATAATGTTTCAACATCTTTTGCTGTCATTTGTTTCATTTTAAATTCCTCCTATAATTTCTTTAAGACCAAGCACTCATTCCGCCTTTAACATTTGTTACTTTTGAAAATCCTTTTAGAATCCTACTAGCTTGCTGGCTCCTCATACCACTTTGACAAATCCCCCTTATTATATGAACAGATTTACATTACCTTCCTCTGCATCAGCTAAATAAGCAGCAACTCCTGCATATTCAATGTTATCTAACAGTTCTTCCTCTTTAAGGCCTAACAAATCCATTGTCATAGTGCATGCTACAAGCTTTACCTCTTGTTCTTGAGCCATTTCAATTAATTGAGGTAAAGGCATCGCGTTATGCTTTTTCATAATATCTTTGATCATTTTGGGACCGAATCCGGCAAAGTTCATTTTTGAAAGTCCCATTTTATCCGCGCCTCTTGGCATCATTTTGCCAAACATTTTTTCCATGAATCCTTTTTTCACCGGAATGTTTTCCTCTTTACGTAAGGCATTTAATCCCCAAAAAGTATGGAAAATTGTTACCTCATGATCATAAGCAGCTGCACCATTTGCAATGATATAGGCTGCCATTGCCTTATCGTAATCTCCACTAAATAGAACAATTGTTGTCTTTTTCTTTTTTGTCATGTTGTAACCTCCTGAATGAAATTCTTTTACATATACCCGTATAGGTATTTATATAATTAAAAAATTTATCCTTTTTTAATCCAAAATTTTAAGACATCTTTTTCTTCTTCATGTTTCAACAGTTCATGACCACCTGATTTAGCCCAGGCTGTAAGGTCATTTTTAGCACCTTTATCCGTTGTATGAATTTCTAACACTTGACCGGATTCCAGTTCATTCATCGCTTTCTTTGTCTTAATAATTGGCATTGGACAAGCTAAACCTTTTGCATCAACTACTTTTGTAATATTCATTGTTTTATTCCTCCTAACAGTAAATTACCATTACCCCTATGGGTATTTATATTAGTAAAAATAAAAGAGGGTGTCAACCCTTTTTTATCGGCTTTTTACAAGCAAATTAACAGCTTCTTTTACTAATTCTTCCATACTCTTTTCACCTTGAATTTCCGCTTTTTGAACACATTCCACTAAATTGGAACTAACAATTACCCCAATCGTACGGTCAATGGCACTTCTTGTTGCAGATAACTGGGTGATAACTTCTTTACAGTCTTTGTTTTCTTCCATCATTTTTAAAATTCCTCGTAACTGTCCTTCTATCCGTTTTACTCTGTTTTTCATTTGATCATTGTAATCCATTGATTATGCCTCCTTTAACAATTAGTTTCTATTTTCAAGGAATTTTCCTTTAATAATAACTTTTGATGAAACCATGTAATTGACAAGCTCTATATTATACCCCTATAGGTATAATGTCAATAGATTAGTTTATCACATTATTATTTTCTACAACTGTTTCCCCTCGGTCGTTTGTTGTGGCTTCAACTTTTTTGTTTATATTGCTTCCGTATACAGAGGAATATGTTTTCCAACCACCATCTAAATTAATAGCCTTAAACCCGCTATTATTCAAGATACGTGTTGCCAGATATCCTCTTAAGCCAACCTGACATGATACATAAATTGGTTTATCCTTAGGCAATTGAATCATTTTACATCTTAAATCATTTAGAGGAATATTGATTGAACCCTCAATAAATCCAAATTCACGTTCCATTGGCTCACGAACATCGATTAGTAGTCCCCCATTTGCAATAATCTTACCAATTTCATGCCACTGAATCAATTCCAATTCGCCATCCATGATATTGGAAGCCACGTAACCAGCCATATTTACGGGATCTTTCGCTGAAGAATAGGGTGGTGCATAAGACAATTCCAGATTTGTCAAATCTTCAACCGTTAGTCCACCTTTAATAGCAGTGGCGAAAACATCAATGCGTTTATCAACCCCATCAGCTCCAACCGCTTGTGCACCAAAGATTTTTCCTGTTTCTTTATCAAAAATTAATTTTAAAGCAATCGGTGCTGCTCCAGGATAGTACCCTGCATGAGAGCTTGGATGAATATGAACGACTTCATAGGAAATGCCTAAACGTTTCAATGTTTTCTCATTGTTACCGGTTGCTGCTACCGTTAAATCAAACACCTTCGCAATGGAAGTACCTAATGTTCCTTGATACTTTTCCTTTTTGCCCATTATATTGTTAGCTGCAATTCGCCCTTGACGGTTGGCTGGTCCTGCAAGTGGTATCATTGCTTTTGTACCGCTTATATAATCGATAACCTCTACCGCATCCCCAACAGCATAAATATCAGGATTAGAAGTTTGAAGAAATTCATTTACAACGATTCCTCCACGCTCTCCTAGCTCCAACCCAGCAGCCTTTGCCAATTCATTTTCCGGTCTGACACCGATAGAAAGAATTGTCATATCTGTCTTGATTTCTGTTCCATCAGAAAGAATAACCTTCTTACCTTGATCGGCAAATGACTCAACACCATTTTCTAAGTGTAACTTTACGTATTTTTCTTTTAAATGAGTGTGTAATATACTAGCCATTTCTATATCAATTGGGGTCATGATTTGATTACCTTTTTCGATGATCGTGACTTCTATTCCTCTATCTGCCAAGTTTTCAGCCATTTCAATCCCAATAAATCCTCCACCGATTACAATTGCTTTTTTAGGATTATAAGAATCAACATAGTTTTTAATTTTATCTGTATCAGGAATATTTCTTAACGTAAATAATGTCTGATTTTCAGTTGATCCTGGAATAGGGGGTACAATTGGTCTTGCTCCTGGTGATAATAATAACTTGTCATAGAATTCCTCGTACACTTCACCAGTTTGTAAATTCTTTATCGTTACATTTTTGGCTTCAGGATTAATGTTTACTACCTCGCTTAAATTGCGGATATCAAGGTTAAATCGTTCCGACATTCCTTTTACAGTTTGTACTAATAATTTGCTTCTGTCCTTGATCGTTTCACCAATGTAATATGGTAATCCACAATTGGCAAAAGAAATATGTTCTCCACGTTCGACAAGAACGATTTCCACCTCTTCACTGATTCTTCTTAATCTTGCTGCTGTTGTTGCTCCACCAGCTACTCCACCTACTATGATGACTTTTTGTGTCATGTTATTCCCTCCAAAATTACAAATGTTAATTACTTTTCTTTATAATTTTATTTCATTTTAGATATACCCCTAAGGGTTTAATACCTATAGGGGTATTATATAGTCTTAAAAAAAAATGTAAAGTCCTTTGGTGAGAACTTCACATTTTCGTAAAAAAACTTTGTTTAAATTAATTCGAAATCTCATCCGCATCTGCAGGTCGTCGTGCTAGATTTCCCTTTATTCTTTGATAAATTCCTTTGTACTTCTCATTGTATCAATTGGGCGAACTAATTTTTCTATTTCCTCACGTTTAGGCTCTAAGAATGGGGGTAAAGATAATTTTTCCCCGAGCGTTTCATAAGGTTCGTCTCCCATAAAACCAGGACCATCAGTAGCGAATTCAAATAAAATTTGTGGTGCCACTCTTGCGTATAAGGACTCAAAGAAGTGACGATTTACATAACCCGATGTATGGAATCCAAAACTACTCATCCGTTCAATCCATTCTTCTAAAACAGTGCGATCCTCTACACGGAATGCCGCATGGTGAACGGTGCCAAAACCTTGTCGGACTTCAGGAAGAATGGCATTATATTCTACAATGACCGAGGCACCATTCCCGCCTTCCCCCACTTCAAATAAATGGAATGAACCTTCCTGATCAGTCTCTTTAAATAACAGGACTTTTTCCATCATTTCTTTAAAGTAGTTAAAGTTCGCAATACGGATAAAAACAGGTCCTAAACCCGTAATCGCATATTCCAATGGAATAGGGCCTTTTTGCCATGGTGTGCCAGATTCCACCCCTTTATTGAATTCATCTGAAATCAATTGATATTGCTGATCATCAAAATCAACAAAAGAGAGGGCTTTCTTGCCAAATTGCTCTTTGATACCAGTATGTTTGACTTCTAAACGATCAAATCGTTTTACCCAATAGTTTAAGGCTTCATCACTCGGTACACGGAAAGATGTCTTTGAAATCTCGTTTGTACCATGTACACCTTTAGAAATGCCCGGAAAATCAAAGAATGTCATGTCTGTGCCTGCGCTGCCTTTATCATCTGCAAAGAATAAATGATACGTTTGAATATCATCTTGATTGACTGTTTTTTTAACTAAACGCATCCCTAAAACATAGGTGAAAAATTCATAATTCTTTTCTGCACTGCTTGTAATAGCTGTTACATGGTGTATTCCTTTAAGATGGTTCATTATAGATTCCTCCAAGATTTAATTTAAGATTAATGGTCGTAATTTTTCTTCGATCTCTTTTCGATTTGGTTCCAAAAATGGTGGAAGTGATAGTTTTTCACCCATTGTTTCCATTGGTTCATCTGTCGCAAATCCTGGTGTATCCGTTGATAATTCAAATAAGATACCATTGGGTTCCCTGAAATATAATGCCTTGAAGTAATAGCGTTCCACTTTCCCTGAATTCGGTAATCTGTATTCTTTCAAACGCTCTGCCCATAGATTATATTCTTCCTCATTCGGAACACGGAAAGCAACATGGTGAACACCTCCACGACCTAAGCGCACTCTTGGTAAATCAGGTCTTGTTTCAATATGAACTTCCGCACCGCTGCCGCCTTCTCCAGTTACATAAATTAATAAATCTGGATAATCTCCTTCAAGGGAAGGATAAGAACCAGCAAATCGAAAACCTAAAACTTCTGTTAAAACACCGATAGTTGGTTCAGCAATTGCGACTGTGAGTGTAACAGGTCCTAAACCAATAATGGCATGTTCAAGTGGAATATCATCCCTTTTCCAAGGTATCCCTGCTCTCACACCTTTTTCGCCGTTATCGGCTACCAGTATTAAGCGAGTCCCCTCAAAATCTCTGAATGCCAATGTATCACGATTTGCTCTTTTTTGAATATCATCATATTCAACACCAAATTGGTTAAAACGTTCTTTCCAAAATAACAATGATTCCGAATTTGTAACTCTTAGTGATACAGTAGAAATATCTGAAGCTCCCCTATAAGTTTGCCCAAGATGAGGAATGTCAAAGAACGTCACTTCAGTTCCTGGGGTTCCTTCCGCGTCAGCATAGAAAAGATGATAGGATTCCGTATTATCTTGGTTTACAGTTTTCTTTACCAATCTCATTCCTAAAATTTTTGTATAAAATTCAAAATTTTTTTCTGCTTTTCCTGTTAATATTGATACATGATGTAGTCCTAAGAGTTCCATCTCACTTCACTCCTGTCACAATATTAATTTAATTCTCTTGTTCGAAATTAAAGTTCCCCTGTAATTGGTAAAGGTCTAATTCAAGACCGATATGGTAAACAAACTTATTATCTATCATCAGTTAATGTCACATTTATCACCCGACGGTCATCTGGACAGGCATTTCGGTCAAACATTTCCTCTCCATTTAGTACACCCTCTTTTAAAATCTTGAATTAAAATATCTTGAATCTGAGATAATAATAATACTTATAAATTTTTTTGTCAATAACTATTTATATTAATGATCTAAACTGACCCTTTCCAATCGTATTTAGAGAAAATCTTTTCTCTTTCATAACTCATTCATTTCTGTTTTCCTCTTTCGTGCGTAGTTTCCATTTAACTGCCCATACTTATATTAAAGGGTATTTCGGCTTACTTGTTCGCTAGGATGAGTGGTCACACAAACAACATCTCTCTTTACATACGGAGCAGATATGTTTTCGTTTGAAAAGTTAGACTGAGTTTACACATCATTTTCATTTCTTGTTCCTGAAAAAAGAGGATTAGGAGGCGATTTTATGAAAACTATTTTGATTGCCCTGGCCATCCTTGTAATAGGGATTGGCGGATTTTTTGTACTCAGTAACGTGCAATCCGAAAAAGAAACTGCAAAAGAAACACCTACTCAGCATGAAGGCCAAGAAGAAGCAGGAGGAGGAGGAGCGGTATCAAAAGTGGACGGAGAATCCATCTATAAGAACACGTGTGCAGGCTGTCACGGTGATCAATACCAAGGCGGAGTTGGACCATCTTTAAAAGGAGTTGGCTCCCGTTTATCGGAAAAGGAAATCGAGAACATCGTCCAACACGGCAGAGGCAATATGCCAGCTGGTTTGGTCACCAAAGAGGATGCCCCAGGCATGGCGGCATGGCTGAAAACACTTAAATAATTCTCCGCTAAATAATATAAAAATGGGAACTTGAATGAAATTAAGTTCCCTTTCGCCTGTTAAGATAAAATTTGATAGTTAAAAAAATCCAATAACATAAAAAACCATGTTTTCCTCCTTTTTTAGGAAATCTGGGTCTTGCTTTTAATACGCTATTGATGTGTTACGATTACCTAGAACCTAAGGCGCCGACAAGAGGATGTGGAACATAAGGCTCTTCTAAATACGCAACTTCTTCATTGGTTAACCTAACCGATAATGCACCGACTGAATCTTCAAGATGAGAAATTTTCGTAGCACCAATAATAGGAGCTGTGACTGGTTCTTTCTGAAGTAGCCATGCAAGTGCTATTTGGGATCTTGGCACACCATATTTTTCTGCCAATTCCGCCACTCGTTCCACAACAAAACGGTCATTATGTTCCGTTGAACCGTACTTAGATTTTTGAGTTTCATCCGTTTCAGAACGAAGAGTGTCTTCCGACCAATCACGAGTTAATCTGCCTGATGCTAGAGGGCTGTACGGAATTACACCAATTTTTTCTTTCTTACATAAAGGCAGCATCTCCCGTTCCTCCTCACGGTATATGAGGTTGAGATGATTCTGCATCGATACAAATCGGGTCCATCCATTTTTCTCAGCCACATGGTTCGCCTTCAAAAACTGCCATGCATACATCGCTGATGCACCTATGTATCTTACCTTACCAGCCTTCACTAGATCATGGAGTGCTTCCATAGTCTCTTCAATTGGTGTGTTGTAATCCCAGCGATGAATTTGGTATAGATCCACATAATCCGTTCCAAGTCGTTTAAGACTCTTATCAACTTCGCTCATTATATGTTTTCGGGATAATCCTTTGCTGTTTGGACCTTTGCTGTTTAAATCTGTTCCCAATGGGAAATAAACCTTTGTTGCAATAACAATTTCATCTCGATTTGAACATTCTTTAAGAGCACGTCCGAGAAATTCTTCACTCGTTCCATCTGAGTATACGTTCGCAGTATCAAAAAAATTGATACCTAACTCAAGAGCTTTTTTAATAACGGTACGACTGCTCTCTTCATCAATTACCCAAGGATGCATCCAACGTTCCTTTACTCCAAAACCCATACAACCAAGGCAAAGTCTAGATACATCTAATCCCGTGTTACCTAGTTTGGTATATTCCATTTGCAATTCCTCACTTTCCAAATGTTTTTAAGCTTTCTTCATTAATATAAAAATATACGTGATTCTTACAATTGTTAGTTAAGTAGAATTTGTTTATTAATGAAAAAAACCATCAAAGATGCTCCTCTAATTAGGAAAGAAATCATCTATAGGGTGCTACAAGGAGAACATGGAGGGTTGCTCAAACAAATAGCCATAGAAGGAAGTTCGACCAATCAAATTAGTGACGTGATTGAACAGATCATGAATAACTATGAAAAGTCTTTTAAGATTGAGGAACTTGCGGAAATAGCAAATATGAGTGTTTCGTCACTTCATCGGCACTTTAAAGAGGTGACCGCAATGAGCCCAATCCAATTCCAAAAACAAATGAGACTTCAAGAAGCCCGGAGCCTGTTATTATCAGAATCCGCGGATGCAGCAGATGTTGCATTCAGGGTAGGAAATGAAAGTCCATCACAATTCAGCCGCGAGTATTCGCGCATGTTTGGTTTACCACCAAAAGAAGATTTAAAGCGCCTAAGGGAGAATTATGACGAAACGATAAACGCGTGAATCCCCTTCCTGATGGTTGGGGATCTTTTTTGTGTAATTGCAACAATGGATGCAGTATCCTATCGATAGGAACACTAATTTTATTCAGTTTATCGAAGCTGCTAAACCAGGAGATAAAATAGTTGTCGGTCGACAGAAATAAGCCTAAATTGCAACTTTTAATACGACATAATTATTTATTACCTAAAAATCAAAAAACACCAGCGACTCAACCGTACTGATGTTTTTTGACATTTTATTAAAATAATTTTCCTAAATAATACGGCATTTGGCGTCGCCACCAAATCCAATCATGCGAAACATCTTCGCCCCACTCATCAAATCTTGCTGGAATTTGTTTTTCTTCAAAGGCTTCTTTTAAAGTAAAGTATGATGGCAGCCCATCCTGTTCCCAATCACCCCGCCCGGTACAAATAATGATATCTGCTGAACGATATCGCTCAATAAACCAGCCGTCATTTTGATTCCATATGTAATCACTCGGTGAATTTTCGTATACAAGCGGATCATTTCCGTAATCACCAAAAAAGTAACGCGCATCGTAAATACCGCTAAGTGCAACGGTTGTTTGGAAGACATCCGGATGTCTCAAGAAAAAGTTCAACGCATGATAGGCCCCCATACTACAACCCGTTGTCATCATTGGATCAAACCAACCTGTTTTATGTTTAATAAATGGAATAGCTTCTGAAATTACGTAACGGTCATATGCCTCATGAGCTAATGCACGGTCATGCGCCGGTTTTGAGTCGTGCAGCCAACTTTCACTATCGATACTGGCCAATGTAAAAAACTGAACTTTTCCGGATTCAATAAAGTCATGACAGACATCAATCATACCAAAATCATAGTATTCAGTATGCGTCCCTCCAGATGAAGGAAAAACTAAAATTGGCATCCCACTGTGTCCATATCTGTTTAATGGCATTTCACGTCCTAATTCGCCACTCCAATGATGTAAATGTTCTATATGCATTGAAAAATCTCCTATTCCTCATTTTTTCGTTCATGTACAAAACGGATAATGTCATCGACTTCTTCCTGCGAATCTGCATTAATCGCATAAAATTGATTTCCTTGGAGTTCCGCAAACGCATTTGGAATGCGCTGTTCAAACTTCACACGGTCGCCAAATTGTTCAAAAATAGCATTCGTATCATGTTTATACTTATACGCATCACGCTGTGTTACACCGACACAGAACTGGTTTTCGGAATCGGATTCCTTAAATTCTCCTCCTGTCACAAGAGAAGCATACTGAGCAAATAAATCAATGGAATACGCGAAATTGTACATATCAACCGTATAGCCGCCAGCCAAGCGGTTATTATATTCAAGTGCAACATAATCCCCATTTTCCAATTTAAAAAACTCAATATGGAAAAAGCGTTCTTTCATGCCAAAAGCTTTCACAATCGCCTTTCCATAGGCTTCGAGCTTTGGATCAATTTCTTTTTGAATCACATAAGCTAAATCCAACTGACCCTTAAAGAGTTCTAGAGTTGGCACATTATAGGTAAAGCTTGTTTGGAAAACAATGTTCCCTTGCTGATCCACTAAACCATCAAATGTACAAAGCACGCCTCCTTCGACATAGGGTTCTAAGAAGTACACTTGTTCTTCTCCCCATTCTTTCTCAAAATGACGTACATCTTTTTCTGAACTTAATTTAAAGGTTGCAGCAGTTCCAACTCCATTATCCGGTTTAGCGATAACTGGCAGTCCTAATTCATCAATGGCTTTAGATAAATCTTTATTAGTTTTAACGATTCTTCCTTCTACAACAGGCACACCTGCTTTTTTAAATAGCTTCTTCATTTCAGATTTATACTTAACTTTTTTCAAGTCATCCGGTCTATTGCCATACACGTTAAATTGCTCACGCAGCTGCGCATCAAGTTCTAACCAGTATTCGTTATTGGATTCAATGCGGTCAATTGGACCATGTTTATAAAATAAAAAGGCAACAGCACGTTTCACTTCATCTACATCTTCTAAATCATTTACACGATAATATTCTGTTAAAGCGTTTTGTAATTCGGAACCTAATTGGTCATATGGCTCTTCGCCAATTCCAAAAACATTAACACCTGCTTCTTTTAAACGAAAAGCAAATGGTTGAAAATTACCTGGATAATATGGTGATATCAAAATATAATTCATAAAAAATGCTCCTCCCTCAGAATCAAAAAATTCATTATTTTCACAACTAAGGTACAATTATTTCAACATTTAAAATTAATCTAAACTTCAAAAATACTCAAAAAAAGCGATAGATTCCTTCAGTCAAATATATTTTTCAGTTCAATCAGGACCACTTCTCACTTAAAAAACGTAAACATTCTGGCAAGTGTTTTGCCCAAGCTTTTTCATTATGTTCTTCATCCGCAAAAATATTTAAACAAATGCTATCAATTGGAACGGATCCCTTTATCAGTTGTTTATAATACTTAAGCGAGCAATCGATATATGCCTGCTTCATATTACCATACATCAATTGGCGATCGGCATCATCGCCTTCCTGGGTCCCAACTTGAATGTAAACGCGTTGTTCAGGATCCAACTCTTTTCTAGCAATATAACTATCAAAGGCATTACTTGTAATCCAATTGGCCAAAGAAAAAATGCCTAAACCACCAATTTGATCTTTATATTCAATACCCATAAAAGCAGAAATATTTCCTCCAAGTGAACTGCCAATCAAAGCTGTATGATATTTATCCGATTTAGTTCTGTAATGATTATCGATAAACGGTTTCACGACTGTCATGACAAACTCTGCAAACTCCGCTCCTCTTCCGCCTAGTTCAATATCTTCAGGAAGTGGGCTTTCAGTAATTTTCCAAGGCGTATATTCATTAATTCGATCTTGTCCAGCATTATCGATCCCCACAACAATCATCTTTGGTAAATCGGGGTTTTGTTTAATTGCCGGAATAACTTTCCATGAATACCCGCTATACGATTCACTACTGTAGAAAACATTTTGTCCATCATGCATATAGACAACTGGATAATATTCAGTCGCATCATTATAATAATTTTTCGGCAATAAAACACGCACGCGTCGTTCTTCATTTTTATAAGACATATGTATTTGATGTGTTTCTAGTTTTAAATAAAAATAGGATTGATTCATTTTACCTTCCTCTCTCCTGTGACATTACATTAAATATACTGAATAAATCTAATGTTCACAATAAAAATCAAAAGAAAAAGCGGGCAAACTAATTTACTATTTTTCTAAATGGCGAAAAATTGTAGTGCGAGACACGCACTGAGAGAGCACTATAACAAATGCCGCCATTAATGGCGGCAAAGATTTACATTTAAAAAGCTCTTTGAATAAACCAAACTAGCCCAAAAGCTAATATCGCAGCTGATGTACTAGGGATGACCCATTGGATTGGTCTATATCTTAATTTTCTTATCCACAAAATTAATGGAAAAGCTAAGGACACGATTACTAGCTGACCAATTTCTATTCCTATATTAAAGGATAGAAGAGACATAGCCATATGATTGCTATCTAATCTCATTTCCGATAGAATTCCTGCAAATCCAAATCCATGTATGAGTCCAAAACCAAAGGCAAGCCATGGTTGGTGTTTAGAGTCCTTATTAAATATGTTTATAAGTGCAACATAAATTATGCTTAATGCGATTGCTGACTCTACAAATCTACTTGGGAGCTGAACAATATTAAAAGTCGCCAGAGCCAATGTAATACTATGTGCGATCGTAAAGGCTGTGACTAAGGAAAGAATGTGACGAATCGTCCTAGCTCCAAAAAGCAAACTAATGACAAACAAGATATGATCATAACCAGAAAATATATGCTCTAATCCTATAACTACAAACTGTTTTACGTTTTGTAATAAACTTATTTCGCCAATTTCTAATTCCCTTGATTCAAAGGTTAAAACCTTTTGTTGTTGTTTCCCATCCAATTTAACCGTTGCATAATTCGCATGGCTTGGGTCAGAATCATCCATAAACATATTATACTCAACCACTAATTTTTCTGGTTTATGTTCTATTTTATACACTAAGTTAATCACTGCAAATGGTCTTTCTCTAATCATCTCTATATCGTTTTTTTCTACTCGGCCTTAAATAAGTTTGCCATCCGCATAAAGTTTTATATGGGAATTGTTATATCCTTGTTCGATTTTGTTATCAAAATAAAACCTCTCCTATTATCAAAAACGTTAATCCCTGAAAATCAGGAATACCTAATCATCTTTTAAATGGAGATCCTTTAGGCAGCGAACTATTTTATAGTAAAGCTTTTGTTTTTGGGGAAGGTAATAATTAATGTTACCTTACACCTTTTATCAGAGAACCTAATAAGCCTAAAAATGATTGGAAACATTGGAATTAATCTACTAAAGATTTATCCTCATTATCCTGATATATTATCTCTTGTCGCTTCTGAACGAATGGATACACATGAAATGGTGAGTAGTCGCGGTTCCTTTATAGGAGCTGAGGAAAGTCCAGGCTCGCACAGTGCTGAGATGCCTGTAGTGTTCGTGCCATCTGCAAGGATGGGCAGTCGATCAAAAGTTTCGGCTGACGGCGGTGAAATCATGCTAAGTCCTTCGGGATATGCTGTGAATAACCTGAAAGTGCCACAGTGACGAGCTTTTCTGGAAACGGAAAAGATGGAACGGGTAAACCCCACGAGCGAGCAACCCAAATTTAGGTAGGGGCATCATCCTGCGGAAAATGAACCTAACGGATGGATTGGCCATTGGCCGATAGTTATATGACTACTACTTCCAGTACGAGGCTTGCAGCCGTTTGCAGTACAGAAGTACAGAACCTGGCTTATAGCCATTTCATGAGCAATTGATTGTTTATAGAAGCACTATGATAGCGGGGAGGACTATGTTCGTACTAATCACTCAATAGTCCTGGAATCAATAGCTGTCCCGCATCAAAATACATAAAAAATACTTTTCGTTTCCCCTGAAAGGATTGGCAGATTTTCAAAAAAACGAAGCAAATTACATTTATCTACAAAAATTCATCATCCTATTCCACCTATTTTAATGATTCCATGTGTTTGACAGGATGATCCAATGCATTTATTACAGGAACTAATAAAATCGCTAGTTTGATGACATCTCATCAAAAGAACATTCCTTTAGTGGAACGACCTTCGTTTTATGAACGAATTTATACCCAATCCAAAATGCCAAAAAGATCGGTAAGCCAATATAGGACACGGCTACTCCATACCAATCTATCTCATTAGTTAAAAATGCTTGATAATTTTGGCCGAAAATGACAATGATACACATCGCAAAAGCGAGAATCGGACCGAGTGGAAACCATTTTGCTTTAAATTTCAACTCTTTCATATCCCTGTCCTGGGCGATATATGCTTTTCTAAATCGGTAGTGGCTGACTGCAATTCCAAGCCATGCGATAAATCCAGTTAATCCTGACGCATTTAATAACCATGTATAAACTTGATCTCCAAAAATGGACGTTAAAAAAGCCAAGCCTCCAAAAATAGTTGTCAGGACAAGAGCATTCATAGGAATCCCGCGATTATTTACTTTTTGTAAAAATTTCGGTGCCTGACCGTCTTTTGCCATGTACCAAAGCATGCGTGTTGATGCATATAAACCGGAATTCCCCGCTGATAGGACCGATGTCAAGATAACAGCATTCATCACAGATGCAGCAAACGCAATTCCCACTTTGTTAAATACAAGGGTAAAAGGGCTGACTGCGATGCCGTCGACATCCCTTCCTAATAGGTTAGGACTTGTAAATGGAATAATGAGGCCAATGACAGCAATAGCAACGATATAGAATAGAAGAATACGCCAAAATACTTGTCGAATTGCCTTAGGTACGTTTTTCTCGGGCTCTTCACTTTCTCCTGCAGCAATCCCCACGAGTTCTGTTCCTTGAAATGAAAAACCTGCGATGAAAAAAATACTTAAAATGGATAGAAGACCGCCATGAACCGGAGCATCTCCGATCGTAAAGTTCTTAAACCCAATAAACTGCCCTCCTAGAATGCCGAAAATGGTGAGCAATCCGACTCCAATGAAAACGATGATTGTTACTACTTTTATTAAAGAGAACCAATACTCCGATTCTCCGTAACTTTTTACTGATAAGGCATTCAATAAAAAGATTAGTCCTAAAAACAATGCACTCCACACGATGCTCGGTACATTCGGCAACCAGAACTTCATAATAATAGCGGATGCAGCTATTTCAACCGCCAGTGTAATAGCCCAGTTGAACCAATAATTCCATCCGAGTGCAAAACCTAATGCCGGATCAACAAAGCGGCTGGCATATGTAGAAAAAGAGCCCGAAATCGGCATAAAAGTTGCCATTTCCCCGAGACTTGTCATCAAAAAGTAAACCATGATGCCGATAGCTCCGTATGCGATTAGCGCTCCACCAGGTCCCGCTGTTTGAATGGACGCCCCTGTCGCTAAAAATAAACCTGTCCCAATTGAGCCTCCAATCGCAATCATCGTCATGTGACGTGCCTTTAGATGGCGTTTAATTTCTTTACCATCTTCATTATTCTGATATTTCTGATTATTTTCGTCATGTTTATAGCTTTTAAGTGCTTCCATTCTTGTCCTCCTTCAATTTTGAACGATAAGGATCTCTCTTACTTTTTAGAAAACCTATGTTCATTTCCATCTGCTTTTCCGATGTATTTACTTAGATGACAAGAAAACGCATACAAATAATTGATAATAAAAAACCTCAATCGGTTGGATGATGTGATCCCCTACTGATTGTTAGCTAGGACAATTTATCCCTTCATGAGGATGATAGGGATAAATTGTCCTTCAGAATAAAATTCATGACTGTTTAAGATCAAAAAACGGGATACATCTCGCTACTTATTTGAAAAATCAAAGTAGTTTCGCTTCAGTAAGCGTGGAGTTGCCATAAGTGTTTCATACGTCATACTTTTTTCGAACTTTGAGGTATCAATTAAAAATAGCTGATCCTCAATTTCTTTTACCGTATGATCAGTTTGATAGTTCATTCCGCATTCTAAGCATTGAATGGATGGTGTGTCCTGAATTTCGATCACTTTTGTCCCATCTGGAAGTTCCCAATACACTGTGTTGCTCGATTCACGTGCTGTGTCAGATTCGCACCATTGACAAATCAAAATTATTCCTCCTTTGCTCCCACTGTCTCGTACTTGTTCATTTGCGCCTGGAATTTTTTCTCTTTCAACTCGTCACGTTTATCACGTTTATTCTTTAATGAGCTATGTTCAGGATTTTCCTTATAGGTTTTGCGGCGGTCTAACCGTTTTAATCCTTCTGGAGTAAGGTTAAATTTCGTATCATCAATAATCGATAGAACGCCGTTACTTTCAAACTTTTCAAACACTTCAGGATAAACCTTTTTATAATAATCCTCTGCACTGCCGGCCTCATAATTTTGTGGTTCTGGATAGGATGTGATCACACCTTCAAAGTTACGTAAAACTACTTTATTGGAACTTTGAGAAATGATATAGTTCGGTTGCAATGGGATTTTACCGCCACCACCCGGAGCATCAACAATAAATGTAGGAACGGCATATCCAGATGTATGGCCGCGCAGTCCTTCCATGATTTCCAATCCCTTGCTGATTGGTGCACGGAAATGACCGATTCCTTCTGATAGATCACATTGGTAAATATAATATGGACGTACGCGAATTTTTACAAGATCATGCATAAGCTGTTTCATGATTGGTACACTGTCGTTTATGCCTGCTAAAATAACCGACTGGTTCCCAAGCGGGACACCAACATTTGCAAGCATTTCACAGGCTCGCTTTGAATCTTCCGTAATTTCAATTGAAGTATTGAAATGTGTATTCAACCAAACTGGATGATACTTTTTCAAGATATTACAAAGATTTTCAGTAATACGCTGTGGAAACACGACAGGTGCTCTTGTACCAATACGAATAATTTCTACATGCGGAATATCACGTAAATTCTTTAAAATATATTCTAATATATTGTCATTAATTAAGAGTCCGTCTCCACCGGAAATCAGCACATCTCGAATTTGCGGATTAGAAGCGATATAATTAATCGCTGTGTCTAACTGTTTCTTTGGTACGCCCATTCCGATTTGTCCAGAGAAGCGTCTTCTTGTGCAGTAACGGCAGTACATGGAGCATTGGTTTGTTACTAGGAACAACACACGATCAGGATATCGATGTGTTAACCCAGGTACTGGTGAATCTTCATCTTCGTGAAGGGGATCTTCTAAATCATATTTTGTTTTATGCAATTCCTCAGAAATTGGAACAGACTGCATACGAACCGGACATCTTGGATCATCCTGATCCATAAGTGATGCATAATAGGGCGTGATGTTTAATGGAATCGTTTTAGTTGAGATTAACACCCCTTCTTCTTCCTCTGGTGTTAAGTTGACTACTTTCTTTAAGTCTTCTAAATTTTTGATTGTATTTGTCAATTGCCAAACCCAATCGTTCCATTGCTCGTCCGTGACATCCTTCCAAAGTTCGATTTCTTTCCAATGTCTTTTTGGCTTGAATAAAGTGTTTCTCATCATAACCCCTCCATGAATTTACATACTTTTTATGACCGTTTTTTTGATTAGTTCTCCCGAGGTAATTCAATTATTTAGTAATGTAGTACTCCATATAATAGCGATTTTCCCCTTCGCCAAATTCATCGGATCTCGTCTCTTTGATAACGAATCCTAATTTTTCATATAACTTGACGGCTGCTGTGTTTTTAGTACTAACCGTTAAGCAGACCTTTCGAAAACCATCCTGCTTTAGAATCGGATAAATGTCCTGTAAAAATAATTTCCCGATTCCTTTCCCTTGCTGGTCAGAACGGACATAAAACCCAAAAATGTAGGCCTTTTGAAAATCATGGTAATCTCTCATCAATTCACAAATGGCGATTGGTCTTGAATCATTAGACTGTCGATATTGAATGAGTTTCCCATAGCGAGTAAGCGGAACAAGGGTTTGTTCATCTACTGCTCCCATTCCTGGAAACGCATCTTTCTCAAGCTCCATCATCATGCTTAGTTGATCTGGTTTTAAGGAAGCCGGTATTTCAACATAATAAGTTTTGTTCATTGTTTCCATGTTTCTTTCCCCCTTTGTTCCATTTCATATTGGATATCATCCAGCGGCCAAATTGGCCTTGGAATGTGACGATACGTAAAAGTTGTTAAACGATTGGAAGCAACACCAGGTGCATCCACATAAATAATACGGCCTACAATCGGCTCAAACGCTGCCCGGAAATGATTTTTAGCTTTTAACCCTAGAATTCTCTTTGTCTGCGGCTCAAGGCCAATATGACGAAACATTTCTGGATCATTCGCTGACATCGGCCTTCCTATAAGGAGGACATCCATCCTACCTACGCGAATGTGTGCCGTTCCCTTTAAATCCACTTTTAAATGCTGATTGAAGGGACCAGAATTGTAAAAAACACCATCCGATAACGCCACAACCGTTGCATCGACTTGAACGGGTTCGCCAAATTCTGGCGATACTTTTCCTCCAAGGTGCAGGGAAACCTTGTTTCCGATTCCAGCCTGACGACAAGCCTCAATCGATTCGGGATCATTGAGTCCTCCAAACAGTGTGTTAGGAATATCCATGTGCACCATCTCCCGAAGCAGTTCTGTTGTATCCCCGCTCCCGCAGCTTAGAGGATTATCCGAGATGTCCGCCAGCACGACCGGTTTGTCGTCTTCAATCGACATGGCCAAAGCGAGCCCTTCTTTTACACCGGGCAAATCCATGATAAATTCTTCTCTTACGCTCCAGAACAAGGAAGCTATCTTTTGGGCGGTCTCTTTTCCTTTTTGCGAATTGAGAGAAACAACAAGTACACTTGCACCGACTATGGGAATATCCGAGTAAGGAAAGCCACCAAATACGGACACATGATAAATACCTGCTTCCTCTTCGGCTTGTTTCGCCCACTCTATCATTTTGTGCATCGGGCCTTCTGCAGTTCTCATATTGATAGAGGGAGGCATCATCGGCAACTTTTCAAAAGAAGCGTAGTAAGTCACACCTTCCTTTAATTGATTTAACAAAGCGATTGCCGCATGAATACCTTGTTCGTACATATCAATATGCGGATATGTTTTAAATCCAAAATGAAGTGGTGTGTAATCAATCATTTTTTCACTTAAATTAGCGTGCATATCCAGTGTTGTAGCAATCGGGACATTCGGTCCGATAAGCCCGCGAATTTTTCCGAGTAAATGCTCTTCTGGATCAAAGAGGTGCTCGACGACCATCGCTCCATGCAGTGCAAGCAATAATCCGTCCAGCCTTCCCGCCTGCTGGATGGACTCTAGCATTCGGCTTTCGATGATGGAATACGCTTCTGTTGACACCATTCCAGATGGAACCGCAGCCGCGCAAAGTAGTGGGACGATTTCCACATCCTCTTCCTTGCTCAATACATCCAGGAACCCTCCTACTTCCGTTTTCGTCCCTGTGTAGGCATTATAAATTTCATCGCCGATAAAGTAGCCTTCATTTCGAAACTGTTCGATTTCCGTTTTCATCGGGCTGAAACTGTGGGACTCATGGTAAAAGAATGCGATACCAATACGCTTGTTTATCATGGTTTCCCCCTTTGTATTAGGCATAGCCGTTTTTTAATAGTTCGTATAAATCGACTTCCATTCTGTCATGACATCGAATGCATGATGGGAAACTTCCCGGTGACCGTTTCCGGACATTTTCATCCCCCCAAACGCCACACCCATCTCAGCATTGGACGTTCCGTTATTAATGTATACAAGTCCGCTTACAGCTTCCTTTGCAGCACGGTTCGCATAATGAAGGCTTTCGGTATAAATAGAAGTTGATAACCCATAAATTGTTCCGTTATTTACTTCCATGGCTTTCTCATATGAATCTACTTCAATGATGGCAAGAACAGGACCAAATATTTCTTCCTGTGCAATGGTATCATCCGGCTTCACATTCTCAATGATGGTCGGCTCATAATAATAACCGCCTAATTCTTTGACACGCTGCCCGCCAGTCACAATGTTTCCACCCTCTTCAATTGCTGTTTTTACATATTTTTCGACAGTATGGAGCTGGTCTTCATTTACGAGTGGGCCGACTTGATTTCCTTCTTCAAGTCCATTTCCTATTTTCATAGACTTTGTTAAGTCTACTATTTTTTGTACGAGCCGTTCCTTTACTGTTCGCTCGACGATTACTCGACTTGCCGCAGTACAGCGCTGCCCAGTTGTCGTAAACGCAGATTTTACGATTCCGTCGGCCGCCTTGTCCAAGTCTGCATCCTTCAAAACAATCACAGCATTTTTTCCACCCAATTCCAATGAAATACGTTTTAACGTTTTACTGCTCATTTCTGCCAGTTTCTGTCCGACTTCTGTTGAGCCCGTAAACGAAATGACTTTAATATCCGAATGCTCTGCAAGTGTTTGTCCGACTTTTCTCCCTGAACCGGTAATTAGGTTCACAACCCCTGCAGGCAATCCTACTTCATCTAAAACTTCTACGAAAATTTTTGCCGATAGAGCAACCTCTGAAGCAGGCTTCCATACGACGGTATTCCCAGCAATCAAAGCTGAAAAGATTTTGTAGGAAGCAAGTGCAACCGGGAAGTTCCAAGGTGTTATGCACGCCGCAACTCCAAGTGGTTCACGAACCATCCTTACGTTCCGGTCCGGAAAGCCAGCAGGGACCGTTTCTCCAAAGAGGCGACGTCCCTCACCTGCCATATATTGAGCAGTCGCGATGACCACTCCAACTTCGCCTAAAGACTCAGGCAGAACTTTGCCCATTTCCTTTGTCATAACAGAAGCAAGTTCCTCTTTTCGTATTTCAAACAATTGCGCTGCTTTCATTAAATAAGCCGCTCGTTCTGGTATTGAGGTGTCCCTCCATTGTGAATATGCCTCGTTTGCTTTAGTGACGGCCTCATTCACTTGCTCAGATGTAGCGGCCGCACAGATGCCGACAAGTTCCCCCGTTGCCGGATTTAAGCTTTCAAAGTAGGCCTGGTCCGGCGCACTAACCCATTTTCCGTTTATATAAAGATCTCCCTGAAGAATATCTGTTTTGATACGACTAGACATTCACTTGACCTCCTTTTTCGTGGTTTTCCATGGTAACGTAAATTAGTTTCCTGAAATTGTATCTGCTATCACATCTTCTAAAATCGTTAAACCTGCATCAAGAACATCTTCTTGAATATTAAGAGGCAGCATTAGTCGAATCGTTTGCCCGCTTACACCGCAGTTCATAATGAGCAAGCCATTTTCCAGTGCTTTCGATTTAATTTTTGGTACAAAGGCAGCGGCAGATTGCGAATCGAATTCAATACCAATCATCATGCCGACACCCCGCACTTCAACAATCCCCGGTAAATGTCCTACCGAGTTGTGAAGTCGGCCGACAATCTCGGCACCGAGTTTAGCACTTCGTTCTACTAACTTCTCTTCCTCAATTACCTCAATGTTTGCCAATGCCGCAGCACACGAAATTGGATTTCCTCCAAAGGTCGAACCATGACCAGCAGTCGGCCATTTTTCATGAAGCTCACGATTTGCCACTATGGCACCAAGAGGCATGCCACCGGAAAGCGCTTTTGCCAGTACCAAAATATCAGGAGTCACATCCGCATGCTCTGCTGCGAACATTTTCCCTGTACGGCCAAATCCGGTTTGTACTTCGTCAAAGATAAGCAAAATGCCATGATCCTCTGATACCTTTCTTAAAGTCTGTAAAAAGCTTGGCGGTGCCGGATAATAGCCGCCTTCACCCATTACCGGTTCAATGATGATGGCCGCTACACGTGAAGGATCTACGCGTAAATCGAACAATTTCTGAAGCTGATTTAAACAATATTCTTCTACTTCTTCTTCTTTAATGTTTTTCAGCTGGCTTGGGTACGGATATGGAACGTGGTAAACCTCGCCTAAAATCGGTTCATAATAACGACGGTATTTAGAGCTTGATGCCGTAATCGCTGTTGCTCCTAATGTACGGCCATGAAACGATCCTTCAAAAGCAATAATCGCTGGTCTGCCAGTGGCTGCCTTAGCTAGTTTGAGCGCACCGTCAATAGCTTCAGCACCGGAATTGGAGAAAAAGACAGTGTCTAAATTTCCTGGTGTGATATAAGCAAGCTTTTCCGCCAAATTTGCTGCGGTTTCATAATAACCATAGTTCAATCCAAGATGAATCAAGGATTCAGCTTGTTTTTTAATGGCTGCCACCATTTTTTCGTTCGTATGTCCAACTGCATTGACTGCCACTCCTGATACGAAATCGATATATTCTTTTCCGTCTGTTGTCCAAAATTTGGCGCCATGCGCTTTTTCAATGACAAGATCGGTCACCCTTGTCATGACAGGTGATAAATGTTTTTTTGCTTTTTCTTGAATCTCTTCTGTTTTATTTTGTAATTTCATAGATTTCATCCTTTCTTAATTGACCCTTAAATATCGTGAATGCTTCATCTAAAATTCTCACAATCTCATCAATTTCTGTTTTCGTGACATTTAAGGGAGGGCTGATGATAAGGTGCTCCCCCTTTGTTCCGTCAATGGAACCGGAGCCGGGATAAAAAACCGCACCGAGTTCCATTGCAATATTATTCAATCGTTCAGCAGCTTTTTCAGATGGATCGAATAACAGATCTAGCCAACGATCCTTCACAAGCTCCATACCGATTAAAAGGCCTCTGCCACGAACATCAGATATGTAAGCATGCTTTTGCTTCAGTTCCATAAGTCGATTGACAAGGTAAAGGCCTTGTTTTTTCACATTTTCCAGCACCATGTCTTGTTTATATACTTCCAATGCAGCAAGACCGGCTGCGACCGCCACTGGATGCCCGCTATAGGTGTAACCATGAATGAATTTCCCGTCGCTGTTTTGCATGAGCCCCTCAATTAACCGATCATGAACAATCATTCCGGCTAGCGGGGCATATCCCGCTGATACCCCTTTTCCGAATGTGATGATATCAGGCTTGATTCCAATCTGTTCGGTCGCGAAGTTGGTACCAGTGCGGCCAAATCCTGTCATCACTTCATCGATGATTAAGACGATTTCGTAACGGTCACAAAGCTCCCGAACTTTTTTAAAATACCCCAGTGGCGGTGGGACAGCCCCCTGCTGGCTTCCGACAATCGGTTCGGCAATAAATGCCGAGACATTCTCAGGTCCAAGCGCAAAAATGGTTCTTTCAAGATCCGTTACACACGTCCAGTTTTGGTTAGCGAGACAATCATCTTTTTGACGATCGTATGGACATCGGTGACAGTAAGGAGAATAGACATGGGCATAGTTTAAAAGATTAGGCGTGTAGGCATGTCTTCTTTTAACGTCTCCGCCTGCTGATAAAGAGCCGATGGTGTTGCCATGATACGACTGCCAACGCCCAATCACAATGTGTTTTTGGGGTCTGCCGGCATCCCGATGATATTGCCTTGCCAACTTCAAAGCACTTTCATTAGCTTCGGAGCCTCCGGTTGTAAAATACACTTTATTTAAAAGGTCTGGTGCCATTTTTCCGATTGTTTCAGCCAGTTCATGCAACGCTTTCGTCTCGAACCGCATGGTATGGACGAAAGCGGCTTTTTTTGCTTGTTCTGCCATGGCCTCTCCTATAGAAGAAATCCCATGGCCCAAGTTGGCCGCAACCGCTCCCGAGCAAGCATCCAAATATTTTTTCCCATTCTCATCGAAGAGATAGACCCCTTCACCGTGAGTAATGATCGGATACTCCTTGTTTAAATCCCGGTGAAACACATAGTCATTTTTTATTCCATCCATCTTTCCACCACCATTGCCATTCCTAATCCCCCTGCCACACAAATCGTCGCAAGGCCATATTGCCGTTTTTGTTTTTCAAGCTCATGACATAATGTCGTAATGATTCTTGCACCGGAGCACCCAAGTGGATGGCCTAAGGCAATTGCCCCTCCGTTTACATTCACGTTGTCTCCTTTAATGCCCCATTCTTTTAAACATGCAAGACTTTGAGCAGCGAATGCTTCATTTAATTCAATCAAATCGATATCTTCCAAACGAAGACCCGCTTTTTTCAAAGCGATTTCTGATGCAGGAACCGGACCGATTCCCATTTCTCTTGGTGATACACCCGCTGCAGCAAAGGAACGAATCCTTGCCATTGGGGCCACTCCAAGTTGTTTCGCTTTTTCTTCTGACATCAACAGCAGCATAGAGGCTCCATCATTTCTGCCGGATGAGTTTCCGGCTGTTACCGTACCATCCTTTTGAAAAACAGAACGAAGAGTTCCTAACGTTTCGATGTCCGTCAATCTTGGGTACTCATCTATCGCGAAGTTTCTGATCCCCTTTTTTCCTTCCTTAACCGGAACAGGAATGATTTCTTCCTCAAACTTTCCCATTTCAATCGCACGTTTCGTTTTCTGCTGACTTCTAAAGGCGAATTCGTCTTGTTCCCGGCGGCTGATGTTATATTTTGCAGCCAGCCATTCGGCTGTTTGCCCCATGGTGAAGCGACCGTATATCTCCTCTGGCTGCGATTTTGGCTGACTCTCCGTATTTGAATCATACAGCGTCACATCTCCCATCTTAAGGCCGAATCGAGAACCGACCAGATAATGAGGAGCTTGTGACATACTTTCGACCCCTCCTGCTAAAACGACGTCCGACTGACCTGTCAAGATGGACATCGCCCCGTTCATAACGGCCTGCATACCTGAACCACACTGACGATGAACGGTATAAGCAGGAATCGATTCTGGAAAATGGGCAAGTAAGGCAGCGACTCTTGCAATATTTGGAGCATGTGCACTTTGCTTGGTTTGACCGACGATAACTTCATCGACAATATTGGCACCGTTACCTGAAGACGATAGGTTATTCTTCATGATGAGGGATACCAGTTCTTCTGGAAGTGTAACCGACAGAGATCCGCCGAAACTTCCAATAGCCGTCCGATATGCATTTACAATGACAACCACTACGCGGTCACCTCTTTGGCTTTTTTGAAAGATTCAGCAATATGGAAAGGTGCGTCGGTTTTCTTTTGAACTTCCTCAAGGGAAACTCCAGGGGACAGCTCGATAAGATAAAGTCCATCCTCCTTTACGTCGAACACCGCCAAATCAGTAATAATTAAATCCACGCTTCGTTCCGATGTGATTGGATAGGTTAATTCCTTGACGATTTTTGACTCCCCCTCGTTATTCGTATGCATCGTTGTGACAATCACCTTTTTGGAGCCTTCCAATAAATCCATCGCCCCGCCTACACCAAGAACACTTTTTCCTGGTACGGCCCAGTTCGCGATCTGCCCCTTTGCATCGATTTGCAGCACACCCAAAATTGATACATTTACATGCCCTCCGCGAATCATCGCAAAAGAGGAAGCACTATCAAAAAAGGATGAACCTTCCAATACTGTGACAGGCAGTTTCCCGGCATTGACAAGATTAGGGTCAATATGCTCTGAATCTGGGGTAGGACCTACGCCAAGAATGCCGTTTTCCGAATGTAAAAAAACTTTCACATCTGAGGGAATATAATCCGCCACTAGCGTTGGAATCCCTATCCCCAAATTGACAATATCGCCTTGTTTTAATTCCTTTGCTGCTCTTGCAGCAATGTATTGCTTTACGCTCAAACTAGTTACCTCCTTTCACCACGATATAATCAACGAATAGATGGGGGGTCACAATTTCTTCAGGAGAAATTTGGCCTACCTCCACCATTTCATCCACCTCTGCAATAACTACATCCGCAGCAGTTGCCATCATCGGATTAAAATTTCTTGCTGATTTGTTGTAAATGAGATTCCCTAATTGGTCCGCCTTTTTCGCTTTAATGAAAGCAACATTAGCTTTAAGAGGCTCTTGGAACACATATTTTTTACCGTTTAGAGTGCGCTCTTCTTTGTTTTCAGCGATTTTCGTTCCTACACTTACCGGTGTATAAAACCCTCCGATTCCAGCACCCCCCGCTCGAATGGCTTCAGACATCGTTCCCTGCGGAAGAAGCTCCACTTCCAATTCTTTATCCTGATAGGCTTTAACCACCTCTGGGTTGGAGGTAAAATAGGAACCTATCGCTTTTTTTACTTTTTTTTGTCGTACTAGAACTCCAAGACCTCTGCCTGGTTCTCCAAGGTTATTACTAATAATCTCTAAGTCTTTTACTTCCGTTTGAGCTAAAGCGTCTATTAAACTAAGTGGACAGCCTACAAGACCGAATCCCCCCACCATAATTCGAGAGCCGCTTTTAACCTTTTTTACAGCTTCATTGCATGTAATCAACTTGCTCATCTTTTTTCACTTCCTCTCCATCGATTATTGGGATGTTAACAGTTCGGAAATATAAAAAACCGAGCAAAACATGAATCCTCTATAAAGAATGTCGTTCTAACGAACATTCCTCACAAAGTGTTCATGTTTGCCCGGTTTTAATAAGACCATGGGAAGAGGTCATCTTCCCACTTTATTATAACCAAACGTTATGTATTCATTTGCTTCACGTTATCCCAGTAACGTTGAACTGCTGCTTGAAGAGCAACAATGATCGCTTGCTGGGATGGAGCAAAATAAAAGCTTTGAATCCGTTCAATCAGCGGCTCAACACCGTCTTGAAGTTTGTAGCCTACCAATAGTTTTTGAAAATAATTTTTCGTTAGGTCTGTTACGAATGTGAATTCAGCACCGATAATTTGATGTTCTTTCAGATCCACTTCGAGGACAATTCCTGCATGCTTATACATTTCATACATGGAAGTTCCCTGTGGAGCTTTTGCATATCCTGTAACAATCACTGTTTCCAGTGTTTGCATGCCCCTAAACCACCTTTCAAAAAACAACAGATTATATTGTTTTTCTAACCCGAGTATACTGGGCAATAAAAACAATGTCAATACAAATATTCAAAATTTTCAAAAATGTTAAAGCGTTTTCACTAATGAATTAGTACTTCCCAATATTTTATTGACAATAACATTTAATCATAAATTCTCCATTATATTTCGAAATCCTTCTAGATAGATATGAATTTTTTTAGCCGGCAATACTTCCAACGAAACAACCATGTTCACATAGCAGCCCGAAGTAATGCGAGTACTTCAACCTTAACGTTTAGAAACGACTTACCAACCCCGGTCCTGCATACGGGCTTCAGGAGACAGAGTCGAAATTTCAATACCTTTCATCGCAATTCCAAGATTTTTTGAAATCTCTGCAATTAGTTGATAGTCCTGGTAGTGGGTTGTTGCTTCAACGATTGCTTTAGCGAATCTTGCTGGGTTATCAGATTTGAAGATTCCAGAACCAACAAATACTCCGTCAGCACCTAACTGCATCATAAGTGCTGCATCAGCAGGCGTTGCTACTCCACCAGCTGCAAAGTTTACTACAGGCAGGCGTCCAAGACGTTTAATCTCAAGAAGTAGTTCATATGGAGCTCCAAGTAACTTTGCCTCTGTCATCAATTCATCTTCACTCATTGAAATGACCTTACTTACTTGAGCATTTACCTTACGGATATGACGAACAGCTTCTACGATATTACCAGTTCCCGGCTCTCCTTTTGTACGAAGCATGGATGCACCCTCACCAATACGACGAGCTGCTTCGCCAAGATCACGGCAACCACAAACAAATGGAACAGTATAAACTTTTTTATTTAGATGGTACTCTTCATCTGCTGGTGTTAAAACTTCGCTCTCATCTATATAATCAACACCCATTGCTTCAAGAACCCGGGCTTCAACGATGTGTCCAATACGTGCTTTTGCCATAACTGGAATGGACACCGCATTCATAACTTCTTCAGTAATTCGTGGATCTGCCATTCTTGCCACTCCGCCAGCTGCCCTGATATCAGAAGGAACGCGCTCCAATGCCATTACAGCTACCGCTCCTGCTTCTTCTGCTATTTTCGCTTGCTCAGCATTCACCACGTCCATAATGACGCCGCCCTTTTGCATTTCAGCCATGCCTCTTTTTACACGATCCGTACCAGTATTCAATGGTAAGCCCCCTTAGATGAATATGATTTAATTTTTTGGCTCTGTTTAATTTAGCTGTTGATTTCCGCTCCAGG